>NZ_CP017181.1:3965208-4270224 GCF_001729765.1 Enterobacter kobei
AAAACGCCAGCAGCACGCAGGCCAGCAGCGACAGCGGGATAGCCCAGCGCACTGCTTTTTCAGGCGTGCGGGTTCCCTCACCGCCTGCCTCAACGGGCGCGGTGTTGGTCTCTAATGTGGTCATCTCTCCCCCTACGGGTGCGGGTTAGCTATCGCAATGACATCAGTGAAAAAGTCGGGTCGGCGAGCGGTACGTCCGATAAATCCCGCCCTGCCGCCATCCAGCGTTTCGCCAGCTTGACGGTGCGCGCATCGTTAAACGCCACCAGCTGCGTCAGTCGTCCGTTTTCATCCAGCGAGAAAAAGAGCGAATCTTCACGCGCTATCGTGTTGCTGCCCGGATGCGGAATGCCGAGGATCTGAATATTGTGCTGGTATTGATCCGACCACAGCCACGGCGCGTCGTCGTAGCCTGGCGCATCGGGGTTGAGCATCGCTTTCGCCGTCGCCACCGCCTGATTCTGGGCAAATGCCCACGACTGAATGCACAAGCCGTAGTGGTGATGCTGAGCCACATCGCCAGCCGCAAAGATGAACGGATCCGAGGTACGCCCATGAGCGTCCACCACGATCCCGCGCCCGGTATGAAGCCCCGCATCGTGCGCCAGTTCCAGATTGAGATCGACGCCGATCCCGACCACCACCGCATTAAAGGTTTCGCGCTGGCCATCACAGTGAATAACCGGCAGGCCATTGTCGTCCTCCAGCTCCAGCGCGCCGCAGCCGGTACGGATGTCGACGCCCTGTTCGCGATGGATGGCCGCTAAGCGTTGCGATACTTCTCCGCTCACCGACCGCATGCACAGCGCGGGCTGCTGCTCGAACAGCGTGACCGCCACGCCGTTTTTGCGCGCGGAGGCGGCAATCTCAAGGCCGATCCAGCCGCCGCCCACAATCGCCAGGGTTTTACTCTGCGCCAGACGCCCCTTCAGACGCTGCGCGTCCTGCCAGTGGCGCAGGGTATAGACCTGCGGATGCGCCGCCCACGCCTCGCCCGGCAGACGCGCCCGCCCTCCGGTGGCAATCAAAAGAATGTTGTAACTAAGATGCGTACCGTTGCTTAAACACACCGTTTTTGTCTGACGGTCGATCTGCTCCGCACGCAGTGGGCGGTACCAGGTCAGATCCAGCGCCTGCTGTGCCTCTTCGGAAAACAGCCGCGGGAGCGCCGCGTCAGGCTCCAGCAGAGACGCCTTCGACAGCGGCGGACGTTCGTAGAAATCCCACGCTTCTTCCGCCACCACGCAAATCTCGCCCTCGAAGCCCTCGTCGCGGAGGGTTTTTGCCGCCCAGCCGCCCGCCTGACCGCCGCCGATAATGACAATGCGCGACGTCATACCGCCTCCGGCTTTTTCTGCTGACGGCGCGTGTCGTGGTCGATGCCGCCTTCCACCGCCCATTCGGTGAAGGAGACCAGCGAATGCTCCAGCTCGCGCGGCTGCCAGTTTTCGGTCAGGTAATCGTCGTTGGTGTAATACTCAAACGCGCCGCCGGTCGGGCTGTTGACGTACCAGAAATAGGCCGACGACACCGGATGACGGCCCGGCCCAATAAACGTGCTCCAGGCGTTTTTATTCATCGCGATACCGCCGCCGATCACCTCGTGGATGTCGCGCACCGTAAACGCAACGTGGTTTAGCCCGCGCTTGCGGTTCGGTAATTGCAGCAGGAACAGGTTGTGATGGCCGCCGCGCACGCCGCAGCGCAGGAATACGGCGCGATTGATGTAGCGGTCAGAGACCTGGAAGCCGAGCACTTCGCGATAGAATGTCTCCACCGCGGCCAGCTCCTCAACGAAAAACACCACGTGCCCGACGTTAATCGGCTGGGCGCGATCGTAGACCGGGCTGGGGGTGTCGATTCGGCGAGCGTCTCCCCACTGGTTAATCGGCTCAACGTTCAGCTCCACGTCGGTCTGCTGGCTGACCTGCACGCGCAGCGTCATGCCGTTCGGATCGCGGCACTCCAGGGCGTCGCCCACTTCACGAAAGCCAGGCTGCCCGGCAAGCTTCGGGCGCAGCGCATCGAGGTCTGCCGGGGTGGCCACCGCCCAGGTCATACGGCGCAGGGTGTTGCCCGCTTCAAAGGCTGGCGGCAGGTCGGGGCTGTCGATCGGATTAAGCTCCACGCGCGCGCCGCTCAGGGTGGTAAAACGCTGGCCGCTGGCATCGCCCGTCAGGCCAAAATCACGCATAAATTTGGCGCAGTGCGTCAGGTCTTCCACGCCAAATTCCAGCTTTTCAATTCCGGTTACACTCATCGTTCGTTGCCTCATCTGGCCCAAATTGGGCGTAAAACATGCCCGACGCACTGAAGCGCCTGACGTTAACTCACTGATTTAACTGGCCTGTGACAGGTACCCTAAGAAGCCAGAAATTTTATCTGCCGCGAGGCGAACCTCGTTCTGGAGCCGCTCGCGGTCGGTCTGCGGGATCTCCTCCGACGGCACCAGAATGCTGACCACCGCCGCCACGCGCTGGCTTCGGTCATACACCGGATAGACGATGGAAGAGATGCCGTGGCGGAAGAAAGACTCGCCAATCACATATCCGCGGGCTTTGTCCTGCTGCACCATCTGCCACAGGGCTTCGCGGTCGTGAAGCTGCCCCGGCGTGTTGCCCGGCAGCCGCTCGTGCGGGAACAGCTGTTCAAAATCGGCGCGGGAAATATCGGTCAATAACATGCGGCCAAGCGAGGTACAGTGCACCGGCAGACGGGTGCCAATGCTGACCTGATTGATACGCGACCCGGCGGCGCTGACGCGGGCAATGTAAATAATGTCGCGTCCGTCGCGGATCGCCAGATGGCTGCTGCACTGGCTGACATCGCGAAGCTGCTCGATCACCGGCTGGCCTACCTGCGCCACGTCCAGCGAGGCGATGTACTCAAAGCCCAGGCGCAGCACGTTCATGCCCAGCGAGAAGGTATTGGTGCGCGCATTGCGCTCCAGAAAACCCATATACTCCAGCGTCTGCACCACGCGGTAGGCAGTGGCCTTCGGCATATCCACCAGCCGGTGTAGCTCGGCAAAGGTCAGCTCGCGATGCTGCTCGCCGAAGGCCAACAGCAGCTGCAAACCGCGTTCAAGCCCCGGCACCAGATACTTCACTTCCTGATCGTTTGCCATAATCGCCATACCTTAGTTAAAGACAAAACCGCCGTTGACCGGGATCAGCTGCCCGGTGATAAACCGCGACAGATCGCTTAAGAGCCAGACCACGCTGCCGGTGACATCCTCCGGCTGCTGCGCGCCCGTTAACGCGCGGCCATTTTCGTAGAGCTGATGGCGTTCGGCGGGCACATATTCGGTGGCCTCGACGCGGGTCAGCCCCGGCGCGATAGCGTTGATTCGAATGCGTTTTTCCCCCAGCTCGCGCGCCATTGAGCGGGTCATCGCAATCACCGCCCCCTTACTGGCCACGTAGGCCATCAGGCGCGGCGCGCCCCACAGCGCGGTATCGGACGCCACGTTCACAATCCCTGCCCCTTCGCGCAGCAGCGGCACGGCGGCACGCGTCACCAGCCAGGTGCCCTTGACGTTCACGCTCATCACCCGATCCCAGAGATCCGGATCGTAATCCAGCATGTTTTTACCGCCCACGCCGGTCGCCATTGCCGCGTTGTTCACCAGACCGTCAATCTGCCCCAGTTTGCCAATGGCGCTGAATACCTGCTCGATGGACTGCGGATCGGCCAGATCGATAACGTGCGATTCGGTTACATACCCTTGCTCGCTCAGACGGTGGGCGCTTTCGGCCAGCTCGCCTTTGAGGATGTCGCACATCACCACGCAGGCACCTTGCGCAGCGCAGGCGCTGGCAAAGTGGTAACCCAGCCCGCGCGCGGCGCCGGTCACGACGATGCGCTTCCCGCTCAGCAGTCTGTTCATCAGGCGGCTCCCTGCTGCGCTTCGCGCATCGCCAGCTGTTCTTTCGCGGCCTTTTGCATCATGCGGCGCAGGCGCGAGAGCCCGACGTCGTGCTGGTAGAGGTATTCATGGTCACGGGCATTTGGCGCCAGGCTTTCCAGCACCACGCGGTCCTGCTCCAGCACTTCCCAGTGCAGTTTTTCCAGACGATTGCGGTACATAAAGCGCCACATATCGCGCTGCCAGCCCTGCACGCGGCGGATGCGCCAGAAGAAGACGCGGCAGTTGTCGTTATCTTCCGGCACCACCATGCCGACGATAAAGAAGTGGCCGCCCGGTCCGAAACGCTTCTTATACGGAATGGAGAGACGCATCCAGCAGGTGCCGCTGTTGCCCAATTCCACCCAGTCGAAATTGACGCCGCTCTGCCCCTTTTTCTCGAAGATGAAGCCGGTTTTGGTCGGCTGAAGCACCATGTCGGCCTTGCGATCCCCTTCTGCCATCGAATGTGACGACGAATGCAGATAGGTGCCGTGCATCGGGTCCATGACGTTTTCCAGCGCGTACTGGTAATTGCATTTCCACGCGGCGGTGCAGAGGAAGTTGCTGAAACTGTCCGTGTCGGCGAGCTCATCCGGGAAAGTCAGCTCGTCCGGCTGCTGGTCAGCAGTGACGCCGAACCACAGGAAAATGGCGCCGTGCGCCTCCTGCACGTTATAGCTGCGCACGCACTGCTGGCCGACCAGCGGGCATTTGTCCACGGCGGGCACATCTTTCACTTCGCCATTGCCCGCCACTTCCACGCCGTGGTACCAGCAGGCAATACGGTCCCCAAGGTTCCAGCCCATCGACAGGCGTGCGCCGCGGTGCGGACAGCGGTCTTCCAGCGCCTGCACCTGGCCGTCTTTATTGCGCCAGACCACAATCTGCTCGCCCAGGCGGGTAATCCCCACCGGCGCGGACTGCACTTCCCAGCTCGCCAGTACCGGATACCAGAGGCCGCGCAGACCTTTATCCAGATAGTTTTGTACGGTAGTCGTCATCGCGTTGTCCTCAGTAGCCGTTAACCTGTAAGAATGCCTGGAAGCTGGCGTCGCTCCAGGGCTCGCCCTGCTGGTCGTGCATGCGCACCGCGTTCAGCCCGTTCACCAGCTCCGGCAAGGTTTCAACGCCCTGCTCGAAGAGATCTTCCAGCGTCGCGATCAGGTTCATCTCCCAGTTTTCCGGCTCACGGCTGCGGGTTTGCCAGATCAGGTTCTGGTAATCGCCTGGCTTATGAATGGCACCGTTACCGCCTTCTGCAGGCGGAGTAAACTGGCGGCTTTCCGGCAGCGCCGGGTTGTAGTTCAGGGTGTCGCTCATGCCACGCTCTCCTCGACGAAGGTAATCTGGATTTGGTTTTCAAAGACCCGAACCGGGTAGCGGTTAAGGTTGCGACCACCGGGGCCATGCAGGCACTGGCCGGTTTTGACGTCGAACACCGCCTCGTGTAGCGGGCATTCCACCTTGCCATCTTCGACGAAGCCCTGGCTCAGCAGGGCATATGCGTGCGGGCATACGTCTTCCAGCGCGTAATATTCACCGTCAATCAAATAAACGCCGATCTCTTTACCGTCGACGTTGCCGCTAAAAGGGAAATCTTCCTGTACTTGTTCTGCGTCACATACGCCTATCCAGCTCATCACGATCCTCCAGGCTTTTGTTTCATATATGAAACTCTGTTTCTTATTTAATACGGTCAATATAAAAGCGATGAATGTTTCGTCAAGCGCGAATGTGACGAATTTGTTAACCAGGAGGTAATTAATTAACTAAGTGTGCAAAGGATCACGAAAAAATGCAGCGATATGAAATTTTCATTATTGCCGCGTGAAAGAATACGATTTTTCGATAGTCTAAAATTTCAAAAAACAGATATTGACTTCTTTTCTTTTTGCTCATTAAAAATAAAAAGGTGGCACGTCATCGTGTTTCACCTGTGAAACTTATTTTTACTTTATTCTTAATAAACAATGAGTTTCACAGGTGAACCATTTTACACCCGTGACAATCACTCTGATAAAAAATATTCACACGCGCAGACATAAGGCAGGCATCATGACGGCAAGATGGCAAGGTACAATTGCACTCTTATTACTCATAATTATTTCCTACATCGACCGTGTGAATATCTCGGTAATGATTTTACACCCGGAATTTGCCACACATTTTCAGTTAAATGAAAACAGAATGTTACAAGGAATGCTCATGACCTGCTTTCTGCTGGGTTATGGTTTTTCGGCTTTATTATTAACGCCAGTTATTGAAAGCAAACTTCATTATCGGCAGGGATTATTAAGCAGCATTGCGATTTGGGCCGCGGTCTGTGCGATTTCGCCCTTGCTCGGCTCGCTGATGGGGATGCTCATTGCGCGCGTGATTCTGGGGATTGCGGAGGGGCCGCTCTTTTCATTAAAAACGCGCTTTATCAGCGAGCGCTTTGACGCAGAAGAGATCGGCAAACCCAACGCGGTGACCGCGCTGGGCGTCTCGCTCGGGCTGGCGGTGGGCTTTCCACTGATCACCTGGCTGATGGCGCATCTGGGCTGGGCGGGATCGTTCTACGCGTTGGCCGTCATGAATCTTGTGCTGGGTGGCGGGTTAATCTGGCGCTTTCTGCCTGCGCCCCAGAGCCGGGGGAAGATGAAAAAGCCGGGATGGGTGCAGACCTTCACCCTTGCCTGGCAAACGCCGCTGCTGGGCTGGATCCTGTTGGTTGAAATCGCCACGCTGAGCTATCTCTGGGGGAGCAGCGCCTGGCTGCCCGCATGGCTGCGCGATGAACATCACTTCTCACTGCATGCTACGGGCCTGCTTGCAGCCATTCCCTTCCTGCTGAGCCTGGGATCGAAATTTTTGGGCGGCGTGCTGCTCGACAAAATGCGCCCGGAACAGGCACCGCTGCTGTTTGTGGTGGGAGGCGCGTTAACGGCGCTGTCCGTGGTCGCGCTGATGCTCAGCCATCAGCCTGTCTGGCTGGGGATGTTTATGTTGTCCGCCAATGCGTTCTGGGGACTTCAGGGAGCTGCGATCCCTGCGGTGATCCAACATCATGCCGCGCGGGAAGCGGTGGGTAGCGCGTATGGGATCATTAATGGCATAGGGAATATCTGTGCGGCGTTTATTCCGCTGCTGATGGGGGTGGTGATGAAATCGGTCGGGTCGGTCAGCTCTGGCTTTTCGGTCCTGGTCGTGTCGCAGGCGATCACCCTTCTGGCCGGAGGAATGTTGCTGCTGCGCATGCGTCGCGCAGCAGCAATCAGCGCCTAAGGCTTATTCGCCTTTTTTCGCCGCCTGAATGTAGAGCATTTCCAGTGCCAGGGTCGCTGCCGCCAGGGCCGTGATTTCGGACTGGTCATAGGCTGGCGCCACTTCCACCACGTCCATCCCGACGATGTTCAGATCCTTCAGGCCGCGCACCAGCTTGATGGCGCGGTCGGACGTCAGGCCACCGATCACCGGCGTACCGGTGCCTGGCGCAAAGGCAGGATCCAGGCAGTCGATGTCGAAGGTCAGGTAGACTGGCATATCGCCGACAATCTGCTTCACCTGCGCGATGATGTCGTCCACGCCGCGATCGTTCACCTGGCAGGCATCCAGCACGGTGAAGCCGTTGTCTTTGTCGAACTCAGTACGAATACCGATCTGCACGGAGTGGTTCGGATCGATCAGGCCTTCGTTCGGTGCAGTGTAGAACATAGTTCCGTGGTCAAACTCGCAGCCGTTCGCGTAGGTGTCGGTATGCGCATCAAAATGGACCAGCGCCATTTTGCCAAAGTGTTTCGCGTGGGCGCGCAGCAGTGGCAGAGTCACAAAGTGGTCGCCACCGAAGGAGAGCATACGCTTACCGGCAGCCAACAGTTTCTCGGCGTGGGCCTGCAGCTTTTCGCTCATCTCACGCGCGTCGCCGAAGGCATACACGAGGTCACCGCAGTCAACCACGTTCAGGCGCTCGCGCATGTCGAAGTTCCACGGGAAGCGGTTATGCTCCCAGGCCAGGTTGGTGGAAACCTGACGGATCGCCGCCGGGCCATGACGTCCACCGGCACGACCCGAGGTTGCCATATCGAACGGCACACCGGTGATCACCCAGTCAGCATCGCTGTCGTAGGGCTGGAAGTTCATCGGAAGGCGTAAAAAACCAAACGCGTTAGATACCAGAGAGTTGTCGTACTGATGACCTAAAGTGCTCATGTCCTGACCTCTTAAAAGTCGTTGCATTAGATACAGATGAAAAAAAATCCCCTCCGCGTCGTTAAACCCGACGAGGAAGGGATTGATGTCCTTACTGCTTTTGCCTAATGCTAGCCTCTGGAACGTGAAGATTCAAGCTCACTTTTCAAAACATAAATCAATTGTGTTGCCAGACTTTTACGGCTCCTAATTATTCACCATACCGATAAAATTCATTTTTAGAATTGATATTATCTTAACCCCCCCATTTCTTCGCATTATTTGCGTTTAAAAGTTTGAAGCAAAACTTAATTCATAAATTTAATAAATATACCATTTTAAAACTAGGAATATATTTAGGCTGGGACGATAGCGGTGGAGGAGATGACCTCTATACAATAGCCCCCCCCAATGAAATGATATGGATATTTTTATGAATAAGTTATCTAAGCTGGCAATCCTGGCCGTTCTTTCAACCATCGGTACCGCCGCGGCAGCAGAAGATGGCACGATTACTTTTGAAGGTACTATTAGCGACGCAACCTGTACTATTACCGGCGGTGACGCACAGGGCGAATCTGAAAGCCCAGACTTTACCGTTCATTTACCTTCTATTAGTACAACCGCGCTTGCAACGGATGGACAGCGTGCGGGCGATACCCCATTCCACATTACGTTAAGCGGCGCAAACTGCACCAATGGCAAAGTTGCCAGCGTATTCTTCGAACTGGCGCAAAGCACCAATATCGATGCCACCACCGGTAACCTGAAAAATACCGTGGCTAAAGCGTCAGGCGGAGCGGAGAAAGTTCAGGTTGGTTTACTGGATTCTTCAAAAGCAAAACTGAACCTGAATACTGCAAACGATAGCGCTAAAACTGTTACGGTTGCCGGTAATACGGCTCGCTTTGATTACTGGGCACAATATGTGGCGACGGGTGGTGCATCTACTGCCGGTCAAGTCTCAACCGACGTTGTGTACTCCATTAAATATCAGTAATCGCGCGCACCGCGGGTTTATCCGCTAAAAGTATCACCTAAAGGATTAGGCCAGATGTTAAAAAAACTTGTTATATCTTCTGTATTCATGATGACGCTGGCCTTTTCCTTTGCGGCCAGTGCAACGATTCAAATTATGACGACCCGCGTGGCATTCAACGCCGGGGAGAAAGAACAAACGATTCGTATTAATAACGTCAGCAAAGCGCCTGAACTGGTTCAGGTGTGGCTTTCCAGCACCGATAAGAGTGACGGCATCGCCAAAGAAGATTTGCCTTTCTTTATCACCCCACCGGCGGCCAGAATTAACGGCCAAAAGGGGAAAGTTTTCCGCATATTCCAGACGGAAGGCGCCGCCGCGAAATATCCAAAAGATCGTGAAACGGTTCTGTGG
The DNA here is from genome assembly GCF_001729765.1 of Enterobacter kobei. Taxonomy (NCBI): domain Bacteria; kingdom Pseudomonadati; phylum Pseudomonadota; class Gammaproteobacteria; order Enterobacterales; family Enterobacteriaceae; genus Enterobacter; species Enterobacter kobei. Next base: position 3,974,682 of record NZ_CP017181.1, read on the forward strand.
CTCAATGTCCTGGATATTCCGCCTGAAATGGCGGAAGACGTAGATAAAAATCAGCTAAAGATGGCGTTCAGAACGCTGATTAAATTTTTCTATCGCCCGGTTGGTCTGAAAGGTAATCCGATGAAAGCGGCGGATGAATTAACCTGGCAATTGAAAAAAGCAGCCAACGGTTATGACGTCGTTGGAACAAATAATTCGCCTTTCCATGTAAGCATGACAAATGTCTGGCTCAGAGATGCTCAGGGTAAAGATGTCATGATTGATGGCGAGATGATCGCGCCATATAGCACGCTGGTATATCACTTCCCGCAGGTTAACGCCGTGCAGGGGAAAGGGACATTCCAATACAATTATATTACCGATCTGGGTGCCTATATTAAGCGCACGTATAACTTCTGATTAGTAATCATATTGACCAGGACGGTGATATGTCGATGTTTTACAAGAAAACTAACATTCTGCGGGTGATTAGTGGCTTTGTCATTTCGGTGACCATTGCGCCACTCGCAGTATATGCCAGTGATACCAGTAAGCCGATGACATTTTCTCGTGGGTTTATGAAGTATTACGATAGCGGAATCGATCTGACACAATTTGACGGCGTTGAAAAAATACTGCCGGGGAAATATACGCTTGAGGTTTACAGCAACCTCAAGCCGGTTAATACCTGGACCGTTACCTTTGTGGCTGCAAATAATGAGCAGGGATTCAACGCCTGCATGACGCCCGAAATGGTCGTCCGCTTTGACGTCGACACATCAAAACTTCCCCCCGACTGGTAGCAGAATACCTGCATTATTCTCCCTGAGCTGATTAAAGGCGCGACGGTTAATTATAATGCGGTAGAAGAACAGCTGGATGTCACGATTCCTCAGGCAATGCTGCTGAATACGCCTGCGGGTTACGTAAGCCCGGAGTTATGGGATAACGGCGTACCGGCGCTGATGTCCTCCTATACCCTTAGCGCCACCAGTTCACGTTATCGCCCCGCTCAGGACAACGCGACCTATCTCTACAGCAATTTGCACAACACCCTCGCACTGGGGGCATGGCGTTTTACGACCTACGACAGCCTGAGCTCCGGCAGCGACACGGAAAATACCGGCGTACAGCATATCCAGGCCTATGCAGAGCGGGCCATTGCGCCGCTGCAATCGCAGATAGTGCTGGGCGATCTGAACACCACCGGTGATTTTTTTGACACTACCGCCCTGCGTGGCGTTCGTCTCGCCACGGACGATCGCATGCTTCCCGACTCGGTACGCAACTATGCCCCGGTGGTGCGCGGCATCGCCAACAGCAACGCCACGGTGACCATCAAGCAGGCTGGCAACACCCTGTATGAAAAAGTGGTGCCGCCTGGGGAGTTCGCCATCAGCGATCTCTATGCGACCGGCTATAACGGCGATCTTGAGGTCACCGTAAAAGAGACAAACGGCAAAGAGTCCTACTTCGTGGTCCCCTACTCCAGCGTGCCGCAGCTGCTGCGCGAAGGTTACTCCCGCTACTCTGTGGCTGCGGGTGAAATCCGCGATACCTGGCTGAAAGAGGATCCGAAAGCGGTTGAGGGCACGTTTCAGTACGGCTTATTCAATAACTTTACCGGCTACGTTGGCGGACAGAGCGCGTTCGAAGGTGATTATGCGGCGCTGATGACCGGTTTTGCGATTAACACCCGTCTGGGCGCATTAGGCGTAGACGTGACGCGCTCTTTCACCCGCTTCGAGGGGCAGCCGGACACCGCAGGCTGCGGCACGTTCTGCAATATGAGCCTGCGCATTAGCCTGGCGAAGACCCTCCCGACAACCGGGACGAACTTCAGCCTGATTGGCTATCGCTACTCCAGCGCGAATTTCTACTCCCTGAGCGACGCGGTCAGCCTGAAGCGCTCGATTGAAGCCGATGAAGAAGACTTTCTCCCGGAACGCTATCGCGAGCGACTGGAAGCCAACATCAACCAGACGCTTCCCGCCGGTTGGGGAAGCTTCTACGTCAGCGGGTTTGTGGGCAACGTCTGGAATAACGAGCAGGGCCGGAATGAAAAGTCGAACTTCGTGCTGGGCTACAACAACCAGTTTGGCATCACGACCTGGGGGATCTCCCTTGGCCGCACCAATAACGACGATGGCGACCACGAAGATACGCTCTACCTGAACGTGAGCATGCCGCTTGGCCACCACTACGAGAAGCAGGCTCGCCTGGGGGCCAACTTTAGCTATAACAGCGAAGAAGCCAACTTCCGTACCTCGCTGAACGGCTCCGCCGGGGAACGCTCACAGTTTGGCTTTGGCGGCTATTTCAGCCAGTCCAACACACCGGAAACTAACTTCGGCATGAACCTCTCCTACACGGGCGAGAGCGCCTCGGGCGGGATGACCTACAGCCAGTCCCGGGACTCCTTTATGGGAGGGGTCAACCTGAACGGCGGCGTGGTGGTGCATGAAGGCGGCATCAACTTTGTGCCGACCCTCGCAGACACCATTGGCATCGTGGAAGCAAAAGGCGCAGAAGGCTCCCGCATCTACCCGGATTCCCAGGCCGTCATCAAAGACAACGGCTACGGCATTGTCGGGTATCTGGTGCCTTACAAGTACAACGAGGTGTACGCCGACCCGAAAGGCACCGCGTATACCGTCGAGGTCGACGACACCCGCCGAACCATCGTGCCAACCTCCGGCGCGGCAGTGCTGATCAAAATGGACACCCAGGCCAATCGCCAGAGCTTTGTGCGCTTTATGCAGCCTTCCGGCGAAGTGATCCCATTTGGTGCGTCGGTACTGGACGAATCGCACAACGCGATCGGCATGGTCGGTCAAAACGGCGTGGCGATGGTGGCGCTTAAGGAAGGCCAAAACGTCTTTACCCTCCAGTGGAAGAAAAATAAAAAGCCCGCGCAGTGCGGTGCGCGTTATGTGAAGCAAGGCACTGAGGACCGACCAACCAAGGAAGAAGCGTTTAAGGCTATTGAAATTACCTGCATCAATAACGGGGCAACACCATGAAACGGATTTTTACGGCTGCGCTGATTCTTTTATCCACGGCGTTTATCTCTTTAACGTGCAACAACGCCTATGCGGCGTTGTGCACCCTCACGTCCCCGTTGGCGACGCTGAATATCATGGACGACATCACGCTTAACGTCATAAAGCAGCGTGAAGTCGGCAAGGTTTTATGGAGCAAAACCTATCAGGTGCCGGACGTCAGCTACACCTGCGACGCGTCCACCCAATCTTCATGGCATTCAAGCTATTCGCGAAGCTATATCCGGTCGCAGATTGATCATGTCTATAACACCGAAATCCCGGGGATAGGCATTCGCATGCGATGGCCCACGCAGACCGAATCTTCATGGCTGCCGGGTAACTCGGGTTCGCCGACCACGTGCTCCACCGGTTGTGGAGTGAAAAACAGTACGGTTCTGGTGGAAATGGTCCAGACCGGCTCGATGCCTGAAGGGGAATACTTTATTCCAGCGGGTAAGGTGGCGGAGGCACTGGTGATCCCGTCCGCCGATGAAAGCGAAAAACTGCCGATTATGGCCATCAACTTTGGTGTTGCCATTAAGGTGGTTACCGCCTCGTGCTCCATTTACCCCTCGGCAACAAACGTCGATTTAGGCACCTATAACATCGCCGATTTTCAAAACGACGATACTTTTCAGGGTGTTAAAAAAGACTTCAGCATCACCGTGGGCTGCCCTTCTACGGAACAAATTGGCATCACTTTCAACTCCTTAATTAACACCCCTTTAGGCGCGTTGACCGGTGTGATCGGCGTTGAAAGCGGCGATGGCTATGCAAGCAATTTCAGTATTCGCCTTTTTGAGAAGAACTCAACCGCGATCACGCTGGGTAAGGAGAAGGTCTATACCGCCTCCACGCTCACCAAAAACTATCAGGCACAAATCTATGTTGGCGGCGGGGTCGATCGTAAGACGGCCCTCACCCCCGGCAAAGTTGTCGGCGCCGTTCAATACACCGTTGTCATTAAATAACGCTCAGGGAGAGAGTGATGCGTTGTCATTTTAAAATCAAAAACGTCCTGTTTTTACTGCCTTTATTACAGGTGGCCCATGCCGCCATACTGCCCTCAGTTCAGAACAAGCAGGAACTTGACCGCCTGGAGCGGCAGAGTAACCAGTATCTGATTGAAGAGGCGAAAAGAACGGAAGCGTTGCTGCAACAGCAGCGCGCAATTCGCGGCGAAGACGCGGAGACCGGCCTGCCGGCAAATTCATCGTGGAAGTTCAACGTAACCCGGATCGAGATCCTCGACGATCATCTGTTCGACGGATCGCCGCAGCGCGAGGAGATCGTCCAGCGCTATCTGGGTAAGGATCTTGGTAAATCTGACATTTTCACCTTAGTGAAAGAGTTAACGGATTTTTATATTTCCCGTGGCTATGCCACCACTCTTATCAGTATCGACCCCGGCAACATCAAGAGCGGTACGCTTAAGCTTCGCGTGCTGTGGGGAAAGATTAACGATTTTAAGGTGAACGGCCAGACACCGGGCCTGCGTGATAGCACGCGTCTTTTTACCGCCTACCCGTTTGCCAAAGACAAGATCCTCAATATGCAGGATGTCGACCAGATGGTTGAGAACCTGATGCGGGTCTCGGAGAGGGATAATATTAGCGTTGAACCCTCAATCATTAATGGCTATTCCGATCTTAACCTGATTCATCAGCCCTCATTTCCGATTGACGCGGCGGCGGGGTTAAATAACTCCGGGAGCAAATCAGAAGGCTGGCAGCAATATTACGGCAGCCTGACGGCAAAAAATATTGCCGGATTAAACGACATTTTTAATGCGTATTACTCGTGGAACGATCTGAAAAATAATAATGATAAACAGGACTCCTGGTCATTTAGCTACAGCGTGCCGCTGGGCTATTGGGGGTTTGATACCAGCTATTACAAATCCGAATACGAAAAAGGCATCGACGGCGGCTTCGGCATTTACGATTCCGATGGCACGTCAGAGCGTGCATCCCTGCGTATCAGCCGCATGCTGATGCGTGGCGCAACGGGCAAAACCAGCGCCTGGATGAAAGTCGAACGCCGGGATAACTACAACGGCATCGAAAACGCGCGCATTGACGTTAGCTCAAAAACCTACACCTCGCTGGCGTCGGGCCTGACCTACGTTGGCGCCATGGGCGGTGGCTGGTTCTATGGCGATCTGAGCGTCACCGCGGCGGTGCCGTGGTTTGGTTCAGCCCGCGACGGCGATAAAGACCTTGAGGGTTTCGACGTCGATTATCTGAAATACAACGGCATTGCCTCCTGGACGCGCCCGCTCGCTAAGTTTGGCCGACTCGGCATGACCTACGAGCTGAACAGCGGTTTTCAGTACACGCCGGATGTGCTGGTGAGTGATGCCAAAGTGACTATCGGCGATGAATACACCGTTCGTGGTTTCAAAGACGATAACGTGATGAGCGACAGCGGCGCGTGGATTGCCAATAGCCTGCAGTTTCCTTTCGATATTGGACTGGCCGGTATTTACCAGCTGACTCCCTATATTGGCTACGACGCTGGCTTCACAAAAGATAATTGCCCGAAAGGCGTCAATGTCTGCGACAGCCAATTCATGATGGGCGCATCAGTGGGCGTTAAAGCCACTGGCAGCCATTTCTCTTCCTACGTTATGGCAGGGTGGCCCGTTAAAAAACCAGACTCAATGGAAGAAGAAACCGTCGATAACACGGTGGTTTATTACAAAACGGAAATTAACTTCTAACAAAGGGAAGAATAATGAAAAACAAAAACACACGCAGCGGAAAAATAACCACGCGCAATTTGCATAAGCGGCTCTGCCCATTATATCTGTCTTTGGCCGGCATTTTCTCGGCCCCGGTCGATGCGGCAACCACGCCTGATAATCGTCAGTCGAAAGGCCCTACCATGGGCCAGGCGGCCAACGGCACGCCCGTGGTGAATATTGCCGATCCTAATGCGAAAGGCATCTCCATGAATAAATTCAACGAATTTAACGTTGAAAAACAGGGGATGATCTTTAACAACAGCATGCAGGACGGCGTAACGAAAATTGGCGGCTATGCGGTAAAAAACGCCCAACTGCAGCACGAAGCCAGCGCCATTATCAGCGAAGTAACGGGTGCGAAAGCGTCCTACATTAACGGCACGATGGAAGTTTTCGGTAAAAAGGCCGACATCATCATTGCCAACGAAAACGGCATTAGCGTGAACGGCGCAACCACCATCAATGCCAACAGCCTGACCCTCAGCACCGGTAAAGTGCAGGCAAATAACGACGGTTCCTATAAGCTGGCGGTCGAAAAAGGGGCGGTATCCGTCACCGGTCAGGGCATTAATACCGACGGGCTGGGCTACTTTGACATCGTTAGCCGCAGCGCGCAGCTGGAAGGCGAAATTGCCGGTAAAGCAGACATCAAAGTGCTGGCGGGCCAGAACGACTACGACCTTGCGACCCGTAGCCACACCGTGCGTAACAAAGGCGACGGACGGGGTCCGGCCGTGGCTATCGACGGTAGCGCGCTTGGCTCCATGTACGGCGGAAAGATCCAGCTAATCAGCACCGAATCCGGGGCGGGCGTCCGTCATGCCGGCGGCATTATCGCCAGCAGCGATCTCGAGATCAGTGCGGATGGCGACATTACGCTCGCCAGCCTGTCGAGCGAGAAAAATATGTCGCTCTCCGGCAAGAATATCACCCTGAACAAATCCACTTCCGGCGTTCAGGCAAAAAACGACATTATCATGAACGCCCTGGCGGGCATCACGCTGAATAACGACGTGATCGCCTCAACCGGCAAAATCCGCATTGATGCCAGCTCGCTGGTGCAAAATGCCGCCTCGCTGGTAACCAACAGCACCACCACCACCGTTCCGGCGATTCAGATTAACGTCGCGGGCCAGTATACCCTGAACGGCAAACTGCAGGCGCTGGACGCCAACGGCAAGGTCATTGCAGACGGCGTCGTGACGCTGAAAAACGGCGATTTCGTTGTGAAGGTCAACGGCGTTGAAGTGCCGTTTGCCTCGCTGATCTCGGATACCCAGGTGATCAGCCACAGCGGTGACGTACAGATTACCGCAGGCAGCATGAATAACGGCGGCGGCAGCGTCCTGGCGAAAAAAGGCACCCTGCAGTTCACCCTGAAAGAGGCCTTTGTGAACAGCGGCTCCGTCAGCGCCACGGGGGACCTGACGATTGCGTCCGGCTCACTGAAGAACGACGGCGTGCTGTACGCATCCAATAACCAGACGCTCCGCGTCGGCAACCTGGACAACAACGGCCGCATCTTCGCGGAAAAACGGCTGGTGATGAACGCCAGCGCGCTGAACAACCGTGGAAACATCGGTGCGACCACTGACGCACTGCAGGTCACCACGACCGGCAATTTGACCAACAGCGGCACCCTCGTGGGTGATGCGGCAGCCGTCAGCCTGAACGTCGGCGGCGACGTCGACAACAGCGGTAACATCATCAGCAACGAAAAAGATGTCTCCCTGACTGCCAGCGGTAAATCCATCAAGAACCAGGGCAAAATCGAGGGGAAAAACGTTACCCTGACAGCGTCCAACGCCGACGCGACGCTTGAAAACAGCGGTACGCTGAACGCCAGACAAAAAGCGCAGGTGAAAGCGGCGAAGCTGAATAACAACGGCGGAACCCTGAGCGCAGCGGGCGATGTTGCGCTGAACGTCAGTAAGCAATTAAATAACACCCACGGCGGCGAGATCCTGGCGGGAGAAAACCTTACGCTGGACGGCGCGCAGACGACTGCACTGACCAACGACAATAGCCGGATCCAGGGGAAAAACGTCACCCTGACCAACATGTCCACTCTCACCAACACGGGCGACGCCGTTCTGCTCGCGAGTGGGGCGATGGATCTGTCCGGCACAACAACGCTGACCAACTCGGCCTCCGGCATTCAGGCAACGTCCATCCTGCTGGACCACATCGGCACGCTGAATAACATCAGCGATGCTACCCTCTACAGCAGCGGCAATCTCACTCTGTCCAACATCGGTACCCTCACCAACGATGCGTCTCAGCTGGTTGCAGACGGTGCGCTGGCGATGCTGAACATCACAAACGTATCCAACACCAACAGCGCCGCGATCGTCGGTAGCGGCAGCGTAACAATCAGCAATGTGGATACGCTCCACAACAGCAACAGTGCGGTGATCCAGTCTGAGCATGCCCTCAGCATGAACAACGTGGGTACGCTGAACAACAGCACTGACGCGGCGCTCCTCGCCTCGGGCAACATGACCCTGGACGGTGTGAATACGCTGAACAATGCCTCGGTGATCCTCAGCGATGGCAGCATTACGATGCAGAACGGCGACACGCTGCACAATAACGGCGTCGTGCAGGCGGGCACCGATCTGATTATCCGCAATATCCGAAGCCTGATGAACGACGGGAGCGACCATGTGCTCATGGCCCTGCGGAACCTGACGATCGAGGATGTGGATTCCCTGACCAACTCCAGCCAGGCGGTGATCACGGCCAGCATGAACACGGTGCTGAACGCCGTTGGCGTACTGACTAACCTCTCCGGTGGGGTGATTCAGGCCGTTGATGGGGCGTTAACCGTCGCGGCAAATTCGCTCCTCAACAGCGGCAGTGAAAATGGTTCGAATTCGACTCTGGTGGCGGGCGGCGATGTGATCGTGACGTCAGAGAATGTGACCAACGAGAGTGGCGCGGCCATTGTCTCGACGGATAACAACCTGACGCTGAACGTGAAGAACACCCTTAACAACAGCGATGAAGCCGTGCTCGCAGGGGCAAAAACGACCTCGCTGAATGTTCAGACAGGCAACATCAAAAACACCACTGAAGCAGTCATTGCGGGCACAAATATTGCAGTTGCGACCAAAAACCTGCAAAACGATGCCAACGCCTCCATCACCGCCGACCGGGATCTGCAGCTGACTCTCGCCAGCCTGAACAACACGGCCGGTATTCTTGAGGCCGGACGCGATCTCACGCTTAGCGTTGACAACAGCCTGACCCTCGACGCCAATAACCAGAATATCTACGCCGGACGCGCGATGGCGATCGCCACGCACGGCGACTTTACCAATAGCACCCAGATGGAAGCGATTGGCGATTTGACCGTGAATGCAGACGGTAATTTCACCAACGCCGTCTCTATCGTGACCGGAGGCGATCTCAACGTCACCGCGGGCAATATCACCAACAATGCCGGTAGCCTGCTGTGGACGATGGGCGATATGAGTCTGGAAGCCCGTAACGGTACTTTCTTCAACGGCGTGTCGGGTAACGTGCTCAGCATGGGCGATATGTCGATTATCGCGAAGGAGATCCATAACCAGGCCGGGATCATTCGCGCAGAGAAGGACGTGAATTTAGACGCGGAATCCATCAGAAACGAAAGTAGCTATACCGGCGACGAAATCTCCATGACGGGTTATCAGAACGCCAGTGCGGTATATAGCACCGTTGAGCATCTCGCGACGAAATCTAACACCATGATTAACTTCTCAATGCCGGTTGTGACCTCGGGATTGAGACTGGATCATCAGGCCGAGATCAGCGCGGGCGGCAACATTAATATTAACCAGCGCAATATCTACGACAGAAAACAGATTACAAACAAAGGTGGTCTGATTCAGGCGGCGAAAGATATTACGGTTACCGGTGATATCTACAACTCACCGGAATACGGTGAAATGTCCATTTATGATTATCTGCAGCTGCCGTTAGAGATGCAGGGCGGGCTCACCTATCAGTGGCATTTAGGCGCCTATCATACGTCAACGTGGAACTTTGATACTCTTTACCAGTTCCTCGACTTCGAGTTTGGCAATGGCGCAGCGGCCGGTAAGACAGGCAGTGATGACCCTGAAAAAGCGCTCTGGTACAACGCCGTCGTGATGACCGGCAACGAGTCCACGCTTTTCAACAAAATGATGTCCGACATCTTCGGTGAAACCTGGCAAACCACCGACTACGGTACAATGTGCGGTATCTGGGCGAGCGTAACAGCCTCCAATAATGAGGCATTAAAAAACAATAAAACCTACTTCGTTCCTTCTGAAAAAGGCGAGATCACCGCGGGCGGTAACTTTACGCATAACGGCGGCACGCTGGATAACGGTATTGCGGACGCTGGGGTGATTAACAGCCACAGCGACGTAAGCGATATCGACGTGGGTGAATACACCGTGGATACGGTCATTGCCGGTTACGATGTCCAGGTAAATACCAAGAAAATTGACGAGCTGGCGATGGGCATTAGCCCGATGCCAACCATCAAGGATATGGTCTCCATTCCGGGCATGTTTGAAGTCTCAACCGACTTTAAGAAAACCGCCGAAGCGGAAAAAAATGGCACGGCTTATCCGGGGCCAGCCAACAATATCGTTCCGATCTTTGAAACGCGTCCGTCAATGATCGATCAGAGCGCTTACACAGGATCGGATTACTTCTTCGATCAGGTGGGCTATGACCCGCAGAAGCCGGTTAACGTTATTGGTGATAACTACTTCACCTCAGAATTGATCCGCCGTGAGATCAACAGCTCGGTGGGCAGTTTCTTTTCGATCCGTGATGGTCTGGAAGGCGACGCGCTGGTGCAGGCCCTGATGGATAATGCAGGCTTGGCAGCACAGGACAGCGAGCTGGGGCTGGTTGTTGGTCAATCCCTGACCGAGGAGCAGCGCAACGGACTGGACGCCGATATCGTCTGGTTCGTCAATCAGACGGTGAACGGCGTGGACGTGATGGTCCCGGTCGTGTACCTGTGCCCTGAAACGCTTCGTCAGATGGAGAGCGGAGACGTTAACGGCGGCACCGCGACCGTTCATGCCGGTGGCGATATGAACGTCGACGCGAACAGCATCAATAACGCCAACGGTACAATCTCATCCAAAGGCGACATGACGCTGGTCTCTGATGGGGATATCAACAACGTTAGCAACGGCATGAGCGCGGGTATCTCTGCGGGCGGCGACATCAATATGTCCAGCACCAGCGGCAATATCAATAACAACGGCGCGGCGATTAACGCTGAGGGCGACGTGAACATGTCCGCAGCTCAGGGTGACATCACCATGACGGCCAGCGTAGGGCGCGATGAGAGCGGCAAGCAGGTGATCCACGCCTTTGAGGACGGCGTTACCGCAGGCGGCAGCATTAACATGGAGGCTAAATCAATCACCTCCAACGCGTCGGATATTACGGCGGGTCAGGATGTAAGCATGAAGGCCACCGACGGCGACGTCACCTTCAATGACCTGCATGAAATTGACGCCACGCGTATCATTGATAACGACGTCAGAAGCGCGCTCAACTACACGATGTCTGATACCTCAACCACCACGGGCAAAGCCATTGGCGCGAATGTTTCCGCTGGCGGCAACATGAGTATCGAGGCCAAAAACGACGTGGTGATGGAAGGGGGGACCTACAACGCCCAGACCGGCAGCATCACCGCTGAAAATGACGTGACGATCAAAACGTCCCAGGACGTTGCTCACGAAGAACAGCACAGCTCGTCACGCGAGTTTGTCATCAGCGCGGGCGTCAGCGGCGGCGGCCTGTCGGTTAACACCAGCTACGGCACCATGGACGGCGGCAGCACCGAAACGACCTCCGGCGACTATGTCAGCGCAGGATCAGAATCCGACACCTCCGCTATCGGCAAGAAGCCTGGCCGTGCGCCGGTGAATGATACGGCTGGCTTCACGTTTGGCATGAGCACCTCCAGTGACTCGTCCGTCACCGACAGCAAAAAGAACACCAATGCCGCAATCAACTTTGGCCAGTCCGGGATGATTGAAGCCGGTAAGACCGCTGACATTGGTGGGGCGGATCTCAGCGCGGGCAATGCCCTGACCATCAACGCCGAGGACGTCGCGACCACGAAATATGAAGATGAGATGAAAAACACCTCATCCCATAAAGCGACGTCGTTTGGTATCACGGGTGAAGCCCACAGCACCCTTGTAGATACCTTTGATAAAGCCGGTAACCTGATTGAAAAAGGCACCGAAGGCCAGTCTGCCAACGCCGGAACAACGGCTGCGGAAGTGCTGGGCGAGGCCTCTAACCTGCTGCTCAACGATCTGGCTGGCGGTTCCGTTACCATTGGCGGCAGTTCGTCTAAATCGCACTCGACCTCCACCTCCACGGCGGAAAACATTAACCACATCAGCGCCAATAACGTTTCGATCAACACCAAAAAAGACACCACGTTGAACGGAACAGACATTAGCGGCCAGAACGTTGAAATTAACGCAGGCGGCGATGTGAACATGAATGCGGCGAAATCCACATCCAGCTACAGCAACACCACCGAGGAGCACTCGGCGGGCATCTCGGCTGGGGTGGGCGTGGATCTCTCCGGCGTGAGCGGCGGCGCGTCTGTCGACTACAGCGGCAGCAAAGAGACCGGAACAGGCAACAGCACCAGCTACACCAACAGCACCATTACGGCAGGCGACGTCAAAATTAAGTCCGGCGGCGACATGACCATGAGCGGTGCCAACATTGACGCCAATACCGCGGACGTGGATGTTGCAGGGGATATGACCGTGAACTCCCTTCAGGATACGGTTCACACGGACAACGAGCGTGCCAACTGGGGTGCATCCGTCGGTGTAGCCGTGTCGACGAAAGGCGTGATGCCTACCGGGGCCGTTAACGGCGGCGGCGGCTCAGAGGCTTATGACTCGGCAACCACCGCGAAGCAGTCCGGCATTCACACCACGGGGGACGTGCAGGTGAAAACCGGCGGCGACCTCAACATGGCGGGGGCCAATATCGTCTCTGATAATGGCACCGGTAACGTCAACGTTGCGGGCAATATCAACGCCAAAGACCTGCAAGATACCGTTGAGCAGGACGGCCTGTACGGCGGTGGCGGCGTAGGTATCGGTGGTTTGCCGGGTAAAAAAGGCGGCATTCCATCGGCTAACATCTACGTGGATACGGTCGATGAGATCCACCGTAACGAAACGCAGAAATCCACCATTTCCGTGGGGGGCACCACCAGCAAAGGTACGACTGGCGAGATCAACACCAACAAGGATGAGATGTCCGTTGTCACCCGTGACGAAAAAGAAGCGGGTAACAATATCTCCTATACCCTTGCGGATCCTGGTATCGGTAAGAAGAAAAAAGGCAGTTACGACGTCGATACGCCGAGCGACCACCGCAATGGCGGCGGCTCGTCGAAGCATTCAGGCGATGGCACGAAGAAGAAAGAGGATACGCCAGCGAAACCTGCGCACAGCGAAGCGGTGCCTGCCGTTACGCCGTCGAAAGCGGACAATCTTAAGCCTGCGCCAAAACCGGCTGACAGCACGACGAAGACGGATACCACCCCGTCTGGAACCGCGCACAGCGAAGCGGTGCCTGCCGTTAAGCCGTCGAAAGCGGACGATCTGAAGCCTGCGCCGAAACCGGCTGACAGCACGACGAAGACGGATACCACCCCGTCTGAAACCGCTCACAGCGAAGCGGTGCCTGCCGTTACGCCGTCGAAAGCGGATGACCTGAAGCCTGCACCGAAACCGGCTGACAGCACGACGAAGACGGATACCACCCCGTCTGAAACCGCGCACAGCGAAGCGGTGCCTGCCGTTACGCCGTCGAAAGCGGATGACCTGAAGCCTGCACCGAAACCGGCTGACAGCACGACGAAGACGGATACCACCCCGTCTGAAACCGCGCACAGCGAAGCGGTGCCTGCCGTTACGCCGTCGAAAGCGGACGATCTGAAGCCTGCGCCGAAACCGGCTGACAGCACAACGCCGAAGAAAAAATGGGACGTTCCAAATACGAATTACCCAACGCTTTCTCCGGGTTCTGCAACCGGTAAAACCGGCAAAGATATGCCGAAAACGCCAGAGCACAGAAAGTGGAACGGCGACATGACCAACGGCGTGGCGCCGTCGAGCAACCCGAAAGGCACCGACGTCAAGCTCTCGCCAGGTTCGTCCACCGGTCAGACCGGCATGGACATGCCGAAAACGCCTGAGCACAAGCAGTGGAACGGCGACATGACCAACGGTGTCACGCCGTCGAGCAACCCGAAAGGCACCGACGTCAAGCTCTCGCCGGGTTCGTCCACCGGTCAGACCGGCATGGACATGCCGAAAACGCCTGAGCACAAGCAGTGGAACGGCGACATGACCAACGGCGTGGCGCCGTCGAGCAACCCGAAAGGCACCGACGTCAAGCTTTCGCCGGGTTCTTCCACCGGTCAGACCGGCATGGACATGCCGAAAACGCCTGAGCACAAGCAGTGGAACGGCGACATGACCAACGGCGTGGCGCCGTCGAGCAACCCGAAAGGCACCGACGTGAAGCTCTCGCCGGGTTCGTCCACCGGTCAGACCGGCATGGACATGCCGAAAACGCCTGAGCACAAGCAGTGGAACGGCGATATGACCAACGGCGTGGCGCCGTCGAGCAATCCGAAAGGCACTGACGTCAAGCTCTCGCCAGGTTCGTCCACCGGTCAGACCGGCATGGACATGCCGAAAACGCCTGAGCACAAGCAGTGGAACGGCGATATGACCAACGGCGTGGCGCCGTCGAGCAATCCGAAAGGCACTGACGTCAAGCTCTCGCCAGGTTCGTCCACCGGTCAGACCGGCATGGACATGCCGAAAACGCCTGAGCACAAGCAGTGGAACGGCGATATGAGCGCAACAGCACAGCCGAAGCAGTGGCTGCCGCTAATGGCGGAAACGCCAATTAATATCTATGCGAAGGTGACCATTACGTTCCAGGACGAACAGCTGAGTTAACCCCCCTCTCCCCGTCGTTCACCGGCGGGGTTTTCATGTAGCCATAAAAAAGGGTCTGACCACGGTCAGACCCTTTTCATATTTAACTGGCGGAATAATTATTCGTCTTCGAGATAAGTATACCCGTACAGCCCCGCCTCAAACTCTTCCAGGAACTGCTGCTGCAATGCATCGTCGAGACCGGTGTTTTTCACCTGGTCGCGGAACTGGGTCAGCAGCGTTTTCGGATCGAGCTGAACGTATTCCAGCATGTCTGCCACGGTATCCCCCTCGTCAGACAGCTCAACTTCCACGCTGCCGTCAGGGAAGACAAACACGTCAACCGCTTCGGTATCACCGAACAGGTTGTGCATGTTGCCGAGGATCTCCTGGTACGCCCCAACCATAAAGAAGCCCAGCATCGGCGGGTTCTCCGGGTCGTACTCCGGCATTGGCATGGTGGTGGCGATACCGTCGCCGTCAACGTAGTGGTCGATAGCACCGTCGGAGTCACAGGTGATGTCCAGCAGCACCGCGCGACGTTCCGGGGCGTGGTTCAGCCCTTCCAGCGGCAGAACCGGGAACAGCTGGTCGATACCCCATGCATCCGGCATCGACTGGAACAGCGAGAAGTTGACGTAAATCTTATCCGCCATACGTTCCTGCAGCTCGTCGATAATCGGACGGTGCGCGCGGTTGCTCGGGTCGAGCTGCTTCTGCACTTCATGGCACATGTTCAGATAAAGCTGCTCCGCCCACGCACGCTCCTGCAGGCTGAAGGTGCCTGACGAGTAGCCGACGTGAATATCGTGCAGATCCATCTGGCTGTCGTGCAGCCATTCGCGCAGGGAGCGACGCGTGCCCGGCTCGTGCATCTCCTGCCAGGTTTCCCACATGCTTTGCAGGGAACGCGGTGCATCATCCTGCGGCGGCGTCGCTTCGGAAATTTCGCTACGCTCAACGCCGATGATATTAGAGACCAGCACCGTATGGTGCGCGGTCACCGCGCGACCGGATTCGGTGATCACCGTCGGGTGCGGCAGGCCGTGCTCTTCACAGGCATCACCGATCGCCCAGATGATGTTATTGGCGTATTCATTCAGACCGTAGTTCACCGAGCAGTCAGACTGCGAGCGGGTCCCTTCGTAGTCCACGCCCAGGCCACCGCCCACGTCGAAGCACTGAATATTCACGCCAAGCTTGTGCAGCTCAACGTAAAAACGGGCTGATTCACGCACGCCGGTGGCGATATCGCGAATATTGGCCATCTGCGAACCGAGGTGGAAGTGCAGGAGCTGAATGCTGTCCAGACGACCGCGCTCGCGCAGAATCTCCACCAGTTGCAGTACCTGGTTCGCCGCGAGGCCGAATTTGGATTTTTCACCGCCGGAGGACTGCCATTTACCGGAACCCTGAGACGCCAGACGCGCACGCACGCCGAGGCGTGGCACCACGTTAAGACGTTCAGCCTCTTCCAGCACGATCGCGATTTCAGTCATCTTCTCGATAACCAGATAGACCTTGTGGCCCATCTTCTCGCCAATCAGCGCCAGACGAATGTACTCACGGTCTTTGTAGCCGTTACAGACAATGACCGAACGGGTCATGCCCGCATGCGCCAGAACCGCCATCAGCTCCGCTTTGGAGCCGGCTTCGAGGCCCAGCGGCTCGCCGGAGTGGATAAGGGACTCAATCACGCGGCGGTGCTGGTTCACCTTAATCGGGTAAACCAGGAAGTAGTCGCCTTTATAGCCGTAGGATTCACGCGCGCGCTTGAAGGCGGCGTTAATAGAACGCAGGCGATGTTGCAGGATCTGCGGGAAGCAGAACAGTGCAGGCAAACGCTGGCCCTGTGCTTCACGGGCTTTCACCAGTTTGGCGAGGTCCACGCGCGCTTCAGGGACGTCCGGATCCGGGCAAACGCTGATGTGGCCCAGTTCGTTGACGTCGTAGTAGTTATTGCCCCACCAGGCAATATTGTATGTGCGCAGCATCTTGCTGGCTTCCTGGGAGCTCATCGCAACCTCCTGCATAGAACGTAGTACACCCTGTTCGCCCGCTGACGAAGGCGAAAAAGAAGACATGTCGTCAGACATAGCGAACCTCAACTCTTTGTATTAAGTGTAAAACAGTTGACTACTATCGCAGCGTTATACGGCGATAACAACCCATAAACGGCTCCGTTTCCCAGCAGAGTATGCTGAAATCCAGACCGTGCGACCGGTTTCTTATTCATATCATTGTAAAACACGTATCCGAACTCTGTATGACAAGGTTCGGCGAAACCACGAGAAAACTCTTGTATTAACAAGAGCGCCCTTGTTCAGTTTTCACACAGCCTGACCGGCCCTGGAATCCTGAGAAGCGCCGAGATGGGTATAACATCGGCAGGTTTGCAGACTAGAAATGCGGGTTGCGGGAATCAAATGCGCGCCAGAACGGCTGCGCTGAATTAGCGGAAAACGATGGTTCATTATCTCGTATCACCTCCACGGCCGCCTCTGCTGAAACGGACCCCAAGCCAAAGCTAAAAGTTCACTGCTTAACCCGGCTGGAAGTGGCGACTCGATGAGTTCATCGAGCGCTTATTTTGTATGAGCCGCGCGCCGCGTTTTATACCGAGAAGGGGGCTAAAAAGCAAAACAAAAATGCGTGGGTTGCCAGCGCCGTCAGGAAAAATTTCCAGCAGACATTTCAACGCCGTGAGAGATGAATCAAAAAAAACTGGAAATCGGGCGAAGAAGTGACCTAAAATAGCCATCCAGATGTTAATCCATCTATACTGATTAACACTCATACTGCCAGTGTCAAAAACCTGCAGGCCTTGGTAGAATGATCTCCTTTGGCTATTCCACACAGCAGCTTGAGCTAACCAAATTCCTCTTAGGTGAAATAAAACATGGCAAAACACCTGTTTACGTCCGAGTCCGTATCAGAAGGACATCCTGATAAAATTGCTGACCAAATCTCCGATGCGGTGCTGGATGCGATCCTGGCGCAGGATCCTAAAGCGCGCGTCGCGTGCGAAACCTACGTCAAAACTGGCATGGTTCTGGTTGGCGGTGAGATCACCACCAGCGCATGGGTTGATATCGAAGAGATCACCCGTAACACGGTGCGTGAAATCGGTTATGTGCATTCTGATATGGGCTTTGATGCCAACTCTTGCGCGGTGCTGAGCGCCATTGGCAAACAGTCTCCAGACATCAACCAGGGCGTTGACCGTGCCGATCCACTGGAACAGGGCGCGGGCGACCAGGGCCTGATGTTTGGCTACGCGACCAACGAAACCGACGTGCTGATGCCAGCCCCGGTCACCTACGCGCACCGTCTGGTACAGCGTCAGGCTGAAGTACGCAAAAACGGCACCCTGCCGTGGCTGCGCCCGGATGCAAAAAGCCAGGTCACCTTCCAGTACGATGACGGCAAAATCGTTGGCATCGATGCAGTGGTACTGTCTACCCAGCATTCCGAAGAGATTGACCAGAAATCCCTGCAAGAAGCCGTGATGGAAGAGATCATCAAGCCGGTTCTGCCGACCGAATGGCTGAGCTCTGCGACCAAATTCTTCATCAACCCAACCGGACGCTTTGTTATCGGCGGCCCAATGGGTGACTGCGGTCTGACCGGACGTAAAATCATCGTTGATACCTACGGCGGCATGGCACGTCACGGCGGCGGTGCGTTCTCTGGTAAAGATCCGTCTAAAGTTGACCGCTCTGCGGCATACGCGGCACGTTATGTTGCGAAAAACATCGTTGCTGCCGGCCTGGCAGACCGCTGTGAGATTCAGGTTTCTTACGCCATCGGCGTGGCTGAGCCAACCTCCATCATGGTTGAAACCTTCGGTACCGAGAAAGTGCCTTCAGAACAGCTGACCCTGCTGGTACGCGAGTTCTTCGACCTGCGTCCATACGGACTGATTCAGATGCTGGATCTGCTGCACCCAATCTACAAAGAAACCGCGGCATACGGTCACTTTGGTCGTGAACATTTCCCATGGGAAAAAACCGACAAAGCCGCCCTGCTGCGTGAAGCTGCCGGTCTGAAATAATCGACTGACAAGAGCGTTAAAAAAGCCAGCCTTTGTGCTGGCTTTTTTTGTGTCGGGTGGCGGCTGCGCCTTACCCGACCTACGGGGTATGGAGCTTTTGTAGGCCGGGTAAGGCGCAGCCGCCACCCGGCAATGTTTGGAACCGCTTACACGCCAGTCCATGTGCCTCGCTTTCGGAATAATCTCTTTGCGTGATGGCATTTCTTGTGCTGTTACATTTCCTTTCAGTTAAGTCTGAAATGTATTCTTTCGCGATGCATATCACCTCATTTACCTCTATATTTTCAAAGCTTTAATAATTTTTACGGTTACACACCAGTGTAACCGATTACACCAATGTGATTAATCTCACATATTTTTACGGGTCACTCACCTACCCTTAACATCAATAAAACTGATAACCCAACTGGAGGGCATAATGCCTGACAATAAAAAACAGGGGCGTACGTCCAACAAGGCGATGACATTCTTCGTCTGCTTCCTCGCCGCCCTGGCAGGTTTACTTTTTGGCCTGGATATCGGCGTGATTGCTGGCGCCCTTCCCTTCATCGCAGACGAATTCCAGATTAACGCGCATACCCAGGAATGGGTGGTCAGCTCGATGATGTTTGGCGCAGCGGTTGGTGCTGTCGGCAGCGGCTGGCTCTCCTTCAAGCTCGGACGTAAAAAGAGCCTAATGATTGGTGCCATTCTCTTCGTCGCCGGTTCACTCTTCTCTGCTGCCGCCCCTAACGTTGAAGTGCTTATTCTTTCCCGCGTACTGCTGGGGCTGGCCGTCGGCGTCGCGTCCTACACCGCCCCGCTCTATCTCTCTGAAATTGCGCCAGAGAAAATTCGCGGCAGTATGATTTCGATGTACCAGCTGATGATTACCATCGGTATTCTCGGGGCTTATCTTTCCGATACCGCGTTCAGCTACAGCGGCGCATGGCGCTGGATGCTTGGCGTGATCATCATCCCGGCCATTTTGCTGCTGATTGGCGTCTTCTTCCTGCCGGACAGCCCACGCTGGTTTGCCGCAAAGCGCCGCTTCCACGATGCCGAACGGGTGCTGCTGCGCCTGCGCGACACCAGTGCGGAGGCGAAAAACGAGCTGGAAGAGATCCGCGAAAGCCTGAAGGTGAAGCAGTCTGGCTGGGCGCTGTTTAAAGAGAACAGCAACTTCCGTCGCGCAGTATTCCTCGGCGTGCTGCTGCAGGTGATGCAACAGTTCACCGGGATGAACGTCATCATGTATTACGCGCCAAAAATCTTTGAGCTGGCGGGTTATACCAACACCACCGAGCAGATGTGGGGCACCGTCATCGTCGGCCTGACCAACGTGCTGGCGACCTTTATCGCGATCGGCCTGGTGGACCGCTGGGGACGTAAACCTACCCTGACGCTGGGCTTCCTGGTCATGGCGATCGGTATGGGCGTGCTGGGCACCATGATGCACGTCGGCATCCACTCCCCAACCGCACAGTATTTTGCGGTAGGCATGCTGCTGATGTTTATCGTCGGGTTCGCGATGAGCGCCGGTCCGCTGATTTGGGTACTGTGTTCTGAGATCCAGCCGCTGAAAGGGCGTGATTTTGGTATCACCTGCTCAACTGCAACCAACTGGATTGCCAACATGATCGTCGGCGCGACGTTCCTGACCATGCTCAATACCCTGGGCAATGCCAACACCTTCTGGGTCTACGCCGGTCTGAACATCTTCTTTATTGTGTTGACCATCTGGCTGGTTCCAGAAACCAAACATGTTTCACTGGAACATATTGAACGTAACCTGATGAAAGGTCGTCCACTGCGCGAAATCGGCGCACACGACTAATCCTCTTGCGGGAGGCGCCTCTTGCGCCTCCCCGCTTCGCGCTTTATGCTCTGCCCCTATGAAAGCTCCCCGTCTCCCCATCGCCCTTCAGCAAGCCGTTATGCGCAGCCTGCGGGAAAAACTCGCCCAGGCGAACCTGAAGCTCGGTCGGAATTACCCTGAACCGAAGCTCGTCTATCAGCAGCGTGGCACCGCGGCGGGTACTGCCTGGCTGGAATCGTATGAGATCCGCCTGAACCCGGTGTTGATGATGGAAAACCAGCAGGCGTTTATTGAGGAAGTGGTGCCGCATGAGCTGGCTCACCTCCTGGTGTGGAAACATTTTGGTCGCGTCGCGCCGCACGGAAAAGAGTGGAAGTGGATGATGGAGGCAGTACTGGGCGTTCCGGCGCGCAGAACTCATCAGTTCGAGCTGGAATCTGTACGTCGCAATACGTTCCCCTACCGCTGCCAGTGTCAGCAGCATCAGCTTACCGTCCGCCGCCATAATCGCGTGGTCCGCGGCGAGGCGACCTACCGCTGCGTCAAATGCGGCGAACCGCTTATTGCGGAGTAATCATTTGAACATTCAGGAACTTTCCTGATCTGACTGATTGCATACAGGAAAAACATTCGTTACGTTGCGGGCTCGTTTTGACACGGAGTGTAAGATGTCCCGTAATTTTTCTCTCGCGGTCGCCTTTCTGACGACAGCGTTCTCAGGCCATGCTCTGGCCGATGGTATCAACAGTTTTTCCCAGGCCAAGGCAGCAGGCGTGAAGGTGAACGCCGATGTGCCGGGCGATTTCTACTGCGGCTGTAAAATTAACTGGCATGGTAAAAAAGGGGTCGTGGACCTGGAGTCCTGCGGCTATAAGGTGCGTAAAAACGAAAACCGCGCCAGCCGCATCGAATGGGAACATGTCGTTCCGGCATGGCAGTTTGGCCACCAGCGCCAGTGCTGGCAGGATGGCGGTCGTAAAAACTGTTCTAAAGATCCTGTCTACCGCCAGATGGAAAGCGATATGCATAACCTGCAGCCCGCCGTGGGTGAAGTGAACGGTGACCGCGGCAACTTTATGTACAGCCAGTGGAACGGTGGCGAAGGCCAATATGGCCAGTGCGGCATGAAGGTGGATTTTAAAGAAAAAGTCGCCGAGCCGCCTGCCCGCGCGCGCGGCAGCATCGCCCGCACCTACTTCTACATGCGTGACCGCTACGACCTCAACCTCTCCCGTCAACAGACGCAGTTGTTCAATGCGTGGGATAAGCAATATCCGGTGACGGAGTGGGAATGTCAGCGCGACGAACGCATCGCCAGAGTCCAGGGGAATCATAACCCGTACGTCCAGCGGGCTTGCCAGGCGCAAAAGAGCTAACCTACACTACGGCAATTCGCTTATCTCGCATGACATATGGAATTTCTGACTATGCGCATTCCTCGCATTTACCACCCTGAACTGATTACCGCAGGTCGCGAAATCGCCCTGTCTGACGACGCGGCCAACCACGTTGGCCGCGTGCTGCGCATGGGGGCTGGCCAGGCAATACAGCTTTTCGACGGCTCTAATCAGATTTTCGAGGCGGAAATCA
The DNA here is from genome assembly GCF_001729765.1 of Enterobacter kobei. Lineage (NCBI taxonomy): Bacteria > Pseudomonadati > Pseudomonadota > Gammaproteobacteria > Enterobacterales > Enterobacteriaceae > Enterobacter > Enterobacter kobei. Next base: position 3,996,892 of record NZ_CP017181.1, read on the forward strand.
CCCGGGCGGATAAAAAAAGCGTACATGTGAATGTGTTGCGCGGTGAAGTGGACGATCGTGAATCGCCGCTGCACATCCACCTGGGCCAGGTGATGTCGCGCGGGGAAAAGATGGAATTCACCATTCAAAAATCCATTGAGCTGGGTGTAAGCCTCATTACGCCACTTTTTTCCGAGCGCTGTGGCGTTAAACTGGATGCGGAACGTCTGAACAAAAAGATCCAGCAGTGGCAGAAAATTGCCATTGCGGCGTGTGAACAGAGCGGCCGCAACCGCATACCGGAGATCCGCCCGGCAATGGACCTGGAGGACTGGTGTGCCGAAGAGGAGAGCGGGCTGAAGCTCAATCTTCATCCGCGCGCCAGCGCCAGCATTAATACGCTGCCGCTGCCCGTTGAACGTGTACGCCTGCTGATTGGCCCCGAAGGCGGCCTGTCGGCGGAAGAAATTGCGATGACGGCGCGTTACCAGTTTACTGATATTCTGTTGGGACCTCGCGTTCTGCGCACTGAGACAACGGCACTCACGGCCATTACCGCGCTACAGGTACGGTTTGGCGATCTGGGTTGAAGTATAAACGGAGAAGAACATGATTAAGCTCGGCATCGTGATGGACCCCATCGCAAACATTAACATCAAGAAAGATTCCAGCTTCGCTATGTTGCTGGAAGCGCAGCGTCGCGGCTATGAGCTCCACTATATGGAGATGAACGATCTTTACCTGATCAACGGTGAAGCCCGCGCGCGTACCCGCATCGTTAACGTCGAGCAGAACTACGACAAATGGTACGAGTTTGGCACCGAGCAGGATATTGCCCTGGCCGATCTCAACGTTATTCTGATGCGTAAAGATCCGCCGTTCGACACCGAATACATCTACTCCACCTATATCCTTGAGCGTGCCGAAGAGAAAGGGACGCTGATCGTCAATAAGCCGCAGAGCCTGCGCGACTGCAACGAGAAGCTTTATACCGCCTGGTTCTCAGACCTGACGCCTGAAACGCTGGTGACCCGCAGCAAAGCTCAGTTGAAGGAGTTCTGGCAAAAACACGGCGATATCATCATGAAGCCGCTGGACGGCATGGGCGGCGCGTCTATTTTCCGCGTGAAGGAAGGCGACCCGAACATTGGCGTGATTGCCGAAACCCTGACCGAACTGGGTACCCGCTACTGCATGGCCCAGAACTATCTGCCCGCCATTAAAGATGGCGACAAACGCGTTCTGGTCGTGGATGGCGAACCCGTACCTTACTGCCTGGCACGTATCCCACAAGGTGGCGAAACGCGCGGTAACCTGGCGGCCGGTGGACGCGGTGAGCCGCGCCCGTTGACAGAAAGCGACTGGGAAATTGCCCGCCGCGTTGGCCCAACGCTTAAAGCCAAAGGCCTGATCTTTGTTGGCCTGGACATCATTGGCGATCGCCTGACGGAAGTGAACGTCACCAGCCCAACCTGCATTCGCGAAATCGAAGCGGAGTTCCCGATCTCGATCACCGGAATGCTGATGGACGCTATCGAAAAACGTTTACAGAAATAATCTGTGACAGCGCCCGGCTTTATCCCCATACTGGGCGCTGTCGCTTTTTAAACCAGGAAACAGTACCTCTGACAATGAATTTACAGCATCACTTTCTTATTGCCATGCCTGCTCTCCAGGATCCGATTTTTCGCCGCGCCGTGGTTTATATTTGTGAATACAATGAAGACGGCGCGATGGGCATTATCATCAATAAGCCGCTGGAAAACCTGCAGGTTGAAGGGATTCTGGACAAGCTGAAAATCCCGGCTGAAGCGCGACTGCCGGAGATCCGGCTTGATAAACCGGTGATGCTGGGTGGACCACTTGCAGAAGATCGCGGCTTTATCCTGCATACCCCGCCGGTATTCTCTTCCAGTATCCGCATCTCCGATAACACCGTGATCACCACCTCGCGCGACGTGCTCGAAACGCTGGGTACCGCAGAACAGCCTTCCGCAGTGCTGGTGGCGCTGGGGTACTCGTCGTGGGAGAAAGGCCAGCTTGAGCAGGAAATCCTCGATAACGCCTGGCTTACCGCACCAGCGGACATGAATATTCTGTTTAAAACCCCGATAGCCGATCGCTGGCGCGATGCGGCAAAACTGATTGGCATTGATATTCTGACCATGCCTGGTGTCGCGGGGCACGCCTGATGAGCGGAACACTTTTGGCCTTTGATTTTGGTACCAAAAGCATTGGCGTCGCTGTGGGTCAGCGCATCACCGGTACCGCGCGTCCGCTCACGGCCCTGAAGGCCAACGACGGCACGCCTGACTGGAATCTTATCGAACGTCTGCTGAAAGAGTGGCAACCGGATGATGTTATCGTTGGGCTGCCGCTGAATATGGACGGCACCGAACAACCCCTTACCGCCCGCGCGCGTAAGTTCGCCAATAAAATCCATGGCCGCTTTGGCGTCTCCGTGAAGCTTCACGACGAGCGTCTTAGCACCGTCGAAGCGCGTGCTGGCCTGTTTGAGCATGGTGGCTTCCGGGCGCTCAACAAAGGCAGCGTAGACTCCGCCTCTGCCGTCATCATCCTCGAAAGCTATTTCGAACAGGGCTATTAATCTCAGGGGCCTATAGCCGCCCCTGCGCCCGTCTCTCCGCCACGCTCTGATCAAAGTTCTGCATTCCCGCCTGCTGGCCTGTTTGAATGATACCGGGCAGTTGCCACGTTTTTCCTTCACGAATCAGATTTGCCGCCGCCGGGGTATTCACCAGCAGTTCATACAGCGCGACACGCCCACCCTGCAGGTCGGGAAGCAGCCTCTGTGCCAGCACCGCACGCAGGCTACCGGCCAGCTGGTTACGTACCGGGTCTTTCTCCTGCGCCGGGAAGGTGTCCACCAGCCGCTCAATGGCCTGCGAGGCACCCCGCGTATGCAGTGTCGCCAGCACCAGATGCCCGGTCTCCGCCGCCGTCAACGCGAGACGGATCGTCTCTGCATCACGCAGCTCCCCCAGCAAAATCACATCTGGATCCTCGCGTAACGCTCCGCGCAGCGCCTCGACAAAAGACGGGCAGTGCTGACCTATTTCCCGCTGCTGAATCAGGCAGCGTTCGCTCCGGTACAGATACTCCACCGGATCTTCAAGCGTGAGGATATGCCCGTCAGTATGGTGGTTGAGAAAATCGACCATCGCCGCCAGAGTGGTGGATTTGCCGCTGCCGGTCGCCCCCGTCACCAGAATCAACCCGTTGTCACTGGATAACAGTTCCGGAATGGCACGCGGCACGCCCAGCGAAGAGAGTGGCGAACAGGTGCGTGGCAGCAACCGCAGGGCGATGGACACCCCGTTAATCTGCTTAAACGCACTCCCGCGCAGACGCTGGCCTTCTGCCACCGTCACGGCAAAATCGACCTGACCGTGAGCCCACCAGCTTCCCTGCTGCTCATCATTGAGCCACGCTTTTAATAACGCCCCGACATCTGGCGGCGGAAACGGCGCGGGTTCAAGGCGTCCTGACCGGCGCCAGCGGGGTGGCGAATCACTGCACAGGTGTAGATCGGAGACGTTATGATTTACACTAAGGGCCACCATTTCTTCCACATCCATAGACTACTCCTCGGAAAATGAACGACATTGCGCATAACCTGGCACAGGTCCGGGACAAAATCTCAGCTGCCGCAACGCGTTGCGGCCGTGCTTCAGAAGAAATTACGCTCCTTGCAGTCAGCAAAACCAAGCCTGCGAGCGCCATCGCAGAAGCGATTGATGCAGGCCAGCGCGCATTTGGTGAGAACTACGTGCAGGAAGGCGTGGATAAAATTCGCGACTTCCGGGAAAAGGGGAATACGGATCTTCAGTGGCACTTTATTGGTCCACTGCAGTCGAACAAAAGCCGTCTGGTGGCAGAGCACTTCGACTGGTGCCATACGATTGACCGTCTGCGCATTGCCACACGCCTGAACGAACAACGCCCGGCAGAGATGCCAGCGCTTAACGTGCTGATACAAATCAACATCAGCGACGAAAATAGCAAGTCCGGCATTGCGCTAAGCGAGCTGGATGCGCTGGCCGCAGACGTGGCCGCCCTGCCACGCTTAACCCTGCGTGGGCTGATGGCTATTCCGGCGCCAGAGTCAAGTTATGAAAGGCAGTTTGCCGTGGCACAGCAAATGGCTGTAGCATTTGAGGCGCTTAAAGCGCGCTACAACACGGTAGACACGCTTTCTCTGGGCATGTCGGATGATATGGAAGCCGCCATCGCGGCAGGCAGCACTATGGTGCGCATCGGTACCGCCATTTTCGGTGCGCGCGACTACTCCAAATAATAAGGAAACTTGAGGAACGCCATGAAGACGTTGACTTTCCTGCTCTCAACGGTCATTGAGCTGTATACGATGGCGCTTTTGCTGCGCGTCTGGATGCAGTGGGCCCGTTGTGATTTTTACAATCCGTTCTCCCAGTTTGTCGTGAAAATCACGCAACCTATTGTCGGGCCCCTGCGCCGTATTATCCCGGCCATGGGTCCCATCGACAGCGCTTCGCTGCTGGTAGCGTTTATTCTTAGCGTTATCAAAGCCATCGTGCTGTTTATGGTCATCACCTTCCAGCCGATTATCTGGATTGCCGCCGTGCTGATTCTGATCAAAACCGTCGGTCTGCTGATTTTCTGGGTGCTGCTGGTGATGGCCATCATGAGCTGGGTGAGCCAGGGGCGTAGCCCGGTAGAGTATGCCCTGATTCAGCTGGCCGAGCCGCTGCTGCGTCCGATCCGTAACTTACTTCCCTCTATGGGCGGCATCGACTTCTCCCCGATGATTCTGGTTCTGCTGCTCTATGTGATCAACATGGGGATCGCTGAACTGCTGCAGTCTACGGGCGACATGCTGTTGCCGGGGCTGTGGATGGCGCTATGAGTGCCGTAAGCACCTGCGCTGACGGGCTGGTTTTGCGGCTGTATATTCAGCCGAAAGCCAGCCGTGACAGTATTGTTGGACTGCATGGCGACGAGTTAAAAGTCGCCATCACCGCCCCGCCGGTTGACGGTCAGGCAAACGCGCATCTGACCAAATATCTGGCAAAACAGTTTCGCGTGGCCAAAAGCCAGGTCATCATTGAAAAAGGCGAACTGGGGCGGCATAAACAGGTAAAAATCCTCAACCCGCAATCCATCCCGACGGAAGTCGCGGCTTTGACAGAACAGGACTAAACCATGCAGAAAGTTGTTCTCGCGACCGGCAACGCCGGTAAAGTGCGCGAGTTGGCCTCGCTATTAAATGATTTTGGGCTGGATGTGGTCGCTCAGACCGATCTTGGCGTAGATTCTGCCGAAGAGACGGGGCTGACGTTTATTGAAAATGCGATCCTGAAAGCACGCCATGCCGCGCAGATTACCGGTTTGCCCGCCATTGCCGATGACTCCGGTCTGGCTGTCGATTTTCTTGGCGGCGCGCCGGGGATTTACTCTGCTCGTTATTCCGGTGTTGATGCAACCGACCAGCAGAATCTGGAAAAGCTGCTTGTTGCCCTGAAAGACGTACCGCATGAACAGCGGACCGCACAGTTCCACTGCGTGCTGGTCTATCTGCGTCACGCAGAGGACCCGACGCCGATCGTCTGCCACGGTAGCTGGCCGGGCGTGATTACCCGTGAAGCTGCGGGCAACGGCGGTTTTGGCTACGACCCGATTTTCTTTGTCCCGTCCGAGGGCAAAACCGCAGCGGAACTGACCCGCGAAGAGAAAAGCGCGATTTCCCACCGTGGGCGCGCACTGAAACTGTTACTGGAAGCACTGCGTAATGGCTAATTTGCCACCTCTGAGTCTTTATATTCACATCCCGTGGTGCGTGCAGAAATGCCCGTACTGCGATTTCAACTCGCACGCGCTGAAAGGTGAAGTGCCGCACGATGACTACGTTGCGCATCTGCTGGCTGACCTGGACGCCGATGTACCTTACGCACAGGGACGTGAAGTTAAGACCATTTTCATTGGTGGCGGTACGCCGAGCCTGCTGTCAGGCCCGGCGATGCAGACGCTGCTGGACGGCGTGCGTGCGCGCCTGAACCTGGCCGCGGATGCTGAAATTACGATGGAAGCCAACCCCGGTACCGTTGAGGCCGATCGTTTTGTCGAGTATCAGCGTGCAGGCGTGAACCGTATTTCCATCGGCGTGCAGAGCTTTAGCGAGCCAAAACTGAAGCGCCTGGGGCGCATTCACGGCCCTGAGGAAGCAAAGCGTGCGGCAAACCTGGCGACAGGACTGGGTCTGCGCAGCTTTAACCTCGATTTGATGCACGGCCTGCCGGACCAGTCGCTCGACGAAGCGCTGGACGATCTGCGCCAGGCGATTGAACTTAACCCGCCGCATCTGTCCTGGTATCAGCTCACCATTGAACCCAACACGCTGTTTGGTTCCCGTCCTCCGGTTCTGCCGGATGACGACGCGCTGTGGGATATTTTCGAGCAGGGCCACCAGTTGTTAACCGCTGCGGGGTATCAGCAGTACGAGACGTCTGCGTATGCGAAACCGGGGTATCAGTGTCAGCACAACCTGAACTACTGGCGTTTTGGCGACTACCTGGGAATTGGCTGCGGCGCGCACGGTAAGGTGACTTTCCCGGACGGTCGTATTCTGCGTACCGCCAAAACCCGCCACCCGCGAGGGTATATGGAAGGCCGTTATCTCGAGCGCCAGCACGACGTTGAGGCGGCGGATAAACCGTTTGAGTTCTTTATGAACCGCTTCCGCCTGCTGGAAGCCGCGCCGCGCGCGGAATTTGCGCGTTACACCGGTCTGCCGGAGTCAGTGATTCGTCCTCAGATTGACGAGGCGCTGGCGCAGGGGTATCTGACTGAGTGTGAAGATTACTGGCAGATCACCGAGCACGGCAAACTGTTCTTAAATTCCCTTCTTGAGCTGTTCCTCGCCGACGATTCCTGAAGGCTAATTCAGGTTTTTGCATCCCGTTCTGCCGGCTGAAGGAAAAGCTGGCAGAGTGTGGGGATGGAAAACTCAAAACAACTTCGCAAACAAATGACGCCCGAAGAATTTCGCCTCTGGTATTTGCTCAGAGGTCGTCGGTTCTTTGGCTATAAGTTTCGCCGCCAGATGCCGATTGGGCCGTATGTTGCAGATTTTGCCTGTTTTAAGGTGAAATTGATTATTGAGCTCGACGGAGGGCAACATCAAAGCAAAGAGAAATACGATTCACGTCGTACAGAGTTTTTGCATACAAATGGCTGGGAAGTCGTGCGATTCTGGAACAATGAATTTACTTCTCAGGAAGAGGAAGTGCTGACGGTTATTCTTCAAAAATTGCAGAGCCTGATGCCCTCACCCTAACCCTCTCCCACAGGGAGAGGGAACGTTTACACCCTCTCCCCTGGGGAGAGGGCCGGGGTGAGGGGCCCAGCGCGCAGAGGATTACTTCAACGTCCCCACCAGCGCCTTCCGGCTATCTTCCAGCGACACCACGCGTTTACACACGTCTTTGCCGAACTGCTGGAAATCATCTTCCTGGTTCTTCCACTCGTTCTGAATTGAGGTCTGCAAGCCACCCAGACTGCCCAGCACGCCCTGCAGCGGGTTACCGCCGCCCTTCAGGACCGCTTTAGCCCCCATCTCGTTGATGCTGTCCTGCAGAATGCCGCCCATCGCCTGGTTCACCAGCTGCTGTCCGTCAGCACGGACCTGATCAATCGCCTTGTAGTGGAACGTCAGGCCATCAGAGCGCGTCTCGATAATCCGGTTCATCTGCTCTTTGAGCTGCTTATCGAGCTTCGTCAGGCGGGAGCGCATATTGCTACTCTCCCCCACCTCTTTGGTAATGATCTTATCCAGTGCAACACGGCTTTTTTCGACGCGCGTCAGGGCTCCTTCATTAATCCATGGCAGCGCGGTACGCAAATCGGCCTGATAGTCTTTCGCCTGCTCACGCTGTGCGGCTGTCAGATTGTACTCTTTGCCGTTAAAGGTGACGTTCCCTTGCGGCGTAATCACCAGATTGCCGTTCTCGCCTTTGACCTGCACGGTTTGCGGGCTTAACACCACGTCATCACGCGGGGTGACGCTACATTTATACTCCGCATGGGCGGTGAATCCGGTTGCCATCAAAGCAACAGCCAGCAACGTTTTGCGCATCTTAAACACTCCCTCAGACAAAATGGGCCAGCTAATGCTGGCCCTTGACTGCTTTATTAGTCCCACCAAACGTCGAAAAGTTCGCTGACGCGGACATCTTCCAGCTTGTGGTCTTCAAGCCATTTACGAACCAGCGCCTGATGTTCTTCGGTGCATTTACCCACTTCCTGGGTGCAGATCAGACCTTCCCACGCCAGGTAACCGCTACCGTCGAAGGCCAGCTTGTTGGGCTCAATCACGTCGTTGATGAAGGCATCCACGTCCTGATCGATCTGTTCTATACTGGTGCCTTCCGGGAAACGCCACGCAACGGAGAAACCCACTTCCTGGAATTCTTCGATATGCATTTTTTTACGCAGACGACGGCTACGATTCTTTGCCATTATTTCACCCTCTCGAACATTAAGTCCCATACACCGTGACCAAGACGATGGCCACGCTGTTCAAATTTCGTTACCGGACGTGAATCCGGACGCGGAACATAGTCGTTGCTTTCAGACTGGTTTTTATACCCGTCCAGAGACGACATCACTTCCAGCATATGTTCCGCATAAGGTTCCCAGTCGGTCGCCATATGGAAGACGCCGCCCAGTTTCAGCTTGCTTTTCACCAGCTCGGCAAACGGTGCCTGAACGATACGGCGTTTATTATGACGTGCTTTGTGCCACGGGTCAGGGAAAAAGAGCTGAACCATGGTTAAAGAATTGTCAGGAATCATTTTGTGCAGCACTTCCACCGCGTCATGACACATGACGCGCAGGTTCTCTACACCCTCTTCATGGGCAGTTGCGAGACACGCGCCGACGCCCGGGGAGTGCACTTCAATACCGAGGAAGTTCTGCTCCGGGCGAGCTTGCGCCATGGTCACCAGAGAGGTGCCCATACCAAAACCAATCTCCAGCGTGACTGGCGCTTCGCGGCCAAACAGCCCGGCAAAGTCCAGCGGCTGCTCGCTGAACTCAACGCCCATCACCGGCCAGTAGTTGTCCAGCGCATGTTGCTGCCCTTTTGTCAGGCGGCCCTGACGACGGACAAAGCTGCGAATACGGCGCAGCGGGCGACCGTTTTCATCAAATTCCGGTGAAATGACGTCGTTTTTCATAAAAGAGTTGTCTGCTTGTGAGAATGTTCGGGAAACGGGCATTATCCAAAGTTAAGGCGTCTATGCAAGCATGGGAAAGATCCGGTTTACAGCAGATTGACGCTGTGCTGCAATCTGCGTCCCTGATTATGTGAATCGATGACCATGCAAGCCTCTCAATTTTCAGCCCAGGTGCTGGACTGGTACGACAAATACGGGCGTAAAACCCTGCCCTGGCAAATTGAAAAAACGCCTTACAAAGTATGGCTCTCCGAAGTGATGTTGCAACAAACGCAGGTCGCCACGGTGATCCCATACTTTGAGCGTTTTATGGCACGCTTCCCGACGGTAACAGACCTGGCGAATGCCCCGCTGGACGAGGTATTGCACCTGTGGACAGGCCTGGGCTATTACGCCCGCGCGCGTAATCTGCACAAGGCCGCGCAGCAGGTCGCCACGCGCCACAACGGTAAATTCCCGGAAACCTTCGATGAAGTGGCAGATTTACCCGGCGTCGGGCGTTCAACGGCGGGAGCCATTCTCTCTCTCTCTTTGGGTAAGCATTTCCCGATCCTCGACGGCAACGTGAAGCGCGTGCTGGCACGTTGCTATGCCGTGGACGGCTGGCCCGGTAAAAAAGAGGTTGAGAAACGTCTGTGGGAGATCAGTGAAGCGGTTACCCCGGCCAACGGCGTCGAACGTTTTAACCAGGCGATGATGGATCTGGGTGCGATGGTTTGCACGCGCTCAAAACCCAAGTGCGAACTCTGCCCGCTCAATACTCTCTGCGTGGCCTACGCTAACCATTCGTGGTCGCAATACCCGGGGAAAAAACCGAAGCAGACGCTACCGGAGCGCACCGGTTACATGCTGCTGATGCAGCACGGCGACGAGGTGTTCCTGGCCCAGCGTCCACCGAGCGGCCTGTGGGGCGGTCTATATTGCTTCCCGCAGTTTGAAGGTGAAGATTTGCTGCGTGAATGGCTTAAACAGCGCGGTATTGCTGCCGATAACCTGACACAGCTGACCGCGTTTCGCCATACCTTCAGCCATTTCCACCTGGATATTGTGCCGATGTGGCTTCCCGTGTCCTCATTTGCCTCGTGCATGGATGAAGGCACCGCTCTCTGGTATAACTTAGCGCAACCGCCATCAGTCGGGCTGGCGGCTCCCGTGGAGCGCCTGTTACAGCAATTACGTGCCGGTGCAATGGTTTAGCATCGACAAGAAAAAGAGGAATGAGTATGGCCAGAACGATTTTTTGTACTTTCCTGCAGCGTGACGCTGAAGGCCAGGATTTCCAGCTTTATCCGGGTGATCTGGGTAAACGCATTTATAACGAGATCTCCAAAGAAGCCTGGGGACAGTGGCAGAAAAAGCAGACCATGCTGATTAACGAGAAAAAGCTCAGCATGATGAACCCGGAACACCGCAAGCTGCTGGAACAGGAGATGGTGAACTTCCTGTTTGAAGGCAAAGACGTGCATATCGAAGGCTATACGCCTCCAGAAAAATAATATTGAGCGGCTGTTGCCGGGTGGCGCTGCGCTTACCCGGCCTACAAAACCGTAGGCCCGTGCAAGCGAAGCGCCGCCGGGCAATAGCAACGACTAAGCAAACACAACACGCACGCCCGGAATGATGAAAAAACTTTTAGCGCTAGCCCTTGTTGCGCCGTTGCTGGTCTCCTGTTCGTCAAAAAAAGGCGATGATTACAACGAAGCCTGGATCAAGGACACCAACGGTTTTGACATTTTGATGGGGCAGTTTGCCCACAACATCGAGAACATATGGGGATTTAACGAAGTTCTTATTGCCGGACCGAAGGACTACGTTAAGTACACCGACGCCTATCTGACCCGTAGCCACATCAACTTTGATGAGGGTACGATCACCATTGAAACCATCGCGGGTACTGACCCTGCGGCACGACTGCGTCAGGCGATTATCAAAACCCTGCTGATGGGTGACGACCCGGGATCTATCGATCTCTACTCCGATGCCGACGATATCACCATCTCGAAAGAGCCGTTCCTGTACGGTCAGGTTGTCGATCAAACCGGCCAGCCAATCCGCTGGGAAGGTCGCGCCACGAAATTTGCCGACTATCTGCTGCAGACGCGACTGAAGAGCCGCTCTAACGGCCTGAAGATAATTTATAGCGTCACCATCAACCTCGTGCCGAACCACCTCGACAAGCGTGCGCATAAGTATCTTGGCATGGTGCGTCAGGCATCACGTAAGTACGGCGTGGATGAGTCGCTGATCCTGGCGATTATGCAGACCGAATCGTCGTTCAACCCTTACGCAGTTAGCCGTTCCGACGCCCTGGGGCTGATGCAGGTAGTCCAGCACAGCGCCGGTAAGGACGTCTTCCGCGCGCAGGGCAAATCCGGCACGCCGAGCCGTAGCTATCTGTTCGATCCCCAGAGCAACATTGATACCGGCACGGCCTATCTGGCGATGCTGAACAATGTTTATCTCGGCGGCATCGATAACCCGACCTCACGCCGCTATGCCGTAATCACCGCCTATAACGGCGGCGCGGGCAGCGTGCTGCGCGTCTTCTCGAACGACAAAGTGCAGGCCGCAAACATCATCAACAGCATGGCGCCGGGGGATGTTTACTCAACCCTCACCACCCGCCACCCATCAGCGGAGTCCCGCCGCTATCTGTATAAGGTCAATACGGCGCAGAAGAACTATCGTCGTCGCTAAAAAACTCCCCCTCACCCTAACCCTCTCCCCAAAAGGGAGAGGGGACTTGAACACCCATACGAAAATGTTATTTGCATCACAATCCAAACTGCAAATTAATGTGGATTGCATTTTTTTGCGGGAGGTAACAAAACATATCGTTGCCAACTGATAGAATTGCATCAAATAACAACCCTGAATGTTCCAAAAACAACATATCTCCCGCTCACTTGTGAGGAAAGTAACATGAACCTTAAGCTGCAGCTTAAAATATTGTCGTTTCTGCAGTTCTGCCTGTGGGGTAGCTGGCTGACTACACTCGGCTCCTATATGTTTGTGACGCTCAAGTTCGATGGTGCGTCAATCGGTGCCGTCTACAGCTCGCTGGGTATCGCGGCGGTCTTCATGCCAACACTGCTCGGTATCGTGGCGGATAAATGGTTAAGTGCGAAATGGCTGTACATGCTTTGCCATCTGGTGGGCGCGGGGACGCTGTTTATGGCGGCCGAAGTGACCACGCCGGGGGCAATGTTTATGGTGATCCTGCTTAACTCGCTGGCCTATATGCCAACGCTTGGGCTGATCAACACCATCTCTTACTACCGCCTGAAATCTGCCGGGATGGATATCGTGACCGATTTCCCACCAATCCGTATCTGGGGCACCATCGGCTTTATCATGGCAATGTGGGGCGTGAGCTTCGCAGGCTTTGAACTGAGCCATATGCAGCTCTACATCGGTGCCGCGCTCTCCGTGCTGCTGGCGATCTTCACCCTGACGCTGCCAACCATTCCGGTTTCAAACCAGCAGAAAAACCAGAGCTGGAGCACCATGCTCGGTCTGGACGCGTTCGCGCTGTTTAAAAACAAACGGATGGCGATCTTCTTTATCTTCTCCATGCTGTTGGGCGCAGAGCTGCAGATCACCAACATGTTCGGCAACACCTTCCTGCACAGCTTCGATAACAATCCGCTGTTTGCCGGAAGCTTTATCGTTGAGCATGCGTCGGTGATGATGTCCATCTCTCAGATCTCTGAGACGCTGTTCATCCTGACCATCCCGTTCTTCCTGAGCCGCTACGGCATCAAGAACGTCATGCTGATCAGTATCGCGGCATGGATGTTGCGCTTTGGTCTGTTCGCCTACGGCGACCCGAGCGCATTCGGCACCGTACTGCTGGTGCTGTCGATGATTGTTTACGGCTGTGCCTTCGACTTCTTCAACATTTCCGGTTCCGTATTCGTGGAAAAAGAAGTGAAGCCTGAAATCCGCGCCAGCGCACAGGGCATGTTCCTGATGATGACCAACGGCTTCGGCTGTATTCTGGGCGGCGTGGTGAGCGGTAAAGTGGTAGAGATGTACACCACCAACGGCATCACCAACTGGCAGCCGGTGTGGCTGATCTTCGCCGCATACTCGCTGGTGCTGTTCTTCGCGTTCATCGCGCTGTTCAAGTACAAGCACGTGCGTGTGCCGAACGGTGCGCAGCCGATCGCGCATTGATTGTTGTGCCCGGTGGCGCTAACGCTTACCGGGCCTACAAAACCAAACCGTAGGCCGGGTAAGGCGAAGCCGCCACCCGGCTATTTTATTCCAGACAGCACCCACCCCACCGACAGCAAATCCGCGCTGCCGCCCGGACTCAGATTGCGTTCTATCAATGCGATATCCATTTTAAGCAACGCTTCGCGGTCCCAGCCGTTAGCCAGCAATTCCCGCGCGTAGTCCTGAACGTAGCGCAGCCCTTCCATGCCACCGCGCGACACCAGATTGCTGTCCTGATTGACTGACATCAGGCGTAACAGCAGGCTGTGAAGCGACCGTCCGTTCCACTGTGCCAACGCCTTACGCACCGTGGCAAAGCCGCTTTCCGCCTCACCGCGCGCGCCGGTTAAGCCGTGCTGCTGAAACTGCCGCTCGCCCGCCGTCGCCTGCCCGCTGCGCGCGGCCAACTCTCGCGACACCAGCCCGCGGCAGATGTTACCCACCTCACAACAGAGGCTGTCCGCAGAAAGATTGTTCACACGTCCGGCGGCGAAGCACAGTAAACCCAGGGCAAAAATCCCGCCTTTGTGCGTATTCACGCCGTTCGTCGCGGCGTACATCGCCTGCTCGCAGGCCATCCCCATTGGGCGGATAATCCGTAGCTGTGCGTCAGCGGGCTTATCCGCATGCGCGTTACCAAGTTCAGCAAAGCGCGCAAACCACGGCGTAATCGCCGCAATGCTGCGGGCAAACAGCGCGTGGTCCATATCGCGGTGGGAACCGTTATTGAGCTTGTCCACCAGCCCCGGTTTGGGCGTCAGCTCCAGCTCCTGCCACAGTGCCGCTTCGGCAAGCGCGGGCACGTCCGCAATGCGGGGTTTAGTCGCGAGCAAACCAGTCATCAATCATCTTCTCCACCCGGGAAACCACCTGCTCAACGGGATGGTTCCGCGAGCGGGAACAGGCATGCGCAGGTTCGTCGCAGATCAGGCAGCGTCTGAGATTTGCCCCCAGCGACTGACGCCCGACGTGGCCATGCTGAGGGCAGATAACATCCAGATCCCACAGCCTGCCGAGCGGGTGCGTCTGCTCCAGATCCGCGCAGTGCGCTTTAATTTCCGCTGCCGGATGAGCCACGCACCACAGGGCCTCGGGCCCGGTCGGAAGCCACAGCACCTGACGGTCCAGCACCTGCCAGCGGTTCTCCCATAGCAGCTGGTCGCACGTCTGGAGCGCTACGCCCATGGTGTTGCGATAGCGCAGGCTGTCTTTAATTTCCCCTGGCGTGACCAGCGTGAGGGAAATCACCGGTTGTTGATAGTGCTCAAGCATGTCAGCCTGACGCGCTGCGCGGCGCTCTTTCGCCGCCAGCAGTTCGTCCAGGCTGACACCCGTCCGCACGGGTGTCGCTACTGTCATAATCACTCCTTCACCTGTCGCACGGTGTCGATCACGCTGCCGTCGCGGTAGCGGATCACCCCGACGATTTTGTCGGTAAACTCAATCGGCTTTGGTACGCCCGTCAGCGATATCGCCCGTTCATAGAGCGCGTTGATATCCACAATCTTCAGCCCGGCAGCCATCAGCCGCTCACGTACCTCCGGGCGCGCCGGGTTAACCGCAATGCCGTGATCGGTGACCAGCACGTCGATGCTCTCACCCGGCGTGAGGCGCGTGGTAACGCGCTTCACGACCGTCGGAATGCGGCTGCGCAGCAGCGGCGCAACGACGATGGTGAGGTTCGCCGCAGCGGCCACGTCGCAGTGTCCGCCGGACGCGCCGCGCATCACGCCGTCGGAGCCGGTGATGACGTTGACGTTGAAATCAACGTCGATTTCGAGGGCGCTGAGGATCACCACGTCGAGCTGGTCGCAGCTTGCCGCCTTGCTGCCGGGGTTGGCGTAAACATTGGTGGAGATCTCCACGTGGTTCGGGTTGCGCGCCAGAGACGCCGCCGCCTGGCCGTCAAAGCACTGGGTGTCGAGCAGCTTTTCGATGAGCCCCTTCTCGTGCAAATCCACCAGGCTGCCGGTGATGCCGCCAAGCGCGAAGCGCGCCTTCACGCCGCTGCGCTCCATTTTCTCTTCCATAAAACGCGTGCAGGCGGTCGCCGCCGCGCCGGAGCCGGTCTGCATTGAGAAGCCCGGGTAAAAGTAGCCGGAATGTTCAATCACGTCCGCCGCATAGCGGGCGATCATCAGCTCGCGCGGGTTGCTGGTGACGCGCGCCGCGCCAACGCTGATTTTCGCCGGGTCACCGACGCTCTCAACCTGCACGATGTAGTCCACCTGGTCCTGCACCAGGCTGGCGGGCATATTGGGGAACGGCACCAGTTCTTCGGTCAGCAGCACCACCTTGCGGGCAAAGTGCGCATCCACCATGGCGTAGCCCAGCGAGCCGCAGCAGGATTTACCGTGGGTGCCGTTGGCGTTGCCAAACTCATCGCTGCACGGCACGCCGAGAAACGCCACGTCGATATTCAGCTCGCCGTCCTGCAAGAGCTTCACGCGCCCGCCGTGGGAGTGAATTTGCACCGGCTCGTCCATCAGCCCGTGGGAGATTGCATCCGCCAGCCTGCCGCGCATTCCGGAGGTGTAAATGCGGGTGATGACGCCGCTTTCAATATGCTCGATCAGCGCGTCATTGCAGGTCATCAGCGAGCTGGAGGCCAGCGTCAGGTTTTTGAAACCCATTCGCGCCAGCAGCGCCACGACGGTGTTGATCACCCGGTCGCCTTCGCGAAACGCGTGGTGGAAAGAGATGGTCATCCCGTCCTGCAGGCCGCAGCGCTTCACCGCCTCTTCAACGGAGGCGCAGAGTTTGCGGCTGTGCTTCGCGTCAGCATCCGCCAGCCACGGCGTCGCGCTGTGGGCGGTATCAAACGGTTTTAAGCCCCGCAGATGGGGGAAATTCATATGGAGAAGTTCAGTCTGGTTCATTCTGTCATCCTTACCGACGCACGCCGGAGGCCGCCGCGCGCTCCAGCACCACCTGCGCGTGGTTAATAATCGGTGCATCCACCATTTTGCCGTTGAGCGACACCACGCCCAGGCCGTTACGCTCGCCCTCTTCTGCCGCCTCAATCACTCGCTTCGCGTGTTCCACCTCTTCCTGCGTCGGGGCGTAAGCGTTATGCAGCAGGTCAATCTGGCGCGGGTTAATCAGCGATTTGCCGTTAAAGCCCATCTTGCGGATCAGATCGACCTCGCGCAGGAACCCGGCCTCGTCGTTAACGTCTGACCACACCACGTCGAAGGCGTCGATGCCCGCCGCGCGGGCGGCGTGCAATACGGCGCAGCGGGCGTAGAACAGCTCGGTGCCGTCGCCGCGCTCGGTCTGCATATCCATCACATAATCAAAGGCGGCCAGCGCGATGCCGATGAGGCGCGGGGAGCTGCGGGCAATCGCCACGGCATTTATCACGCCAATGGCCGATTCAATCGCCGCCATGACGCGGGTAGAGCCGACCTCGCGGCCGCACTCGCGTTCAATACGCGCCAGGTGACCCTCCAGCTCGTAGATATCGTCCGGGGTATCGGTTTTCGGCAGGCGAATCACGTCCACGCCCGCCCGCACGGCGGCTTCCAGATCCAGCAGGCCAAACGGCGTGCTCAGCGGGTTAATGCGCACCACGGTTTCGATATCCTGATACATCGGGTGCTGTAGCGCGTGGAACACCAGCATGCGCGCGGTGTCTTTCTCGCGCAGGGCAACGGCGTCTTCCAGGTCAAACATGATGGAATCAGGCCGATAGATAAAGGCGGTGGAAAGCATGGCGGCGTTGGCGCCCGGCAGGAACAGCATACTGCGGCGGAGTTTGCTCATTTCAGCGCCCCCCAGTTGATGGTTTGATCATCGGCGGCACGCATCAGCGCGCTTTGCAGGCGGGCGCGAATAACACAGTCCAGCGCCCCTTTATCTTCAATAATGATGAGTCCCTGGTGCACGTTCATGGCGCGCAATGTGTCGTTGACCACCTGGCGAATCTGCTCGCCAAACTGCTTAATCACTTCACTGTGGATGACTATCTCCAGCTCGCCGTGAGCGGGAGCGATTTTCACCATCAGGTCGCTGGACTCCTGCGTGCCGGCCCGCGCCTCCCTTACAATATTCATGATAAATTCCTGGTAGTTATGCGACTTCGGCACTCGCACGGTAATGCGTTTCGAGATGCGCGAAGGTGGAGTCCGGGACAATCTCCCGGATCCGGGAAAACTGCTGTGTCTTGAGTAAATGGCGCACTTCGGACGCGGAAATGGCGTTGCCGGTGGCCTTGATGCGCGGCATTTCCACCACCTCAATATGCGAGGCCAGCAGGTCGTGCAGCGTCTGGTTGTACTGCCGGGTGATATCGCAAAAGGGCTCCGAGCCGATGAAGCGGTGGGTGATGCCCAGCGCCGGGGCAATAAAGTCCCGGAAAATCAGCACGTCGATTTCACTCCACGCCTGCTGCACTTTGCCGGTCTCCTTCAGGAAGTAGGCCGGGAAAGTGGCGCGGGAGATGATGTACTGCGAGCCTTCATGCACCACCACGTTCGGCAGATGCGCCACGCCCGCCCGCACCATCTCAATGCGCGCGCTAAACGGGAAGAACGACGCATCTTCACGCACTACGAAGAGATGCAGCGCATCGCACTGCTGCGCCGCCTGCTCCACCAGATGGCGATGGCCGAGGGTGAAGGGATTGGCGTTCATCACTATCGCGCCAATGTTCTCCCCGCTTTTGCGCTTCGCGCGCAGGGAACGGCAGTAGCGTTCGATCCCCTGCGGGGTGTTCTCCATCAGCACCGCGTTGTTTCCGCTCTGGGCAATCGGCCAGAAGCCACTGCGGGCAAAGCGCTCCCGGTTGCACGGACGGGTGCAGAGGAAGAGGTGAAAATGGCCGCGCTCCAGCGCCGCATTTTCCACCTCAGCCAGCAGCCGCGCGCTGAGGTTCTCGCCGCGAAGCTGCTCGTTGACCGCCACGCATTTGATGACGTTGGCGGCAAGCCCTGCGCAACCCACCAGCTGCGAGCCGGACCAGGCTTCGACAAACAGTGTGATGTCGTTGTCCAGGCCCAGGCCGCTGTCTGCCAGCAGGTAGCGGATCTGGCTTAAGCGTTCCGGATGCTTCGCCACCAGAGTGTGGCGAAAATCGATGGGTTGACTGTTCATGCCGTTTTACTCAGTGTGCTGCCGCAAGCCCGACGGCGGGCGCTTCCACGATCACGTTGCTCAGATGACCGATATGCTCGATCTCCACCTCAATGCGATCGCCCTCTTTCATAAACAGCGGCGGGTTACGCTTTTTCCCCACCCCGCCCGGGGATCCGGTGATGATCACATCGCCCGGGCTGAGGCGGGTGAAGGTGCTGATGTACTCGATCAGCTCCGCAACCTTGTGGATCATGCTGCTGGTGTTGTCTTCCTGCACCATGCGGCCGTTCAGCCAGGTGCGGATTGCCAGCTGGTGCGGATCCGGGATCTCATCCGCCGTCGCCATCCAGGGGCCAAACGCGCCGGTCTGACGCCAGTTTTTTCCGGCTGTAAACCAGGTGTGCTGCCAGTCACGGGCGGAGCCGTCCATGTAGCAGCTGTAGCCCGCCACGTGGCGCAGCGCGTCGTCGCGGCTGATGTTCTCCCCACCTTTGCCGATGATCACCGCCAGCTCGCCTTCGTAGTCGAATTCACTGGAGTGGCGCGGCTTCAGCACCGGTTCGTTATGGCCGGTCTGTGAATCCGGGAAGCGGACAAACAGCGTCGGGGCCGGGTTATGCTGGTCAAACTCCTTGCGCTTGTCGGCGTAGTTCATGCCCACGCAGAGAATTTTTTCCGGCTGCTCAATCACCGGTAAGAAGGTGATAGCGCTCATCGGCACGTCCACCGCGTCGTTCAGGTAGCGGGTGGCCTGCGCCAGCCCGTTGCCCTGCAGCAGCGCCTTGAGGTCGCTGTAGCGGTCGCCGAGACGGCGGCCTAAATCAATCACGCCGTCGGCCTGGACGATGCCGTAGCTGCGTTTTCCCTGGTATAAAAAGCTTGCGAGTTTCATTGTTCTTTCCTGAAAACTTAAACGAGGAAGTTGCCCAGAATCAGCAGAGAGATAGAGACGTTAATCGCTCCGCCGATACGGGTAGCAATCTGGGCGAACGGCATCAGGCTCATGCGGTTGCCTGCGGTCAGGATCGCCACGTCGCCGGTACCGCCCTGCCCGCTCTGGCAGCAGGAGACGATGGCGACATCAATCGGATGCATACCGATCTTTTTGCCGACGAAGAAGCCGGTCGCCACCAGCGCAGAAACGGTGCTGACAATCACCAGCAGGTTGCTGACGGTGAACGCCGCCACTAGTTCGTGCCACGGGGTGATAGCCACGCCGACGGCGAAGAGGATGGGGTAGGTCACGGAAGTCTGGAAGAATTTGTAGACGACCTGCGAACCTTCCAGCAGGCGCGGAGAGGCGCCGTTGCAGAGCTTCACCAGCACCGCCATAAACAGCATGCCGACCGGGGCTGGCAGGCCAATGAGCTTGTGGCCGAGCATGCCCAGCATGTAGAGCAGCACCGCCAGCAGGGCGCCAGAGGCGATTGTGGTCACGTCCGCTTTACCAGAGAACGCAGGCTGAGAGACGGTGGTATCGGCATTGGCGCGGTTAGGCATCAGCTGGCCTTCACCGGTCAGGTGCGGGTAGCGCTTACCAAGCTGGTTCAGGCAACCGGAGATAATGATCGCAGTCAGACCGCCGAGCATCACCATCGGCAGCACGCGACCGAGCGCTACGCCCTGGTCCATGTGCAGCAGGGTGGCATAACCGATGGAAAGCGGAATTGCGCCTTCCCCGACGCCGCCCGCCATAATGGGCAGAATGATAAAGAAGAAGATCTGGAACGGCTCCAGACCCAGCGCGAGACCAACGCCCATCCCCACCAGCATGCCGACAATTTCACCGCACAGCATCGGGAAGAAGATGCGCAGGAAGCCCTGAATCAGCACCGTGCGGTTCATGCTCATGATGCTGCCGACGATAATGCAGCAGATGTAGAGATAGAGAATATTGGTGGATTTATAGAACTTCGTGGTGGACTCGACCACCACATCCGGCAGCAGGCCGTAATAGACCAGCGCGGAAGGGATAAAGGTGGCGCAAATCGCCGCCGCACCGAGCTTGCCGACAATCGGCAGGCGCTTGCCAAACTCACCGCAGGCAAAGCCGAAGAAGGCCAGGGTCGCTACCATCACCACGATGTCGCTCGGCAGCTTTCCGCCCAGACAATCAATCGCAATCAGTGCGCCCGCCAGAACAAACAGCGGCAGAGGGATAATCCCGATTTTCCAGGTATCCATAATATGCCACCAACGCTCTTTGAGCGAGGGTCGCTGAATTTCAATCGGGTCGTGGGTAACAGAGAAAGAATCGTCAGTTGTGCTCATAATAAGCCCCTTGGTTATTTTGTGCGTTCAGCTTAGAGTCACAAAGGCTTACTTTATGTGAGGGATGACATATTAAAAGCGAAGTTTTAATGGCCACTATGGTTTTAATGGTTTCTTTTATTTAATGTGATTTATGCCTTATTTATTATCGTGGTTTTTATGGTTTCTTTTCTGAATTGAACAAACAAATAACATTTATTCATATAGCCTGAACGAGGTAAGCCCTCAGGATAAATCTTTTACAGCACCCGCTGTGCAAGGGATCACAAGTTTTCGGCAAAGCGCAGGCAGCCACAGAAAAAAAGATGATATATTGGCGATCTTTGTCGCTACCTTGCGTGATAGTTATGAAAGTCTCTTTCCAGATTAAGTTGTTTATTTCGCTGGTTGCCTTTTTCTCAGTGCTTTTTGCGTTACTGGGCGGATATTATTATGCCGATGTCGGTAAGCAGCTTTATCAGGAAATGAGTGCGCGCGCAAAAATACAGGCGGAGGAGATTGCGCTTATTCCGTCATTACGCAATGAAGTTGAACAAAAAGATATCACCGCGATCCATGATTTTATGCAGAAAATGGCTGCCCATAGCGATGCCAGCTTTATTGTCATTGGAGATAACACGGGAAAGCACCTTTTTCATTCCGTCTTTGCCGACAGAGTGGGCACGACGCTGGTTGGCGGCGACAATGAGGCCGTCCTGCAGGGGAAAAGCACGACAACCATCCGTAAAGGCGGACTGGGTATTTCGCTGCGCAGTAAAGCCCCTATTTTCAACGATGCCGGGCAGGTGGTTGGCATTGTTTCCGTGGGCTATCTCACCAGCTACCTGGATACCATTACCGTCAGTAAAGTGGTCAATATCCTGATTGCCGCCGTGCTGCTGCTTTTGGCCCTCTTTATCTTCTCCTGGTTCTTTACCCGCAGTATAAAGAAGCAGATCTTCTCCCTCGAACCGCGAGAAATCGGCCTGCTGGTACGTCAGCAAAAGGCGATGATGGAATCTATCTACGAAGGGGTGATTGCCATTGATAACGAGCGGCGCATAGAAGTGATCAACCAGGCGGCGCGCAAACTGCTGGGGCTGAGCCAGCCGGCGCGTGAACTGCGCGGGCAGTTGATAAGCCAGGTGATCGACCCGGTCCCGTTCTTCGACACGCAGACGATGCTGGCTAAAGATACCCACGATGAGATTTGCCGTTTTAACGATCTCACGGTGATTGCCAGCCGGGTTCACATCATGCTTGAGGGCTCGCTGCAGGGCTGGGTGATCACCTTCCGCGATCGCAACGAAATCGACTCTCTGAGCGCCCAGCTCAGCCAGGTAAAGCGCTATGTCGATAACCTGCGCATTATGCGTCACGAGCAGTTAAACCGGATGACCACCCTCTCCGGCCTGCTGCATATGGGCCGCTATGAGGAGGCGATTGGCTATATTCAGGCGCAGTCGGAACATGCCCAGGAGCTGCTGGACTTTATCTCGTCGCGCTTCAGTTCTCCCACCCTGTGCGGCCTGCTGCTCGGGAAAGCCGCCCGAGCGCGGGAAAAAGGTGTCGAGCTGAGTTTCGACCCGGCCTGTCGGCTGGATAAGCCGTTCCTGCCGCTTGGGGAGCAAGAGTTGATTTCGATTATTGGTAACCTGCTGGATAACGCCATCGAAGCAACACAGCGCTCGCCGCTTCCCCATGCGCCAGTGGAAGTGCTGATAAAACTCAGCGAGCAGGAGCTGATTATTGAAGTCGCCGACCAGGGCGTAGGCATTAAACCGGAGATCCGTGAGCGGATCTTTGAACGCGGCATCACCACCAAAACACGCGGCGATCATGGGATTGGTCTGTATCTGATCGAAAGCTACGTTATGCAGGCTGGCGGCGCGATAGAAGTTGCCGATAATACCCCACGCGGCGCCATTTTCTCACTGTTTATCCCGGCCTCGGGAACCGTCCGGCAACTGGAAGACACCGACTATGCAACATGAACTTATCGACGTACTGATTGTTGAAGACGAGAACGAACTGGCACAGCTGCACGCGGAGCTCATCAGCAAACACCCGCGTCTGAGACTGGTGGGGATTGCCTCGTCACTGGCCGACGCGCAGGTTCAGCTTGAGCGTAAACAGCCTCAGCTGATGCTGCTGGATAACTATCTGCCGGACGGCAAAGGCATCACCCTTATCAGTAACCCGATGCTGACCCGCGCCAACTGCTCGGTGATTTTCATCACCGCCGCCAGCGATATGGACACCTGCAGCCAGGCCATCCGCAACGGCGCTTTTGACTATATCCTTAAGCCGGTTTCCTGGAAGCGCCTCAGCCAGTCGCTGGAGCGCTTTGTGCAATTTGCCGAACAGCAGCGCGTCTGGAAGATTGTCGATCAGCAAAACGTCGATTCACTGTATCAACTCCAGGCGAAGAACTACCGCCAGGACAACGGCAGCAAAGGGATTGAGGAGAATACGCTGGCCCGGGTGCAGGCGCTGTTCAACGACAAGGCGACGCACTGCTTTACCGTGGATGAGGTGGTGAGCGAAACGGGGTTGAGTAAAACCACTACCCGGCGCTATCTGGAGCACTGCGTGGAGGCGGGGTTTCTGAGCGTAGAGATGCTGTACGGGAAGATTGGGCATCCAAGGAGGATGTACAAGCGTAGTGCGGTTTGATGAAACGTTCCCTCTCCCTGTGGGAGAGGGTTAGGGTGAGGGCAGCAGCCCGCACTACCTCAACACATACCCATACAGCCGTTTAATCCCGTCCGCATCCTTCTCGCTGTATACCCCCTGCAGCTCCGGCGAGAAGCCCGGCAGCAGGTTGATGCCCTCTTCCAGCGCCAGGAAGTAACGCTGTACCGCCCCGCCCCAGACCTCACCCGGCACCACGCACAGCACGCCAGGCGGATAGGGCAGCGCCCCTTCGGCAGCAATGCGCCCTGCGGCATCCCGTATGCGAACCAGCTCCACCTCTCCGCGAATATAGGCCCGGTTTGCATCCTGCGGGTTCATTACCACCTCAGGCAAGCTCTCCTTGCGGAACATCGCCTTCTGCAGATCTTTTACGTCAAAGCTGACATAAAGATCGTGCATCTCCTGACACAACTGGCGGAGGGTGTAATCCCGGTAGCGCACCGGGTATTTCTGGTAGATGGTCGGCAGTACGTCCGCCAGCGGCGTATCGTCTTCAATATGCTGCTCGAACTGTCCCAGCATTGCCACCAGCTGCGCCAGCTTCTCGCTGCTTTCAGCTGGCGTCAGCAGGAACAGGATTGAGTTGAGATCGCATTTCTCCGGCACGATGCCGTTTTCGCGCAGGTAGTGCGCAAGAATGGTCGCCGGAATACCGAACCCGGTATATTCCCCGGTTTCGGCATCAATACCCGGCGTGGTCAGCAGCAGCTTGCACGGGTCGACAAAGTACTGCTCGCGGGCATAACCCGCAAACCCGTGCCATTTCGCCCCCGGCTCGAAGCTGAAGAAGCGGCGCTCGCTGGCAATGGCGTGCGTCGGATGATCCTGCCACGGCCGCCCCGCCACCACCGGCGGGATAAACGGCTTAATCATATGGCAGTTGGCAATGATCGCCTTGCGCGCCTCAATGCCCAGCTCAACACACTCCGCCCACAGCCTGCGCCCACTCTCGCCTTCATGAATTTTGGCATTCACATCCAGCGCTGCAAACAGCGGATAAAACGGACTGGTGGAGGCGTGCAGCATAAACGCATTGTTCAGCCGCTTATGGGGGCAGAACCGCGCCTGGCCACGAATGTGGTTATCCTTTTTATGGATCTGCGACGTTTGCGAGAACCCGGCCTGCTGCTTATGCACCGACTGGGTCACAAAAATGCCAGGATCGTTCTCGTTCAGCTCCAGCAACAGCGGAGACGTTTCCGCCATCATCGGAATAAATTGCTCGTAGCCCACCCAGGCAGAGTCAAACAGGATGTAATCACACAGATGGCCGATCTTGTCGATCACCTGACGGGCGTTGTAGATCGTGCCGTCATAGGTGCCAAGCTGGATGATCGCCAGGCGGAACGGACGCGCCTCGTCGGCTTTCTCCGGCGCAGCCTCGCGGATAAGATCGCGCAGGTACGCGTCATCAAAACAGTGCTCGTCAATCCCGCCAATAAAGCCAAATGGATTACGCGCAGCCTCAAGATACACCGGCGTGGCCCCAGCCTGAATCAGCGCCCCGTGGTGGTTGGATTTATGGTTGTTGCGGTCGAACAGCACCAGATCGCCACGCGTCAGCAGCGCGTTGGTCACCACCTTGTTGGCCGCCGACGTGCCGTTCAGCACAAAGTAGGTTTTATCCGCATTGAACACTTTCGCCGCGAACTTTTGCGCATGCTTGGCGGACCCTTCATGGATCAGTAAATCCCCGAGTTTTACGTCAGCATTGCACATGTCGGCACGAAACACGTTCTCACCGAAGAAATCAAAAAACTGTCGTCCCGCCGGATGCTTTTTGAAAAACGCCCCGTGCTGGTGACCAGGACAGGCGAAGGTGCTGTTACCCATCTCCACGTACTGGCTCAGGGTGTCGAAAAACGGCGGCAGCAGATTCTCTTCGTAACGGCTGGCAGCAGTCTCCAGTTCCAGAAACTCCTGCGCTTTCCCCGAGATGACCGCGGTAGCACCGTCAGGCACGTCCGTTTGCTCCTGCGAGAAAATAAACACCGGTAGCTGAAAGCCCGTGCGTTTCAGCAACGCGAGAATACCGCTGCGACTTTCAGCAGTTGTCATGACGACTGCCGCCACATCGGTAAAATCCGTGTTATCCAGCGTCACCTTTTCACGGTGGGTTGAGACAGTGGAGAGCAGCTCGCGGCTGACGGCAATTTTCATGGTTTTCATAGGCGCTAGTTACCCTCACCGAACGGTGAGACAGGGAGGAGAAAATTCGCGCAATAATGTCACCTTTTATTTTGAGGTGCAAGAAGGAATCAATATGCACAAAACCTTCCAAAGCTAAGCGTAATGCCCGCTTTGCGTGTCATAATCATGCAATACCAATGATTAAGTAACAGGAGTTAGCGGTGGTAATTGGACCCTTTATCAACGCCGGCGCAGTGCTGCTGGGCGGCATACTTGGCGGCGTGTTAAGCCAGCGGCTACCGGAGCGTATTCGTACCTCCATGCCGTCTATTTTTGGCCTGGCCTCGCTGGGCATCGGCATCCTTTTAGTCATCAAATGCGCCAACCTGCCCGTCATGGTGCTGGCAACGCTGCTCGGCGCACTGATTGGCGAATTTTGCTATCTGGAAAAAGGCATCAATAACGCGGTAGGCAAAGCCAAAAACCTGATTGCCCGACCCGGTAAGGCGAAAAACGGTTCGCACGAGTCGTTTATTCAGAACTACGTTGCGATCATTATTCTGTTTTGTGCCAGCGGCACCGGGATATTCGGTTCGATGCAGGAAGGGATGACGGGCGATCCGAGCATATTAATTGCGAAAGCGTTTCTCGATTTCTTCACCGCCACCATTTTTGCCACCACGCTCGGTATCGCCGTCGCGGCAATTTGCGTTCCGATGCTGCTGATTCAGCTGGCTCTCGCCACCTGCGCCGCGCTGATACTCCCGCTCACCACGCCGGCGATGATGGCAGACTTTACCGCCGTCGGCGGCCTGCTGTTGCTGGCGACCGGGTTACGCATCTGCGGGATTAAGATGTTTGCCGTGGTGAATATGCTGCCCGCGCTGCTGATCGCCATGCCGCTCTCAGCGCTCTGGACGCGCTTTTTCGCTTAAGAGTGCGGCGAAATGGCGAGAGATTGCGCAGTCCGTAACGAAAACAACATTTTTCGTTGACGGCAGGAAGCAGATCAGGTTTAATGCGCCCCGTTGCCCGGATAGCTCAGTCGGTAGAGCAGGGGATTGAAAATCCCCGTGTCCTTGGTTCGATTCCGAGTCCGGGCACCACTATTTAGAAAACCCAGCCTATGGCTGGGTTTTTGCTTTATGGCTACGGCCGATTTCTGTGCGCTGATAAGCGTGGCTTTAATGCAGGCACGCTTACGCTAATAGCCCGATAAGCTAATACAGGCGGTGGCTCTTTTTTATTACTTAATTTTGCCGGATAAATTGCTGACCTGATTTGAAAGGTTGTCGTTGCTCCGCTTCATGTCATCAAGGCTTCTTTGCAAACGCTCGATCTTACTCTCCTGCTCAGAATTCTTTCTCTCAAGCTGTAAAACCTTCTGAGTTAGCTCATCGACTTTGCGGTTGTCGGACTTCATCTTCCTCAGGCTATCCTGCATCTCCCGTAGGTCCGACTCCCTGAAATCAGAAGGCTCGATTTCATCTGCATCAGAAATTACCGGGATATATCCTCCATTAGCGCTGCTGGGTTTGATACTAACCTGAACTTTATTTAGCCCCGCAGAGTGCGCGTAACCTATTGAAGAAAAATAAAAAAAAGAAACAACACACAGACCAGACAGATATTTATTCATTTCTAACGTCCTTTTAAATTTTTCAATCACTTCCAGGAGTCTCCTTCTGGTATCACCCGCTGAGGATAAAACACATGGCTTAGCCTCTGGCAGTTCATAAACGGGGTTAAAGAGCAGAAGATACTGTTCGTTTTTCATTATAATACGCGTTTCCTCTCCCCCAAAATCCAACCGCCACCCGCTCATTTTCTGCCACCTTATATCCGCCGGTATCGAGATAAACGCGTTACCACGCACCTTATCAAAGGTATCTCCCATGCCCATCAAAGATATAATCCTGCTTAGCCCCTGCCTGTCAGGGCACCTTGTCCGCTACAACGGTACCGATAAATCCTGTTCCTCAGATCTGCTGCAACACTGGCGCGAAGAAGGCCGTCTGGTCACCCACTGCCCGGAACTGGCGGCATGGCTGGCGTTGAAAACTGCGCAGAGTCAGGGCGGGATTGAAAATCCCCGTGTCCTTGGTTCGATTCTGAGTTCGGGAACCACTGTTTAAAGAACCCGCCCAAAAGGCGGGTTTTTGCTTTTGGTCTCTTTTCAATCTAGGGATCGTTCCCAATCACATCCAGCAGTTTATTTTTAAAGATAAACAAACACGCCTCATTGAAGTTCTCCGCCCCCAGCCGTTCCGAAAGCGCCGTTCGTTTGCGGTAGAGGCTTTTCACCGACGTATTCAGCTCATCGGCAACGGCTTCCATCGACATCCCTGCCCTCAGCAACCGCAGCATGATCGCCTCGTGCGTGCTAAGCCGTAAGTTAAGCAGCCATTTGGTTGTCAGACGCCTGCCCTTCATATTGAGCACCAGATTAAACAGCGACGCCATATCCGGCGCGGTGAGCGACGTGTTCATAAACAACTTCATACTGAGTAGATTCTCTTCGCGATGTCGCATATCCATCATAACGCAGCAGATCGTTTTCCTTGTTCTGGCCGGATGGCGTATCAGGTAATCATATAAACGGAGCGGAGAACGACTATCAATCAATACAGAGTATTCGTCGGCACCATTATCAAATATGTTTCTGTCAATCGAGTCGAGCAGGATAATATCTGGAAAAAAAAGCCTCATGCCCCTGACAAGATAGCGATCCTGAGTCACTAACACTATTGAAGTTGCCACTAACCATCCCTTTTAGATTAAAGCAAGAACGCTCCTTCCGAGAGAAGGCCGCCTTCGTTTTATAGCGCTGTTATATTAACGACAAATGTATTCTGGCTTTGAACATCCCTCAATACACACATTGATGAGTAAGACTTCCTGTAGACCATCATTCAATGTCTGACATTAATTATAAATAAAAAACAATCTCAGAAAAGACACTTCGCTAAACATTAAGAATTTTTGTCATGAAACTTCCCAAACATGCACAAGAAAGTACTTTAATTGATGCTTCCAGGCCTCATTAAAAATATAAACAAATTTGTCACAATAAAAATAAAATACTTAAATATCATAATGTTATAAATACAAAACCCCTTCAATATAATCATAAAAAACCGCTCACTACAGAATTATCTCAAAACCACCCACCCTCTATTCACCATATTTATCCGGCAACATATCAGGTGTACATTACCGTTTACCCAATCCACCGAGATAAGGATCCATAATTACCTTTAAGTAAGTACCCCATAACGTTACTGCATTCAGATTTAATGTTCTCATTTATCGCCTTTAACGCACAGTTAAAAGGCAGCCGTGTTATGCAATGGATTCATGATAAACAAATGGCAAATAGATATGGAAAGATCGCTTCGCTTCAATACGTTATTCTTTTATCGCACCCCAGGATTATTGTTACTGTTATTACTCTTTCCTGTTCTGGTTCAGGCAACGGAATCCGTTTATGAACAACAGATTCAACAGGCGCGTAACGGTAATTACACGCCATTTCTTGATTATCTGCAGCATTATCAGCAACAGCACGCCCTGACGCCTGAACAGGTCGCAGACTGGTTACAGGTGGCATCCTGGGCAGGTCATGATGATGAGGTGATTGAGGTCTGGCAGCGTTATGGCATTTATATGCCGCTGCCCGCTCGCGGCGTTGCTGCCGTTGCCCAGGCCAGGAGAAATCAAAAAGCGTGGCAGCCAGCCTTATCGCTCTGGAAAGAGGCGTGCAGCCTTGCGCCGAATAACGATGATTATCGTATCGGCTATATCAAAACCCTGGCCGATGCCCGCATGGATGCACTCGCGCTGCAGGAAGCCCGGCAGCTGGTCACCCAAAACCCCACTCAGGCGCATCTTCAGACGCTCTCGTATGTCTGGTTACGCCAGGGAAAAAGCTGGGATCGGCTTCTGGCGGACACGCGCGCACTGGCTACCGCGCCAGAGAATAATGTCCTGCTCAGCGAGCTTGTCGACGCCCTGACGGATAACCGCGTGAATACCCCCGCGCTCATACTTTCACAGCGGGTGCCGCTGTCCCCGGCGGAGCGTCGCCGTCTTGAGCGTAACGCCGCCGCCGAAAGGGTTCGCCTTGCCGATGTGCCAGGCAGAACAGAAAAGGAGCGCCTGCAGCTTGCGCAATCTGCGCTGAATCGTTACGACGTTCTGCTTTCTCGCTGGAAAAGCGAGCCGCAGGCGGCGGAAGATGTCATCCTTGCGCGTATAGACCGGCTCGGCGCGCTGTACGCCCATGCTGATTATCCGCAGGTCATCAGCGAGTATCAGGATCTTACGGCAGCGCAGCACCCGGTGCCGGACTGGGCAATCGGCTGGGTTATCTCCGCGTATCTGCAGGAGAAAAACGCCGATGCCGCCTTCTCGCTTCTGCAACGCTATCCGCAATACGCCGCCGATCCGCAGGACGAAGAGCACGCACTTTTCTACGCCTGGCTGGATACCGGGCAGTATCGGGCCGCCCGCCAGTATGTAGAGCGCCAGACCCGTAACGTCCCCTGGACCCGCTACGATTTCGGTTCCCCTACCCCTCAGCCGAACGATCGATGGCTCACCGGGCAGTCTCTCCGTTTTAACTATCTGCTGGCGACCTACGCCCTGCCTGAAGCCGAAAAGCTGTCTCAGCGTCTGGCGACAACGGCGCCGGGCAACCAGGGATTGCAGATTGACTACGCCACTTTGCTACAGGCGCGGGGCCTGCCGCGTGCGGCCGAGCAGAAGCTGAAAATGGCGGAGGCACTGGAGCCATCAAATCTGGAGCTTGAGCAACAGCAGGCTTACGTCGCCATGGATCTACAGGAGTGGCAAGAGATGGATTTACTGGTCGACGACGTGCTTGCTCGCGCGCCGGTCGATCGCAGTGCCCGTCGTCTGGACAGGCTCAGAACGGTTCATCATATGTCCGAGCTGCGCCTCAATGCGAGCAAGGGTTTGCACTCCGATAACCCCGTCAGCGGTACGCACGACCTGAACTGGGACGCCACGCTCTATGGCCCGCCAGTTGCGGATAACTGGCGGCTGTTTGCCGGCACCCGCTATGCAGAGGGTAATTTCGATGAAGGCAAAGGCACCAGCCGCCACCTCCTGGGCGGCGTGGAATGGCGGCCTCGTGACCTCCAGCTCGAAGCCGAGCTCTCCAGCAACCGCTATCACGGCGCGAACAAGCCGGGGGCTCGCCTTTCCACAACTTACTTTCTCACCGATAACTGGCAGCTCAGCGGCAGCCTTGAACGCGTATCTCGCACCACGCCCTTACGGGCATTACGCAACGGGATTAGCGCCAACCGGGGGGAAGGCGGCGTGCGCTGGTATCAAAACGAGCGACGTGAGTATCAGTTTAGCGCCGCCGTCAGCCGCTTCTCAGACCACAACCACCGTCAGGAATACACCCTTACGGGTAAGGAGCGTCTCTGGCAAACCCCGTCCCTGACGCTGGATCTCGAACCGGGGATCGCCGCCAGTAAAAACAGCCTGCGGGACACGCTCTATTACAACCCGGCGCGGGATCTGTCCGTAACGGCCGCTCTGTCCGTCGATCATGAGATGTATCGCCATTACGACACCCTCTGGAGCCAGCAGTTCGTGGCAGGCGGCGGCAGCTACTGGCAGAAAAACCAGTCCGCCGGGGCCATCACCCTGCTGGGCTACGGACAACGCATCCAGTGGAACAACGTCATCGATACCGGCGTGATGCTGAACTGGGATAAACGCCCTTACGACGGCAAGCGCGAGAGCAATCTCTCCGTCACGTTTGATGCGACTTTACGCTTTTAAGGATGAATATGCTGAACATACGTTTTTCCGTGAGTGTGATACTCATCGGCTGGTTCTGCCTCAGCGCGAGCATTTGCGCCCAGGCACTCCCGTTTATTGCCCCCAAAGAGAGACCCCAGCTGGAGGCGAGCAAGCCCTGGCCAACGAATCGATTTCTGGTACTGGCCTACCACGACGTCGAAGATGATGCCGCCGATCAGCGCTACCTCTCCGTTCGCACCAGCGCGTTAAACGAGCAAATAAGCTGGCTTTTGCATAACGGCTATCACGCCATCAGCGTGCAGGACATTCTGGACGCCCATGACGGAAAAAAAACGCTGCCGCCGAAAGCCGTTTTGCTCAGTTTTGACGACGGCTACAGCAGCTTTTATACCCGCGTCTGGCCACTGCTTCAGGCCTGGAACGTCCCTGCCCTGTGGGCACCGGTAGGCAGTTGGGTGGACACGCCAGCAAATCAAAAGGTCAATTTTGGTGGTCTGATGACGCCCCGCGATCGCTTCGCAACGTGGGACATGGTGCGCGAGCTCAGCCAGTCTCCGCTGATTGAGATCGGCTCACATACCTGGGCCTCCCATTACGGTATCGTGGCTAACCCTCAGGGAAGCCGCGAGCCTGCCATCGCCAATCGCTTTTACGATAAGGCGACGGGCCGCTATGAAACCGATCGGCAGTTCAGCCAGCGGATCGGCGACGACGTGCATAAAGTGACCGAGAAAATCACGCAGGTGACGGGCAAAGCACCGCGCGCCTGGGTCTGGCCTTACGGTGCCGCCAACGGTACGTCGCTCGCCATCGCCAGACAACAGGGTTACCAGCTGGCCTTTACGCTGGAAGACGGTCTGGGGGACGTAAATGACCCTGGCAACATTCCCCGTCTGCTGATCGGCGGTAATCCTTCGCTAAAAACCTTTGCCAGTTCGGTCAGCCAGATCCAGGAACACGATCCCGTTCGCGTCATGCACGTCGACCTCGACTACGTTTACGATCCCGATCCGGCCCAGCAAACCCAAAATATCAACAGGCTGATCCAGCGAGTTTACGACATGAAAATCAGCCATGTTTTCCTGCAGGCGTTTGCCGACCCGCAGGGCGATGGCCGGATCAACGCGCTCTATTTTCCCAACCGTCGGCTTCCGGTCCGCGCCGATCTGTTCAATTTTGTCTCCTGGCAGCTCCAGACCCGTGCGGGGGTGAAAGTCTTCGCGTGGATGCCGGTGCTCTCGTTCGATCTCGATCCCTCCCTGCCGCGCGTGCAGCGTCGGGATCGTCAAACGGGCCAGCTGCACGAGGCCACTGAACCTTATATCCGGCTCTCCCCGTGGAACCCGCAGGTTCGCCAGCAGGTGACGGACATCTATGAAGATCTGGCCCGCTATAGCACCTTCAATGGGATTTTGTTCCATGACGATGCGGTGCTGACGGACGTTGACGATGCCGGACAAGACGCCGCTCAGGACACAACGCGTCAGAAAAGCCGTCTGCTGATGGGCTTTACCCGTGCGCTGGGCCAGGCGGTGAAGCACATCCGGGGACCGCAGATCAAAACCGCACGCAATATGTTCGTCTTACCCATCCTTGAGCCTGAAAGCGAAGCCTGGTTTGCACAGAATTTTGATGATTTTCTGGCGGCCTATGACTGGACGGTGCCGATGGCCATGCCGCTGATGGAGTCCGTTCCGGCGAACGAAAGCGACGCCTGGCTGACGCGTCTGGTTAACGTGGTCGCCGCTCGTCCCGGCGCGCTCGATAAAACCATTTTCGAACTGCAGGCCAGAGACTGGGAGCAAAAACCGCAGCGTGCCGTTTCCGATAAACAGCTTGTCCAGTGGATGCGCGTTCTCCAGCTGAACGGCGTCAAAAACTACGGCTACTACCCCGACGATTTCATCAACAACCAGCCTGATATCTCCCGCATCAGGCCTGAATTTTCTTCCTACTGGTACCCTGACAATGACTGATCGCATCATCGCTTTTTCTATTTTGTGTCTGGTATTCGGGTTGCCTTTAGGCGTGGCCGCCCTCTTTACCGGCGAACTGATTCTGGATTTTGTGTTCTTCTGGCCGCTGTTCATGTCCGTGCTCTGGGTCACCGGCGGACTCTATTTCTGGTTTCAGCTTGAACGCCACTGGTCGTGGGATAAAGAGACCCCGCCACCCTCGCTCGCTGGCGAGCCGCTTATTTCCATTCTGATCCCCTGTTTCAATGAGGAAAGGAACGCCAGAGAGACCATCAGCGCCGCGCTGGATCAGCGGTATAAGAATATAGAGGTTATCGCCATTAACGATGGCTCTTCTGATAACACGGCGGACGTGCTGCAGCAGCTGGCGCAGGAGCAGCCGCGCCTGCGGGTAATTAACCTCGCGGAGAACCAGGGAAAAGCCGTCGCGCTAAAAGCGGGTGCCGCGGCAGCCCGGGGCGATCTGCTGGTCTGCATTGATGGCGACGCCCTGCTCGACCGCGACACTGCGGTTTATCTGGTAGCCCCGCTGATTCAGTATCCTCACGTCGGCGCGGTCACCGGCAATCCGCGCATTCGCACGCGATCCTCGCTGATTGGGCGCATTCAGGTGGGCGAGTTCTCGTCCATTATTGGCCTTATCAAACGCACGCAGCGGATCTATGGCCGGGTCTTTACCGTGTCCGGCGTCATCGCCGCCTTTCGCCGCCAGGCGCTGGCGGACGTCGGGTACTGGAGCCCGGATATGATCACGGAAGACATCGACATAAGCTGGAAGCTTCAGCTGCGCCACTGGGATATCTTTTTCGAGCCGCGGGCGCTGTGCTGGATCCTGATGCCGGAGACGCTCAAAGGCCTGTGGAAACAGCGCCTGCGCTGGGCTCAGGGCGGCGCGGAGGTGTTTCTGGTCAACCTTCGCAAGGTTGTGCGCTGGGAGCATCATCGCATGTGGCCCCTGTTTCTGGAGTACGCGCTGTCCACGCTGTGGGCGTTCGCTTACGCGATGACGGTACTGCTGTTCATTATCAGCCAGGTCGCGCCGATTCCCGCCAGGCTGACCGTTGAGACCCTGTTCCCAACCGCGTTCACCGGTCTGCTGTTGGGCGTCATGTGCCTGCTGCAGTTCCTGGTCAGTTTGTTCATCGAGCGGCGATACGAGCGGAAGGTGGCAAGCTCGCTTTTCTGGGTGATTTGGTTCCCGATGGTGTACTGGATGATTGGCCTGTTCACTACCCTCGTCGCGTTTCCGAAAGTCATGCTTAAACGTCAGCGTGCCCGCGCGCGCTGGATCAGTCCGGACCGGGGAAAAGGAAGCATTCAATGAACGAAAATACCTTAATTTTGACTGAACATCGGCTGTTACCACGTCTTTTCGATGCCGCGTTAACTCTGGTGGCGTGGGGAGGATTTCTGTTTTTCCTGTATGCCAGGCTGTGGATGCAGTTAACCGAAGAGAGTGAACACCGGTGGAGCGTCATTATTGCCTCCTTTAATACGGTGTTGATCTATTTGCTGTTCGCCGCGCTTAACGGATGGCTGCTGATTTTGTGGTATCAGTACAACCGCCGCCGCACGCATGTAAGACGGCGTCAGCCGGGCTATTTTCACCAGGAGGAGCTGGCCCGCAGCTTTAATGTCTCACCACAGATCATCTCCGAGATGAGCCAGTACAACCTGCTGACGGTCTATCACGATCGGATTGGCCGTATTATTGATCTAAAGATCAGTCAGCAGGACGAGGAAGAAGAGTGAAGAAACGTCCCCGCAGAATGGTCTGCGGGGAGCTATTTCGAGCGGTTCTGAGTTACTTATCCTTCACCACAATCAGCGGTTCAATATCGCTCTCTTTCTTCACCACCAGCGAGTCATCTCCGCGCAGACAGGTGCCGCCGTAGTTCCCGCCGACGGTAAAGGTGCAGACCTGAATGTATTTGCCGTCAACGTTTGGCAGGCACCACAGCTGCTGGTAAATGTTTTTGCGATCGATAAACTTGCCGCTGGATTTATCCAGCAGTTCGTCCTGGGCGCTAATGAGATCGATATTGCTGCCGCAGCGTCCGGCAATCGGCTTGACGGCATAACCGGTCTGTTTCAGCAGGTCGTTAACCTCAAAATCGGTGTCGAGCAGGTAACGGTGGTTCGGGAAAAGCTGCCACAGTACCGGCAGAATGGCTTTGTTACCCGGTATCACCGTCCACAGCGGCTCAAAGACCAGCACTTCCGGACGCAGCAGGACGTCGATCAGGCGCACTTCACCCTCGGGATGTCCGGTCCGAATCGGCACGGCGGCATATTCGGTTTCGCTGACCTCGCGGATTTGCTCTATCGCCGTTTCCCACGCCCAGGTTTTCCACACGCAGTTGACGTGGCGACCTTCGTCGTCAATCAGCTGCCCGGCAGCATCCCAGCTTAGCGCCCCCAGCCCGTGCAAAATTTTGGTTTCAAACCCGGCCTGCAGCAGTGAACGCTGAATAAAGAGCGCGTGATAATCCTCTTCGACATCGTTGTCCTGCATGATGTGCACGAACGGACGCGCGTGGCTGTGTTTCCACGCGCCGGTCAGCTCTTCCAGCAACCCTTCTGCCGGGTTATGACCGTGGCCGCGATAACCGTTTTTCACCCACTCTTCGAGAATCAACCCGCCCTCGGTATGGCAGGACGCGGAGTCGGCATTGTACTCGTAGACCTTAATCCCGCGCTCATCCATGCAAAAATCCATACGGCCGGTGATCATATGGTGACGACGCCACTGCCAGGAGAGGCGCAGGCGCGGCCAGAGGATTTTTGGAATGTCGAAAAGCGCCAGCAAATTGTCGTCTTTCAGCACCTTGTCCGTCGCGTGCAGGTACATCAGGTGCAGTTCGTTGGTGGCCTTGATCAGCTCCTGCTCGGCGCTTTCGGTGATGGTGAAGTACTGGCAGGGATCTTTATTGATCACATGACCGTTCGCGCGGATATACGCCTGCTGCAGCGCGTCATTTTCGTTGAGCCATTTTCCGTCGAACTGACGTTTGTTTTTCAGCCGCGCACCGCGGATTTTCAGCAGTTCACCGTCGATTTCCGGCTGGGGAATGCTGTGTTCCGTGTCGTCGGTCTGGATCATCCAGCCGAGAATTTCCGTGTCGCTGAAGGTGTCATGGATTGTGTAACATCCGTTCTCCACGCTCAGCCGCAGCTCGCGCGTCCACTGCTGCCCGAGCGGCAGCGGGGAGTGCAGGACGTTCTGCTCTGCAATGCGCACCTTGTCGTCCAGAAGCTGGGTGATCACCGCCACGTGGCCGGTCTCATGAAACTCTCCACCCTTTTGCCAGATCAGCAGCGCCCCGGCGCGCGGCGCGCGCTTCGAGCCGTTGGCAAACGCCTGAAGGGGCAAAATGTTATCGTTCACCACCTGACGCAAAAAGCGCAGGGAGAAGATCTCCCACGCCATGCCGACGTCGGTAAACACGAAACCATAGTTGAGGAACAGGAAACGGCGGGCAAACTCAACACACTGCCATTTGTGGCCCATGTATTCGTTGCCGATATAACTGCGAAAATCCGCATCTTCCGGGTATTTTCGCGGGTCCAGACTGCTGTAATTTGAAGAGTAAATCGCCACGCCACCCGGCGCATAGCCTAACAACGTCCCGAATGGCGCATCACTGCTTAACTTTCCTTTACGCATGTATCCAACCTAAAACAGGCAGGCGGCAATTTTTTGAAGGGTTGTCGTCGTCTGCACGTTGTAATTAACCTGACAGAGGTGGAATTATCATACACCTGCCCTGTCCATTACGCTCGCATCGTTAAACGGTTCCCCTGCCACCTGCTAAACTGCCTCAACACAACACCAAAGAGGCAGGCCAACATGTCAGACGAAAACACCTATCAGCCACCGAAAGTGTGGGAATGGAAAAAGAACGGCGGCGGCGCGTTCGCCAATATTAACCGCCCGATTTCGGGCGCGACGCATGAGAAAGATCTCCCCGTGGGCTCCCATCCGCTGCAACTTTATTCGCTGGGAACACCTAACGGCCAGAAAGTGACCATCATGCTTGAAGAGCTGCTGGCGCTGGGCGTGACGGGCGCGGAGTATGACGCCTGGTTGATCCGCATCGGCGAGGGCGATCAGTTCTCCAGCGGGTTCGTTGAAGTGAACCCGAACTCGAAAATACCGGCGCTGCGGGATCACTCCACGACCCCACCAACGCGCGTCTTTGAATCCGGCAATATCCTGCTCTATCTGGCAGAGAAATTTGGTCACTTCCTGCCGAAAGATCCGGCGGGACGCACCGAAACGCTGAACTGGCTGTTCTGGCTGCAGGGCGCGGCGCCATTCCTGGGCGGCGGTTTTGGTCACTTCTACAACTACGCGCCAGTGAAAATTGAGTACGCGATCGATCGCTTTACCATGGAAGCCAAACGCCTGTTCGACGTGCTGGATAAACAGCTGGCGCGCGGCCGTTACGTGGCGGGCGAGGAGTACACCATCGCGGATATGGCGATCTGGCCATGGTTTGGCTGCGTGGCCCTGGGTAGCGTCTATAACGCCGCCGAGTTCCTGGATGCCGAAAAGTACACCAACGTCCAGCGTTGGGCGAAAGACGTGGCGAACCGCCATGCCGTGAAGCGTGGACGCATCGTTAACCGCACCAGCGGCGAGCTGAACGAGCAACTGCACGAACGCCACGCGGCGAGCGACTTCGATACCAACACGGAAGACAAGCGTCAGGCGTAATGCTTTGCCGGGCGGGTCACCGCCCGGCAGATGAGATCCTTGCCAGGGCATGATTAGCCTAAAGGTTGAGCCGCAATTGCTGGCACTATCTGGCCGTTTTTCTCGCGCAGATGTGAGAAACGACGTATCAACCGACAGCAGTCACAAAGGATCTGTTATGAAACTTATTAAAACAACGCTGGTCATCAGCGCTCTCCTTTTTTCCACCTCGGGAATGGCCATCGACAAAACCGCCGCTGGCGCGGTAGCGGGCGCTGCCATTGGCGCGGCCACAGGCAAAGATCTGAAATCCACCGTCGGCGGTGCCGTTGTTGGCGCAGGTACAGGTGCCATGTTCAAAAACGGCGAAAAAGGTAAAGACGCACGTAAGGGGGGTGCCGTGGGTGCCGTCGTTGGCGCAGGAGCGGCTGCCGTGACGGGCAAGAGTGTGCTGAAAGGAGCGGCCGTGGGTGCGGGCACGGGTGCACTGATTGGCGAAGCGACCCACTGATAAGCATTGCCGGGCAGCGCTGCGTTTGCCCGGCCACAGCGTTGTTCAATAATCCCCCCCTGCCAAATCTCTCGTTTTTGCGATCCGCTTTCTGAAAATTATCTTCCCACTCAGTTATTACGATGCAAACAATTGCCTGTCATAGCCTGAAGATTACAATGCTTTGCTTATCGTAAACTACAGGCTACAATAATGGCTAACGTTAAACACTACATTACAGCTGATGGATATGATCCTTTTGATGCATATCTGCGAAGTTTGAAAGATCCCATAGCAAAAGCCATGATTGCCACGCGTGTCGCCAGAATGTCGACGGGTAACTATGGCGATTGCAAACCATGCAGAGAGAGTGTGTCAGAGCTCAGAATTGACCGGGGACCCGGCTATCGTGTCTATTTTAGTGAAGTCTCCGATCCGGCAGATGGCGCAGTAAGTCTGGTGCTATTGACTGGAACGAAAAAAAAGCAAAATGCAGACATTGAAAGGGCCGTTGAGTACCTCAACGACTACAAGCGCAGAATATAAGAGGAAATCGCAATGGCTAAATCAGTACTTCATGATGACGCAATGGTACAACTCCTGAAAGATTCTCCGGATTTCGCGCCCGTCTATCTTCACCAGGCTTTCATTGAAATTGACGAGCCAGGAGGCTATGAGGCGTTCATGCTCGCCTTACGGCATGTGATCGAAGCCTCTGGCGGGATGACTGTTATTGCAAAACGTGCTGGTATTTCTCGCGAATCACTTTATAAATCACTCTCACCAAACGGTAACCCCTCATTTAAGCGTATCGCAGAAGTGGCATCTGCAACGGGATATCCGATTTCCCGAATTGCAACAGCAGGGTTAAACGATAATACAAGGCCGCATCAGGCGGCCTTGTAACGTTGTGTTATGCCGTCAGGCGGAACTTCTGCACCGAACGCTGAAGCTCTTCGGTCTGACGTTCCAGCGCGGCGGCTGCCGCGGAAACCTCTTCCACCAGCGAGGCGTTTTGCTGGGTGACGCCGTCCATCTGCGTAATGGCAATCCCGACCTGCGAAATGCCCTTGCTTTGCTCTTCAGAAGCGGAAGCGATTTGCTTCATAATGGTCGTCACTTCCGTCACGTCGCGTAAGATGGCATCCATGGTCGTGCCCGTGTCGCCCACCAGCTGTGCCCCCTGTTCTACGCGATTAACCGAATCAGCAATCAGCCCCTCAATTTCCTTGGCCGCGTTGGCGCTGCGGCTTGCCAGATTACGGACTTCCCCCGCGACGACGGCGAAACCGCGGCCCTGCTCGCCCGCGCGTGCCGCTTCAACGGCTGCGTTGAGCGCCAGGATATTGGTCTGGAAGGCAATACTGTTGATGACGTTGGTGATTTCAGCAATTTTCTTCGAGCTTTCGGAAATACCGCTCATGGTGGTAACCACCTCTTCCACCAGCGAACCGCCGCGGCTGGCAGTGGTTGAAGCCACATCGGCAAGCTGGCTGGCCTGACGCGCGCTTTCCGCGTTCAGTTTCACGGTGGCGGTCAGCTGTTCCATGCTGGCCGCCGTCTCTTCCAGCGCGGCAGCCTGCTCTTCGGTACGCGAAGAGAGATCGTTATTGCCGCTGGAGATTTCCGTCGCCCCGCGCCAGATATTTTCACTGCCCGAGCGAATCGTACTGACGGCTTCACGCAGGCTGTCCTGCATGGCACTCAGCAGGGGAACCAGTTGTCCCACACAGTTGCGGCCGAACGGCGCAATGGGCTGGCTGAGATCGCCCTGGGCAATCTGGCGGAACTGCTGGCGGATACGCTCCAGCGGTTTTACCAGCATCGCCACCAGGTAACGGTCGGTAAAAAGCAGAATCAGCAGACCGATAATCGTGGCGACGATAATCACCGTGCGGGTCATACTGGTCAGGCCGTCCACCACCACGCGGGTACTGTCGAGCGTGTTCGCAGCGGCAGTGTTGAACGCCTCGGCAGCCGCACCGAACGCACGGCTCAACGGTGGCGTGACGTTGTTGGCCTGCTGGCGGTAGCCTTCCAGAGCCCCCTGCTTCGCCTGCGCCATTTGCGGCGTCACGCCCTGGTCGAGCAGCGCCTGCCAGGAGCCGATCACCCGGGATGCGATCGCCTCATCCATCGGGCCGGGTGACATCGCTTTCATCTCGGCCAGTTTCTTGCCCATGTTATCCAGCGCCTGTTGGGCGGAGGACAAATCGGGCGTGCCGCCAGCGGCTTTGACTTCCATTGCGCGGCTCAGGCGGGTCACGAAGCGGAAATACTGATCGTTGCCCTGGCTCAGTACCGTCATCTGTTTCACCAGATGGCGATCAACTTCATTGCCCTCTGAAACGCGTGACAAAGACCAGGTGCTGTACAGCCCAACGCCCGCCCACATTAAACAAAAGATCCCGAGAATCGTCAGCATGACGAAGCGGATCGTGAAATTACGTAGCATATTCATAAGATTTCCTTGCCGTGAGGGTGAATTCGCCCAGAGGCGAGTACTTCTCTCTTTATCGGCAGGCAGCGCGGAAATTATAACCTTTTGTGATTATTTTTAATTAGCGCGGCTTCACAGGTCGCACAGCCATGGTTAATTATTACCTTTCAATATGAAGGGGTTAAACCCTGTCATCGCTTCTGTGAACAATTTATGATTTGATAAACGCAGAATAAAAACGCTGTTTCGAAAATTCATTAAATAAGAAAGGAGACATCATGTCCTGGCACCCTTCCCCTGACCGCTACGAGAACATGCAGTACCGCTATTGTGGAAAGAGCGGCCTGCGTCTGCCCGCGCTGTCGCTGGGTTTATGGCATAGCTTCGGCCACGTCCAGCCTCTCGATGCCCAGCGCGCACTGCTACGTAAAGCCTTCGATCTCGGCATTACCCATTTCGATCTTGCAAACAACTACGGCCCACCGGCAGGGAGCGCAGAGGAGAACTTTGGCCGCCTGCTGCGAGAGGACTTTGCCGCGTACCGCGACGAGCTCATCATCTCCACTAAAGCTGGTTACGACATGTGGCCGGGGCCGTACGGTTCAGGCGGTTCACGCAAATACCTGCTCGCCAGCCTCGATCAAAGCCTGAAACGCATGGGGGTCGAGTACGTTGATATTTTCTACTCCCACCGCGTGGATGAAAATACGCCGATGGAAGAGACGGCCTCAGCGCTAGCCCACGCCGTGCAGAGCGGCAAAGCGCTGTACGTCGGGATCTCGTCCTACTCAACGGAGCGCACTCAAAAAATGGCCGGGTTACTGCGCGAGTGGAAGATCCCGCTGCTCATCCACCAGCCGTCCTATAACCTGCTTAACCGCTGGGTCGATAAGACCGGATTGCTGGATGCGCTGGAAGCAAACGGTACGGGGTGCATCGCCTTTACCCCGCTGGCGCAGGGTCTGCTGACCGGGAAATACCTGAACGGCATTCCGGAAGGTTCTCGCATGCAGCGAGAAGGGCATAAGGTGCGCGGGCTGACAGAGAAGATGCTGACCGACGCCAACCTGAGCAGTCTTCGTCTGCTCAATGAGATGGCACAGGCGCGTGGCCAGACCATGGCGCAAATGGCGTTGAGCTGGTTACTGAAAGATGCGCGCGTAACGTCAGTGCTGATTGGTGCCAGCCGTCCGGAACAGCTTGAGGAGAACGTCCGGGCGCTGGATAACCTGCGCTTTACAGAGGACGAACTCACGCGGATTGACCAGCATGTTGCGGATGGGGAGTTGAATCTGTGGCAGGCGTCGTCGGATAAATAGTGCAGATTGATGCCCTCTCCCCTCTGGGGAGAGGGATATGCACTTTACTTCTTACTGATCTTATCCAGATACCCCATCACAAACGCCGACAGCACAAACGTCAGGTGGATAATCACGTACCACATCAGTTTATTATCCGGGACATTCTTCGCGTCCATAAACACGCGCAACAGGTGGATAGAGGAGATCGCCACAATCGACGCTGCCACTTTATTCTTCAGCGACGAGGCATCCATTTTGCCCAGCCAGTTGAGCTTCTCCTTGCGCTCGTCGATATCAAGCTGGGAGACAAAATTCTCGTAGCCGGAAAACATCACCATCACCAGCAATCCCCCCACCAGGGTCATATCCACCAGCGACAGCAGAACCAGAATCAGGTCCGCTTCAGCAATGGAAAAAATGTTCGGCAGAACATGCAGGATTTCCTGAAAAAACTTAATCGTCAGCGCGATAAGTGCCAGCGAAAGGCCAAAATAGACGGGAGCCAGTATCCAGCGGGAGGCGTACATGGCATTTTCAAAGAAGCGTTCCATAAAGTCCTGTTTGCAAAAGAAACCAGCGCCCAGTATATCTCAACGGCACTGGCTATTTGCAAGAACTCAACTGTTCATGACTTAGACGTTGTCCGGATTAACCTCCGGACGCGCATACTCCGGCCAGACCAGCACCACAAGTTCGGGGTAGGCTTCCAGACTGAACTCACGAAAACACTGGCGAAGGTTTAATACGTCCAGGTCTGAATACGAGACCTTCTCTCCGTTAAGACAGCGCTTTTTGATATTGTCGTAATATTTATAAACCGCTGAATTCAGGTCGCTGCAACGACGCTGCGCCTCAAACAGACCGGGCGTGTCATTAATTTCGGACATTTTCATACGCTTAATTGTCGCGTGTAAAAAGTCGATATATTCGTGATTTACCCGCCAGTACCAGACAGGCGTAACAGAGTTCATCAAAACAGAGAAATGGTCTTCACCTTCCTCTTTTGTCATCAGTTCAGGCTGTGGAGGTTCACTGGTGTCTTTCGACACTTTCGTTTTATTGAACTCCTGCATCAATAAAAGCACACCAGCGGTCAGTAATAGTAATGTGATGACCGTAAAAAAGATGCTGTTCATGGGTTGGCTCCATTTTTTTTGATTTTAAAATTGCCTCATGATATTGTCAACGAATCTCACGCCTTTACCAACCCCACCCTGTTGAAAATAAAGGAAATTAAAAAATGCTGCCCGACTATCTCGTCCCGGCTAAGTACCACATTACGCCTGTGGAACAGCAACCGACGGAAGAAGAAAAAAAGGCCAGTTTCACTCAGGGGAAAAGAAAGCTCTCCGATTTCGAGCCTGATATATTAATTGGTGTTTCCCGCACTGGCAAATCCCGTAATATGTTGCTGGAGGAGCACGATCGCCATATAAAAGACCGCTTATTTCGCGCTATAAAAATTGAGGCCTTCGTCCACCTGCTGAATGACCTCCAGGCTGAAGGCGAAATAGATGCCCAGAAACTAAGTCAAATAATGGCTGAAAAAACAAAAGAAATAAATGAAGCGGGCAATGAAATTTGGCTTAATCTAATTACGCGTGAAAAAAACAACCCTATTTTTTATACCCTTGGGGAAGATTAACGTGAAAGAAGTTAAAGACAACGACGTTTATTTGACTTTAGATGATAAAAAAAGTGATGAATTTATCTTAAAGCAAAATCTCGACGCCCTGAGAAACACAAAAAATATCGAGATGACGCGTATTACGCAAGACCTGGTATCGATTCCGGCGACGCTGGTGCGGCTGAAATGGCAGAATCGCCGCGAGATTTACCCGCTACAGGTCAAAGAAGAGATTTACGGTGCGGTGATAAATAGCCTCATCGAGCAGCAACCCGAGCTGAAAGAGAAGCTGCTGGGCCGGCTCGAGGCCAACTATCAGTATCTGCTTGCCAGAGAAGTCGCCACCCTGCGCCTGACGCGCAAGCTGTCAGCCGGTGAGTACCGTACCTCAAACGTCACCTGCGTTGCGCTCGACGAAGACACGCTGGCAACCTCCTCTGCCGCGCAGACGGATAATAAAAACGCATAAACCGACAGACATAAAAAAAGCCGGCTTTCGCCAGCTTCTTTACTATTTTTTGGCCGCTTTCTCTTCGCCGACCAGTCCAATCTTCAGATAACCCGCCTGATGCAGCGTGTCCATCACCTTCATCATGGTTTCGTAGTCGACGGTTTTGTCCGCACGGAAGAAGACGGTGGTGTCTTTCTTGCCGCCGGTTAGCTGATCCAGCGCCGGAATAACCGAAGCATCCGTTACCGGTTCGTTACCCAGGAACATCGATTTATCCGCTTTCACCGAAAGATAGATGGGCTTTTCCGGACGCGGCTGCGGCTGGCTGGACGAGGCCGGCAGATTCACCTTCACGTCCACCGTCGCCAGCGGCGCAGCGACCATAAAGATAATCAGCAGAACCAGCATGACGTCGATAAACGGCGTCACGTTGATCTCATGCATTTCACCGTTATCGTCCAGATTTTCGTTTAGACGCATCGCCATAATATCAACCTACGCGCAGTTTAGACGCCGCATGCACCGGTTTCACGGCGCTGGCATTCAGGTCGAGATCGCGGCT
Organism: Enterobacter kobei; assembly: GCF_001729765.1. Classification (NCBI taxonomy): domain Bacteria; kingdom Pseudomonadati; phylum Pseudomonadota; class Gammaproteobacteria; order Enterobacterales; family Enterobacteriaceae; genus Enterobacter; species Enterobacter kobei. The sequence continues at coordinate 4,041,826 of NZ_CP017181.1, forward strand.
TTGCAGCAGCAGAACCTGAGCGGCAACGTCACCGAGCGTGGCTTTGTAGCTGCCAATCATACGCGCGAAAATGTTATAGATAACGACTGCCGGAATCGCCGCGACCAGACCAATCGCCGTCGCCAGCAGCGCTTCTGCGATACCGGGCGCAACAACCGCCAGGTTGGTGGTTTGAGTCTGAGCGATACCGATAAAGCTGTTCATGATGCCCCAGACCGTACCGAAAAGACCGACGAACGGCGAAATTGCGCCAATGGTAGCCAGATAACCATTACCACGTCCCATGTGTCGGCCAACGGCCGCAACGCGACGCTCCAGACGGAAACCGGTACGCTCTTTAATGCCTTCGTTATCTTCACTGCCAGCGGAGAGTTCCAGCTCGTTCTGCGCTTCGTTCACTAACAGGGTGGTCAGGCTTTTTGCGTGGAAGGATGAGGTTATATCAGACGCCTGATCCAGAGAGCGGGCTTCTGCCAACTGCTGCTGTTCCCGCTTGAGGCGACGCTTCTGCGAAAGCAGCTCGGCGCTTTTGCTGAAGAAGATAGCCCAGGTGACAACGGACGCCAGAATCAGGCCGATCATCACAATCTTAACCACGATGTCAGCATGTTGATACATGCCCCAAACGGAGAGATCCGTCTGCATCAAATTATTACCCACTCTGTATCTCCAGGACGCAAATCACAAAATCTGAACGTAATAATATCAAAACGTCGTCGAATTGATAGTAGTTCTCATTAGTATTTGCATGGTGCCGTAATTTTCGCTCACTTTCCTTGCGCTTACGCAGTAAAAATTTCTTATGCGGTTTTTTGCTAATATTTTCTGCTTATTCGATAAGCATGCGGGTGAAGTTTTTCACAATCGTGGTAGTCTGGACGTCCAGACGTATAAAAACAGGGTTAGCGAACATGACTAAGAAGCATCTTGATACCACGCTGGTACAGGCCGGACGCAGCAAAAAATATACGCAGGGTTCGGTTAACAGCGTGATTCAACGCGCCTCCTCCCTGGTGTTTGACACCGTTGAGGAGAAAAAAATCGCCACGCGTAACCGCGCAAAAGGCGGGCTGTTTTATGGCCGTCGCGGCACGCTAACCCATTTTTCTCTGCAGGAAGCGATGTGCGAGCTGGAAGGCGGTGCGGGCTGCGCGCTGTTCCCGTGCGGTGCGGCTGCGGTCGCCAATACCATTCTGGCGTTTGTGGAACAGGGCGACCATATCCTGATGACCAACACCGCCTATGAACCCAGCCAGGACTTCTGCACCAAAATACTCAGTAAACTCGGCGTCACTACCGGGTGGTTCGATCCGCTGATTGGCGCAGGCATTGCCGAACTTATTCAGCCAAACACGCGCATCGTGTTCCTGGAGTCTCCCGGTTCAATCACCATGGAAGTGCACGACGTACCGGCTATCGTGAAGGCCGTGCGCAGCAAAGCGCCGGAGGCGATCATCATGATCGACAACACCTGGGCGGCGGGCGTGTTGTTTAAAGCGCTGGAATTCGACATTGATATCTCGATTCAGGCGGCGACGAAATACCTGATTGGCCATTCAGACGGGATGATTGGCACAGCAGTATCTAACGCGCGCTGCTGGGATCAGCTGCGTGAAAATGCCTACCTGATGGGCCAGATGGTCGATGCAGATACAGCCTACATGACCAGCCGCGGTATCCGCACGCTGGGGGTTCGCCTGCGTCAACACCATGAAAGCAGCCTGAAAGTGGCAGAGTGGCTGGCTCAGCATCCACAGGTTGAGCGCGTTAATCATCCTGCGCTTGCGGGCAGTAAAGGCCATGAATTCTGGCAACGTGACTTTACGGGCAGCAGCGGGTTGTTCTCGTTTGTGCTTAAAAAACGGCTAGATAATGACGAACTGGCAAACTATCTGGATCACTTTACCCTCTTCAGCATGGCCTACTCCTGGGGCGGTTTTGAGTCCCTGATCCTGCCTAATCAGCCGGAGCAAATCGCGGCTCTGCGCCCTGGCGGCGAAGTGGACTTCAGCGGCACCCTGATTCGCCTGCACATCGGTTTAGAAAATGTGGACGATTTAATTGCGGATTTATCAGCAGGGTTTGAACGTATCGTGTAGAGTGCTCGCTGAAAATGTACTCCCCGGACGCTTTTCTTAACACTGCAAGCAGAAAAGTCTGCATGAGTTGCGCCTGCGATCAATCCCGGCAGGTATAATTGGGAGTACAATAGCGTTATCTCTGCTGTTCCACAGGAAAGTCCATGGCTGTTATTCAAGATATTATCGCGGCGCTCTGGCAACATGATTTTGCCGCACTGGCGGATCCGCACGTTATAGGCGTCGTCTATTTCGTGATGTTCGCAACGCTGTTTCTGGAAAATGGATTACTGCCAGCCTCGTTTTTACCCGGTGACAGTTTGCTTTTGCTTGCCGGGGCATTGATCGGTAAAGGCGTTATGGACTTTACGCCAACGATGGTTATCCTCACCTCTGCCGCGAGCCTGGGCTGCTGGCTGAGCTATCTGCAGGGCCGCTGGCTGGGGAATACGCGCGTCGTAAAAGGCTGGCTGGCGCAGTTACCGCATAAATATCATCAGCGGGCGACCTGTATGTTTGACCGACACGGCCTGCTGGCGCTGCTGGCCGGACGTTTTCTGGCTTTTATTCGCACCCTGCTGCCCACCATGGCGGGTATTTCCGGCCTGTCGAACCGCCGTTTTCAGTTCTTCAACTGGCTGAGCGGCCTGCTGTGGGTGGGGGTCGTGACCACGTTAGGCTACGCGCTGAATATGATCCCCTTTGTGAAACACCATGAAGATCAGGTGATGACATTCCTGATGGTGCTGCCGATTTTCCTGCTGGTAGCCGGGCTGGTGGGAACCATTGCGGTGGTGATTAAGAAAAAGTACTGCAGCGCATAAACAAAAGCCGGGTGGCGGCTACGCCTTACCCGGCCTACGTTTCTCGTCAGGCGCCCTGCATCGTTCGTATACGCGACGCATCTTCTCCCGGCGTGACGCCGAAATAGCGCTTAAACTCCCGACTAAACTGCGACGCACTCTCATAGCCCACCCGCATTGCCGCCGCGCTGGCCTTCATGCCGTCGTGGATCATCAGCATCCGCGCCTTATGCAGCCGGTAGGTCTTGAGGTATTGCAGCGGCGAGGTGCTGGTCACCGATTTAAAGTTATGGTGAAACGCCGAGACACTCATGTTCGCTTCCGCGGCGAGCTGATCGACGCTGAGGTTTTCCGTGTACTGGCTCTCAATACGCTTGAGCACGCGGCTTATCAGACTGAAGTGGGTCTGTCGGCTCACCAGCGCCAGCAGCGCTCCCCCGCCGGGGCCCAGCAGTACATGATAGAGAATTTCGCGAATGATCTGCTTGCCCAGGATACGCGCGTCCAGCGGCCGCTCCATGACGTCCAGCAGACGCTCGATGGCGCACAGGATCTCTTCAGACAGCGTGGCCGAGTTAATCCCGCTTGAAGCCATCGACGGCTGGAAGAGTTCATCTTCGCCTATCTCCATCAGCAGTTCCTGCAACTGAAGGATATCGACATTAACGCGAATACCCGCCAGCGGGACCTCCTCTGTCGCGAAAGTTTCACATTCAAAGGGTAAAGGTACTGTCAGAAGCAGATATTCATTGGTGTCGTAGCGGAACACGCGGTCATTGATATAACCAATTTTATGGCCCGAAAAGAGAAAAACGATGCCCGGCTGGTACATCACTGGCGTGCGCGTCCCGGGCTGCGTGCCATAGAGCAGACGAATATCAGGCAACGGATCGCTGACACTATTTTTATTATCTATCAGTCTCTTAATCTGCGCGGTAAGCTGAAGGCAGATCGCTTCACGGTTCATTTTTCGTTACTCCGGGTACGTTTTCCGACTTTCACAGTTTGCGCACTTTCCCGAGGTTTCTCCAGCGCTCTGTAGAAATGGGCAAGACATTGGCAGGAATGTGCATTGAGAGCCTGGTCCCGGAGCGCCACAATGTGCAGCATCAGGCAGGCATCAGTGCCGCCACGGTTTTTCACCCACTAAAGGGAACGAGCAATGAACAATTTTAATCTCCATACCCCAACCCGCATTCTGTTTGGCAAAGACGCAATCGCTGACCTGCGTGCGCAGATCCCCGCTGATGCGCGTGTCCTGATCACCTACGGTGGCGGCAGCGTGAAAAAAACCGGCGTGCTGGATCAGGTTTACAGCGCCCTGGACGGTCTGGACGTGCGTGAGTTCGGCGGCATCGAGCCAAACCCGTCTTACGAAACGCTGATGAATGCGGTAAAAATCGCCCGTGAAGAAAACATTACTTTCCTGCTGGCGGTCGGTGGCGGTTCCGTTCTGGATGGCACGAAGTTCATCGCGGCGGCAGCGCACTACGCTGACGGCGTTGACCCGTGGCACATCCTGGAAACCCGCGGCAGCGACATTAAAAGCGCAATCCCGATGGGCTCCGTGCTGACCCTGCCAGCCACCGGTTCCGAATCCAACAAAGGCGCAGTGATCTCCCGTAAAACCACCGGTGACAAACAGGCCTTTATGAACGAGCACGTGCAGCCTGTCTTCGCTATCCTCGACCCGGTTTACACCTATACCCTGCCTGCACGTCAGGTAGCGAACGGTGTGGTTGATGCCTTTGTTCACACCGTTGAGCAGTACGTGACCTACCCGGTGAATGCCAAAATTCAGGATCGTTTCGCGGAAGGCATTCTGCTGACGCTGGTTGAAGAAGGTCCGAAAGCGCTGAAAGAGCCGGAAAATTATGACGTTCGTGCCAACGTCATGTGGGCGGCAACGCAGGCGCTGAACGGTCTGATCGGCGCAGGCGTGCCGCTGGACTGGGCGACCCACATGCTGGGTCACGAACTGACGGCGATGCACGGTCTCGATCACGCTCAGACGCTGGCGGTGGTTCTGCCTGCGCTGTGGAACGAAAAACGGGATACCAAACGCGCCAAACTGCTGCAGTACGCAGAGCGCGTGTGGAACATCACCGAGGGTTCTGACGATGCGCGTATTGACGCGGCCATCGAAGCGACACGCAACTTCTTCGAAAGCCTGGGCGTACCAACGCGCCTGTCTGGCTACGGCCTGGATGGCAGTTCTATCCCTGCTCTGCTGGAGAAACTCGACGCGCACGGCATGACCCAACTGGGCGAGCACGGTGACATCACGCTGGACGTCAGCCGCCGTATCTACGAAGCGGCACGCTAAGCGTTTTTGTCCTCCCGACTTTCGTTTTTTGACATTTCGTCCAGACTTAATGCACACCCCATCGCCGGAGCCCCCCTCCGGCGATGCGCACCTGAAGGAGGAAAAATGGCAAACCAAACCGTAATCAAGCTGCAGGATGGCAACGTGATGCCCCAGTTGGGGCTAGGTGTATGGAAAGCCGGTAACGACGAGGTCGTCTCCGCCATTCATAAAGCCCTGGAAGTCGGCTATCGGTCAATTGATACCGCCGCCGCCTACAAAAACGAGGACGGCGTAGGCACTGCACTGGCCAGCGCCGGCGTCCCCCGCGATGAATTATTCATTACCACGAAACTGTGGAATGACGATCAAAAACGCCCTCGCGAAGCCCTGCAGGAGAGTCTGGAGAAACTTCAGCTCGATTTCGTCGATCTGTATCTGATGCACTGGCCGGTTCCCGCCATCGACCATTATGTTGATGCCTGGAAAGGGATGATTGAACTGCAAAAAGAGGGGCTGGTGAAAAGCATCGGCGTCTGTAACTTCCAGGTTCATCACCTGCAGCGCCTGATTGATGAGACAGGCATCGCACCGGTGATTAACCAGATCGAGCTGCACCCGCTGATGCAGCAGCGCCAGCTTCACGCCTGGAATGCGACCCACAAGATCCAGACTGAATCCTGGAGCCCCCTGGCGCAGGGTGGCGAGGGGGTCTTCGATCAGAAAATCATCCGCGACCTGGCGGATAAATACGGCAAAACGCCCGCACAGATCGTCATTCGCTGGCATCTGGACAACGGCCTGGTCGTTATTCCGAAATCAGTCACGCCATCACGTATTGCCGAGAACTTCGACGTCTGGGATTTCCGCCTGGACAAAGATGAGCTGGGTGAGATTGCGAAGCTGGAGAAGGGCAAACGCTTAGGGCCGGACCCGGATCAGTTTGGCGGTTAAAAAAAGCCGGGTGGCGGCTTCGCCTTACCCGGCCTACGTGTCTACATAAAAAACCCCGGCAAGCCGGGGTTTTTTATTTACGCTTTGCGCTTCACGGGCTTCTTCGCATTCGAATTACCGTTCGAACGCTGATGCACAATCGGCGTGTGCTTGGTCAGCGCCGGGCGCGTATTGCGGTTCTGGCGACGCGCTTCGCGCATCTCATCCAGCGTCGGGGCCGGTACCAGGCAGTCGCGGCGTGAACCGATCAGGTGTTTTTTACCCATCTCTTCCAGCGCCTGGCGGATCAGCGGCCAGTTTTTCGGGTCATGATAACGCAGCAGCGCTTTATGCAGACGACGCTGTTTATCCCCTTTTGGCACCACCACCTCTTCACTCTTGTAGCCAATCTTACTCAGCGGGTTCTTGCCGGTGTAATACATGGTCGTCGAGTTGGCGAGCGGTGACGGGTAGAAGTTCTGCACCTGATCCAGACGGAAGCGACGCTGCTTCAGCCACAGTGCCAGGTTCACCATATCCTCATCACGCGTGCCGGGGTGCGCGGAGATAAAGTACGGGATCAGGTACTGCTCTTTGCCCGCCTGCTTTGAATACGTGTCGAACAGCTCTTTAAAGCGGTCATAGCTGCCCATACCCGGCTTCATCATCTTCGACAGCGGACCTTCTTCGGTGTGCTCCGGCGCAATCTTCAGGTAGCCGCCCACATGGTGGGTCGCCAGCTCTTTGATGTAGCGCGGATCTTCCACGGCGATGTCGTAACGCACCCCGGAGGCAATCAGGATCTTCTTGATGCCCTTCAGGTCGCGCGCGCGACGATAGAGATTGATCGTCGGCTCGTGGTTGGTATCCATATGCTCGCAGATGCTCGGATAGACGCAGGAGAGACGACGGCAGGTTTGCTCCGCGCGCGGCGACTTACAGCGCAGCATATACATGTTCGCGGTTGGACCGCCAAGGTCGGAGATCACACCGGTAAAGCCTGGCACCGTGTCGCGAATCGCTTCGATCTCATTGATGATCGAATCTTCAGAGCGGCTCTGAATAATACGGCCTTCGTGCTCGGTAATAGAGCAGAATGAACACCCGCCGAAGCAGCCGCGCATGATGTTGATCGAGAAACGGATCATCTCATATGCCGGGATGCGGGCGTTGCCGTACGCCGGATGCGGTACGCGCTTGTACGGCAGCGCAAAGACACTGTCCATCTCTTCGGTGGAGAGGGGGATCGCTGGCGGGTTGATCCAGATAAAGCGCTCGCCGTGCTTCTGCATTAACGCGCGGGCACAGCCCGGGTTGGTTTCGTGGTGCAAAATACGGGACGCATGGGCGTAGAGAACTTTGTCAGCCTTGACCTTCTCGTAAGACGGCAGCAGCACGTAGGTTTTTTCCCACGGTTTCGGGCGCGGCGGCTGCACGACAATCGCCTTTGCTTCCGCTTTCTTTGGCTCAACCGGTTTATTATCCGCACACGGCAAATCTTCGCCGTACGGGTGTGGGATAGGATCGATTTTGCCCGGCATATCAATGATGCGGGAATCCACCCCGCTCCAGCCCGGCAGCGCCTCTTTCACCATGATGGCCGTATTGCGCACGTCGCGGATGCTGCTCACCGGTTCACCCTGCGAGAGACGATGCGCCACTTCCACCAGCGGACGTTCACCGTTGCCGTAGATCAGCATATCGGCTTTGGAATCCACCAGCACCGAGCGGCGAACGGTATCTGACCAATAGTCGTAATGCGCGGTGCGTCGCAGACTCGCCTCAATGCCCCCCAGGATCACCGGCACGTCTTTCCAGGCTTCTTTACAGCGCTGGGTATAGACGAGGGTAGCGCGGTCCGGACGTTTGCCCGCCACGTTATCCGGCGTATAGGCATCGTCATGGCGCAGCTTACGGTCGGCGGTATAGCGGTTGATCATCGAATCCATGTTGCCCGCGGTCACGCCGAAGAACAGGTTCGGTTTACCCAGACGCATAAAGTCGTCTTTGCTGTTCCAGTCAGGCTGGGAGATGATCCCCACACGGAAGCCCTGCGCTTCGAGCATACGGCCGCAGATGGCCATGCCGAAACTCGGATGGTCAACATAGGCATCGCCTGTGACCAGAATGATATCGCAGCTGTCCCAGCCAAGTTGGTCCATCTCTTCCCGGGACATCGGCAGGAACGGCGCCGGTCCAAAGCAGGCCGCCCAGTACTGGGGCCAGGAGAAGAGGTCACGATCCGGCTGGATCAGGGAAATGGCGCTCATAATGCTTCCGAAGAAAAAATAGACAAAAGGAGCGGGATTATACGCTGTTCATCCGTCCAATTTGAAGAAAAGGATGCAGGAAGCAGACATAAAATCGCGGAAGTCGTTAAAATACAGCGCCCTGTTAATTTTGCATCATAATTACCCCTGACGCCTCCGGTTCTCTGCCGCCGGGAGGCATTCTGGCGTGGAGTTTCCGTGTGAAGTTCAACGATTCGTTACATGTGTCTCAACTGCGGGTTGTGCTCCACCTCTGCGGTTTCCTGGTTCTGCTGTACAGCCTTTCAATGCTGCCGCCGATGGTCATTGCCCTGCTGCACAAAGAGCGGACCTACTTTGCGTTTTTAACCACGTTTCTGACCTTTTTCAGCCTCGGGGGGTTAACCTGGCGGGCGACCCGTCACGCTGGCATACAGCTGCGCACCCGTGACGGTTTCGTGATCATTGTGCTGTTCTGGCTGCTGTTTTCAGTGATCAGCGCCATGCCGCTCTGGATGGATGATGGTCTGCATCTCTCTTTTGCGGATGCGCTCTTCGAAGGGGTGTCCGGAATCACCACCACCGGGGCAACGGTGATCGGGGACGTCAGCGCCCTGCCTAAGTCGTACCTTTATTATCGCGCCCAGCTCAACTTCATTGGCGGGTTAGGCGTCATCGTGCTGGCCGTCGCGGTACTGCCGCTGCTGGGCATCGGGGGCATGAAGCTGTATCAGTCAGAAATGCCCGGGCCGTTCAAAGAGGAGCGCCTGACGCCCCGGCTTGCCGATACTGCGCGTACCCTGTGGCTGACCTATTTCGCGCTGGGCGTGACCTGCACGCTGGCCTACTGGCTGGCGGGGATGCCCGTTTTTGACGCCATCTGTCACGGGCTTTCAACTGTGTCACTGGGCGGGTTTTCTACCCGCAGCGAGAGCATTGGCTTTTATGACAGCCACGCAATTGAACTGGTTGCCGGGGCCTTTTCGCTGCTTTCTGCCTTTAACTTTACCCTCTGGTACGTCGCCATTGTCAGACGCACCCTGAAGCCGATCCGCCGCAGCCCGGAGGTCAAATTCTTTCTCAGTGCCGCCGCGGTGATTATCCTCATCACCGCCTGGCAGGTCTGGCATGCGGGAATGTACAACCCCACGGATAGCCTGGTACACGCTTTCTTCCTTGCCAGCTCGATGATGACCGATAACGGTCTCGCGACGGCCGACTATGCCCAATGGCCTGCCCACACCATCTTTTTACTGTTGAGCGCCAGCTTCTTTGGTGGCTGCGTCGGCTCGACCTGCGGCGGGATCAAAGCGCTGCGTTTTCTCATTATGTTTAAGCAGAGTATTCAGGAGATGAATCAGCTGGCCCATCCGCGCGCGCTGCTGAGTATTAAGGTGGGCAAAAGCGTGGTGAATGAACGCGTTCTGCGTTCGGTATGGAGCTTCTTTTTTCTCTACGTGATGATTACCGGATTTTTTGTCTGGGCGCTTAATCTGATGGGCTATGACCTGTTTACGTCATTCGCCACGGTTGCCGCCTGTATCAACAATATGGGACTGGGTTTTGGCGAGACAGCATCAACGTTTGGCACCTTAACCGAAGGGGCAAAACTGCTGATGTGCGCGGCAATGATCTTAGGGCGTCTGGAAATCTACCCGGTGCTGATTCTGTTCTCGCGCTTTTTCTGGCGGGCATAACACATTCCCGGCGAACCGGGAATGTCAGGGGGTTATGGCGCGGGGTTGATCAACATCTGCCCCACGGAGCCCCTATCCATCATCTCCAGCGTCTGGCTATGGAACAGGAACGGGAAGTGCGGCCACGAAGGCTGACCATAGTAGACAAGCAGTTCGACCTGACCATCCACCCAGACGGTATCTTTCCAGCCGCGATCTTCCGGGAACGGCATCGCACCGTTGACGTTACGGATCAGGAAGGACACCCCTTCAATATGGAACGACTGCGGCATATCTGAACGGACCGTCCAGCGCTCCCAGGTGCCCTGCTGGGCGGTGATGTCGATACGGTTGACGTCCCACAGCGCGCCGTTGATGCCCGGATCGTCGCCCAGGCTGATATCACGGCTGCGCACCGGCGAACCGCCCATGATCTCCTGCGGCAGCAAACGCATCGGCAGGCTATCGGTGACCAGCGGCAGCAGGCCGGTTGGACGCAGGGTTAACACCAGCGTTGAGACCAGAATGCTCGACGGCTCGAAGAACCCGCGAATACGGTCAACAATGCTCGCGGCTTCGCCACAGGTGACAGAGACTTCATCCCCGTTGGTCATATCCACCAGAATTTCCCGACGTTCCCCCGGCGCCAGCGCCAGTTGCTTAACGGAGACCGGCGCAGGTAAAAAGCCCTGGTCACCGGAGATCACGTGGAGCGGGCGGCCATCGCTCATCTGCAGCTGATAACGACGGGAGTTAGAGGCATTAAGCAAACGCAGACGCACCCAACCGCGGGAAACTTCGACATACGGGCTTTGCGCACCGTTTACCAGCAGCGTATCGCCAACAAAGCCACCGCTCCCCGGCTCGCTGTACTCCGGCGTGCCAAAGTTATCCAGGCGCTTATCCTGAATAATGATCGGGAAATCATCCACGCCGTAGTGGTTCGGGATCGGCAGCGACTTGCTGACCTCATCTTCCACCAGCCACATCCCGGCCAGACCGTTATAGACCTGCTGCGCCGTGCGGTTAGGCGTGTTAGCGTGATACCACAGCGTTGCCGCGCTCTGGCGGATCGGCAGGACGGGTGCCCAGTCGGCGTTGGGAGACATCATGCGCGCCGCGCCACCGATCAGCGGGCCTGGAACCTGTAAACCGCTGATGGTCATGGCAACATTTTCAGTGGTGCGGTTGCTGTAAATGAGCTTAACGTCATCGCCGTTCCACACGCGAACGGTTGGCCCGAGGTAGCGCCCGTTAATGCCCCATACCTGCGCGCGCGTGCCCTGGGTAAAAGACCAGTGGCTGCGCTGTAGCGTCAGAAATAGCGGCTGGCCGCGACGGGATTCAATCAACGGCGGAATGGGCAGCGGCTGTTGCTGCCCGGCGGCGCTGGCTGTCAGCGGCATCGCACCCGCACAGAGGGCAATCCCCGAAGCCTGAATAAACTGACGCCGACTGAGTGACATATAAGCTCCATCTGAAACGACTAACAACGCGGGAATTCGTTTTCCCTTTAACGCCGGATTAAATCTTACCGGCGGCTTCTCTTTCTGCGACTTCTTTGTCCAACTGCGCAATACGCTGAGCCATCAGCTCGCGGCAATGTGCTGCCAGCTCGCGTACCTGGTCTTTACCGTATTTGCGGGTATCGACAGGCGGCAACATTTCGACAATCACCAGACCATTATTCAGGCGGTTGAGATTAATCTTATTCGAAGTATTGGAAACGCACACAGGAATAATTGGAACACCCGCCGCAATTGCGGCATGAAAAGCGCCCGTTTTAAACGGCAGCAGGCCACGCCCACGGCTACGCGTTCCTTCCGGGAACATCCAGATGGATATTTTGCGCTTTTTAAAATGATTCACCACTTCCGCAATGGTGCTGTGTGCTTTTGCGCGGTTATTACGGTCGATCAGCAGGTTACCGGTCAGCCAGTACAACTGGCCAAAAAACGGGATCCACAGCAGGCTCTTTTTCCCCACCGTCACGGTCGGCGGCAGAACGATATTGGAGGCCGTCACCATATCGTAGTTGTTTTGATGGTTGGCGATATAGATGGCATTACCGAAGTTCTCTGCCCCTTCAGGCAGGCGTTTTTCAACCTTCAGACCAAACAACGGTGCAAGGCGGCCGAACATATGGCCGAAGGTGGCAACGTGCTTAGGATTGCGCGGGCTGAACAGGCAATAAATTGAGCCGAAAACACAGACCAGAATACAGTAGATAACGGTAAGAATAAGACGAACAATATATAGCATAGCGACCTCTGAAGCCCCAACAGCTGACAATTATACTTCACCTGTGGCCAGGTAAGGACTTTATTACGAGCGCGTATTGTTAATCGCAACGCACGAATTAACAACGATTTTACGGGAAATTTTATTGAACTTCCCCCTCCGGACGGAGGGGGATATCACGAGACTACTCTTCGCTGTCACCCGCGCTGCTGCGCGCCGGTGAATCTATCTCCACACGGTCGATACGCTGCAGGCCGCGCATCAGCGAACCGCGACGACCGCGTTCGCCCACCACTTTCTGCAGCTCTTCCGGGCGCAGTTTGATCTTACGCTTGCCAACATGAATGGTCAGCGTGCTCTGCGGCGGCAGCAGGAAGAGGTGCGCCAGACCATCTTCACCTTTCGCGGCTTCCGCCGACGGGATGTTGATGATCTTGTTGCCCTTCCCTTTCGACAGCTCCGGCAGGTCGCTGACCGGGAACATCAGCATGCGTCCGGCGGAGGTGATCGCCAGCAGCATATCGCTTTCGTTCTCGATCACCAGCGGCGTCATCACGCGAGCGTTGTCCGGCAGGCTAATCAGCGCTTTACCGGCACGGTTACGCGACACAAGATCGTTAAAGGTACAGATAAAGCCATAACCCGCGTCAGACGCCATCAGCAGCTTCTGGTCATCGGCTTCCATCAGCATATGATCAACCGTCGCCCCCGGCGGCAGCGTCAGCTTACCGGTAAGCGGTTCGCCCTGGCCGCGCGCGGAAGGCAGCGTGATAGGGTCGATGGCGTAGCTGCGACCGGTGGAGTCGATAAACGCCACCGGCTGGTTACTCTTGCCTTTCACCGCCGCTTTAAAGCTGTCTCCGGCTTTGTAGCTGAGACCCGGCGCGTCGATATCATGGCCTTTGGCGCTGCGCACCCAGCCGCTTTGCGACAGCACAATGGTCACCGGCTCGGAAGGCTGCATGTCATGCTCGTTCATTGCCTTCGCTTCTTCGCGCTCGTGCAGCGGAGAACGACGATCGTCGCCGAAGGCATCAGCATCCGCCTGCAGCTCTTTCTTCAGCAGGTTATTCATCTTGCGCTCGGACGCGAGGATCGCCTGCAGCTGATCGCGCTCTTTTTCCAGCTCGTTCTGTTCACCGCGGATCTTCATCTCTTCCAGTTTGGCGAGATGGCGCAGTTTCAGTTCGAGGATCGCTTCCGCCTGCGTCTCGCTGATGCCAAAGCGCGACATCAGGGCCGGCTTCGGCTCGTCCTCGGTACGGATGATCTCAATGACTTCGTCGATATTGAGGAACGCCACCAGCAAACCTTCGAGGATATGCAGGCGCTTCAGCACTTTCTCCAGACGATGGTTAAGACGACGGCGGACCGTATCGCGACGGAACGTTAGCCATTCGGAGAGGATCTCCAGCAGGTTTTTCACCGCCGGGCGTCCGTCAAGGCCGATCATGTTCAGGTTGATGCGGTAGCTTTTTTCCAGATCGGTGGTGGCAAACAGGTGGTTCATCACCTGCTCCATGTCCACGCGGTTGGAGCGCGGCACGATCACCAGACGGGTCGGGTTCTCGTGGTCAGATTCGTCGCGCAGGTCGTCCACCATCGGCAGCTTTTTATTGCGCATCTGGGAGGCGATCTGCTCGAGCACTTTCGCGCCGGAAACCTGGTGCGGCAGCGCGGTGATCACCACAGCGCCGTCTTCTTTATTCCACACCGCGCGCATGCGCACGGAGCCGCGACCGTTCTGGTAGATTTTGCGAATTTCCGCACGCGAGGTGATGATTTCCGCTTCAGTCGGATAATCCGGCCCCTGAACGATATCCAGCAGCTCGTCGAGCGACGTTTTAGGCTGCTCAATCAGGGTGATGGCGGCTTTCGCCACTTCACGCAGGTTGTGAGGCGGAATATCTGTCGCCATACCGACCGCAATACCGGTGGTACCGTTCAGCAGGATGTTTGGCAGACGCGCAGGCAGCATCTTCGGCTCCTGCATCGTACCGTCGAAGTTTGGCACCCAGTCAACGGTTCCCTGACCCAGCTCGCCCAGCAGCACTTCGGCATATTTAGAGAGACGAGATTCGGTATAACGCATCGCCGCGAAGGATTTCGGATCGTCCGGTGCCCCCCAGTTCCCCTGACCATCCACCAGCGGATAGCGGTAAGAGAACGGCTGCGCCATCAGGACCATCGCTTCATAACAGGCGCTGTCGCCGTGCGGATGGTATTTACCCAGCACGTCACCGACGGTACGGGCGGATTTCTTGAACTTGGCGGTGGCGTTCAGCCCCAGTTCGGACATCGCATAGACGATGCGGCGCTGAACCGGCTTCAGGCCATCCCCGATAAACGGCAACGCCCTGTCCATGATGACGTACATGGAGTAGTTCAGGTAGGCGTTTTCCGTGAATTCATGTAGCGCGAGGCGCTCTGCCATATCGCTCATTACGTGTGATTCCTCAACTCAGAAACCGATGGGTTTCAGGCAATATTGCCGCAGATACTACCCTATCTGACGAGTTGAGTCACAAAGAAAAAGGGCCGGGTGAGCGGCCCTTTTCGGGTTATTTGTTCAGCTTGATAACCTGCTTCACATCGATTTCAAACTCGTTCCAGTCTTTATCGACTTTACCCTGCAGCTCCACTTTATCCTGCGGGGTCACGGTCACGCCGTTCCAGCGCTTGTGGTCAATTTCGACCACCACCGTACCGGACTCATCGCGGAAGGTGTAGCGGTCATCGGACAGGCGCTCGGTAATGTTCCCGCGCAGCTTCACCCAGGCATCGTCCTTCAGATCTTTCACTTTAGCCGCGGTGGTGAGGTTGGCGTTGTTATCGACAAAACCGCCCTGCTGAGTTTGCGTCTGGGCCGGCGTGGCGGATGGGCCACTAAAACCGCCCTGAGCAGCAAAGACCGGCGCGGTGGTCATCATCATGATGGCAGTAATTGCAGCGAATTTTTTCATCGTAATCTCTCCCTTTAATGTCGTTTCGCAGTCCATTAAACAGGGTAATCCTTAACAACTTCTTAAGGGGAAAATTTATTTATTTTTACTGTACACCAGCCGCTTAGAGAGGGTTTACTGGCGGCATCAAGGAGGGAACATGCGCATTTTACTGGTAGAAGATGACAAGCTCATCGGCGATGGCATCAAAGCGGGCTTAAGCAAACTGGGCTTTAGTGTGGACTGGTTTACCGAGGGGAAAACCGGGCAGGCCGCGCTCGCTTCCGCGCCCTATGATGCCGTGGTGCTGGACCTGACGCTGCCGGAAATTGACGGTCTGGACATTCTGCGCGCCTGGCGTGAAGGCGGACACAGCGAGCCGGTACTGATCCTGACGGCGCGGGATGCGCTGAACCAGCGTGTTGAAGGGCTGCGCCTCGGGGCGGACGATTATCTCTGTAAGCCTTTTGCCCTGATCGAAGTGGCTGCCCGCCTTGAAGCGCTGGTGCGCCGCAGCCACGGCCAGACACGCAGCGAACTGCGCCACGGCAAGGTCACGCTCGATCCAGCGAGCCTTATCGCCACGCTGGATGGCGAAACGTTAACGCTTAAGCCTAAAGAGTTCGCGCTGCTGGAGCTGTTAATGCGTAACGCAGGCCGGGTACTGCCGCGCAAGCTGATCGAGGAAAAACTCTATACCTGGGACGATGACGTCTCCAGCAATGCCGTCGAAGTCCATGTTCATCATTTACGCCGCAAGCTCGGAAGCGACTTTATCCGCACCGTACACGGCATCGGTTATACCCTGGGTGACGCATGAAATTGAGCCTGAAGCTGCGCCTGACGCTGCTGTTTTTAGTCCTCTCTCTAACGGCATGGTTCGCCGCCAGCCTGGTGGCCTGGCAGCAGACCACCCACAAGCTGGATAAGCTGTTCGATACGCAGCAGATGCTGTTTGCCAAACGACTGCTGACGATGGAACTGGACGAGCTTCATGCGCCAGCGCGCATGCGAGAGGTGCCGAAAAAAGCCAAACACGGGCATCTTGACGACGACGCGCTGGCCTTTGCGATTTACGCTTCAGACGGCACGATGCTCCTGAACGACGGCGAAAACGGCCGCGATATCCCGTATCACTATCGCCGTGACGGCTTTGACGACGGACGGCTTCAGGACGATAACGACGAATGGCGCTTTTTATGGCTAACCTCGCCAGACGGGAAATACCGCGTGGTGGTCGGCCAGGAGTGGGAGTACCGGCAGGATATGGCGCTCGACGTCGTCAGCTCACAGCTGACGCCTTGGCTGGTGGCGCTGCCGGTAATGCTGCTGTTGCTTATTGTCCTGCTGAGTCGGGAACTGAAACCGCTGAAAAAGCTGGCACAGACCCTGCGCGCGCGCTCGCCGGATGCCACCGATGCCCTGCCCACCCAGGGCGTACCGGCGGAAGTGCGCCCCCTGCTCGACTCGCTGAATCATCTCTTTGCGCGTACCCAGGAGATGATGACCCGCGAGCGCCGCTTTACCTCCGATGCCGCCCATGAATTACGCAGCCCGCTGGCGGCGCTGAAGGTGCAAACCGACGTGGCGCAGCTCTCTCAGGACGATCCGCAGGCGCAGGAAAAAGCGCTGACGCAACTGCACGCGGGCATCGATCGCGCGTCCCGCCTGGTGGATCAGCTCCTCACGCTGTCGCGTCTGGACTCGCTGGACAGCCTGGACGGTGTAGAACAGATAGCGATGGCCGATTTGCTGCAGTCCGCGGTAATGGATATCTACCCTCCGGCGCAGCAGGCGGGCATTGATATTCGTCTGAACATTAACGCGCCAGAGGTGACGCGCACGGGTCAGCAACTGCTCCTGAGCCTGCTGGTACGTAACCTGCTGGATAACGCCACCCGTTACAGTCCGCGCGGCAGCGTGGTGGATGTGACGCTGGATGCGCGTCGCTTTACCGTGCGCGACAACGGCCCGGGTATTTCCCCCGATGCGCTGGCGCGTCTCGGCGAGCGCTTTTACCGTCCGCCAGGTCAGGATGCCACCGGAAGCGGGCTGGGGTTATCCATTGTGAAACGCATCGCCGCCCTGCACGGGATGCACGTCGCGCTGGGCAACGCCCCTGAAGGCGGCTTCGAAGTGAACGTCAGCTGGTAAAAGATTATTGCATTTAACGCAAAAGACTTTGCACATTTTGCTCATTTTTCCGCTCCGTCCTCGCGCGTAGAATACCCGGCATACTCTCAGTCACGAGGACAAATAATGAGCAACATTTTGATTATCAACGGCGCAAAAGAATTTGCGCACTCTAAAGGCCAACTGAATGACACCCTGACCGAGGTCGCGGATGGTTTCCTGCGCGACGCCGGGCATGATGTTAAGGTCGTGCGTGCGGACAGCGAGTATGACGTGAAGGCGGAAGTGCAGAACTTCCTGTGGGCCGACGTAGTGATTTGGCAGATGCCGGGCTGGTGGATGGGCGCACCGTGGACGGTGAAAAAGTACATGGACGACGTCTTCACCGAAGGTCACGGTTCACTGTATGCCAGCGACGGCCGCACCCGTTCAGACGCGTCGAAAAAATACGGTTCCGGCGGTCTGATTCAGGGCAAAAAATATATGCTTTCCCTGACCTGGAACGCTCCTCTGGAAGCCTTCACCGAAAAAGATCAGTTCTTTGAAGGCGTGGGCGTCGACGGCGCGTATCTGCCGTTCCACAAGGCGAACCAGTTCCTGGGGATGGATCCGCTGCCGACCTTTATCGTCAACGACGTAATTAAAATGCCGGACGTCCCGAGCTATATCGCAGAATATCGCAAGCATCTCGCGAAAATTTTTGCTTAACTGGTAGCCTGGAATTAAAGGAGTAGTAACCATGCTTACAGTAATCGCAGAAATCCGTACTCGTCCAGGTCAACATCACCGTCAGGCGGTGCTGGATCAGTTCGCGAAAATTATCCCAACCGTACTGAAAGAAGAAGGCTGCCACGGCTACGCGCCGATGGTGGACGCCGCTACTGACGCAAGCTTCCAGGCCACCGCGCCAGACTCCATTATCATGGTTGAGCAGTGGGAAACCGTCGCCCATCTTGAAGCGCATTTGCAGACCGCACATATGAAAGCGTGGAGCGATGCGGTGAAAGGTGACGTGCTGGAGACCCACATCCGTATTCTGGAGCAAGGGGTTTAAGTTCGTGGAATTTGCCGGGTGGCACTGCGTTTACCCGGCCTACAAAACCTGAACCGTAGGCCCGGTAAGCGTTAGCGCCACCGGGCTTTTTTCGCACCTTAAACCTCAACTGCTATGCTTATTCTGACTTCATGATTAACAGGAGGATGGAATGGGTCTTTTTAACTTCGTAAAAGAAGCAGGCGAAAAGCTGTGGGATAACCTGACCGATCATAAAGGCCAGGGCGACAAAATCACCGAGCACCTCAAGAAACTCAACATTCCCGGTTCAGACAAAGTCCAGGTTAACGTTACCGACGGCAAAGCCAGCGTAACGGGCGACGGGCTGACCCAGGAGCAGAAAGAGAAAATCCAGGTCGCCGTCGGGAACATCGCGGGCGTCAGCGAAGTGGAGAACAATATCACCGCGACCGATGCCAAAGATGAAGCCACCTACTACACGGTAAAATCCGGCGATACCCTGAGCGCTATCTCCAAAACCGTGTACGGCGATGCCAACCAGTACAACAAGATTTTCGAGGCCAATCGCCCGATGCTCTCCAGCCCGGATAAAATCTACCCGGGCCAGACGCTGCGTATTCCTAAAGCGTGATCCACGAGTCGGGGGGGACCCCCGACTGTTTTTAACCGCTTTTCTTCCCCGGCTTTAACCCACGATGCAACTCATTGATACGCTTCATCGACTTAATGGTGCGCTGCGGTTCGGTGGAGGCAACGGATAAAACAATCATCTCCAGACACAGCAGCACCGTGCCATGAAGCGGGATTTTACCCTTCTCTCCGCCACGCGGGACGTGGATCACCACGCTGGCCTCTTTACTGAATTGTGAGTCGGTGGCATTGGTCAGCAAAACGGTGGGGATCCCCAGGCGTTTCGCCTCGCGCAGCGTGGTTTGTCCTTCCCGATGCGCAGATTTTTGCGCCATCATGATCAGCACATCGCCGCGCTGGAGCCCAATCAACTGTTCCGCAAGCCCTATCCCGGTACGGTTGAGCGGCATGGCGGGGAGTCCCATCCGGCTGAACAATCTGGCGGTGTATTCGGCCAGAACCCCGGACGCGCCAATACCAAACAGGGCAACCTGCCTCGCCTGAGCCAGCAGTGAGACCGCCTGCGCCATCGCGAGGCGGTTGTGGGGTTCAGACAAGACGTTACAGGTATGCTGGTGCCCCTCCAGCACGAAATCAATGCTCGCATTGACGTCGCTGGTAAGCGTATTCACCGTGGTGGAGATTTTTTCGCTGGAGGTCACCACCGGACCAAACCACTGCTCCAGCGTCTGCTTGAGATCGCGCAATCCACCAAAACCGAGTGCCTGGATGGCGCGGACGACGGTGGCATCCGACGTTTTAAGCAGCGTCGCGATCTCCATCGCCGTCTGTTCCATCACCGCTTCACGATTTTCATTGATATAGCGCGCCACCAGCAGCAGCCGCGGCGTAAGCTGGTGCGCCCGCGAGCGGAGGCGGTCGCCGAAAACATCGACTTTTCGGCTCATCGTGACGCCTCCGGCAAAGGACGTCCGGCAATCTGCGACTGCACCTGCGCGGCCATGAGCCCTAACGAGGCGAACGAGTTCGAGATGGCCTCTTCGCGCGAGATCAGTACGTAGTGGCCGGTTCGGCAGGCATTCAGGAACTGACACCAGCCGGGCATGACCGCATACATTGCTGCCAGCTCATCCTGCGGTTTGCCGCCCGTATCCCCGCGCCAGGTAGCGAAAACGAAATCAGCATCCAGCTCCGGCAGCCGTTCAGCACTGACGTCAATCCGTCCGCCCTCCGGGATGGACTCAATCAGCGGCGGGAAGGTAAACCCGGCATCACGCAGGACGCGCCCCAGCGAATGGTAGCTATGCATGGCGTTGATTTTCCCCTGATTAGCCTGAATCACCGACACGGTGATTTTGCGTGTGTCGATAGTCGCCTTCAGCGCCTTGATTTGTTCCTGATAGCGGCGTTCAAGAACCTTGAGCCGCGCCTGCGTGCCCGTCAGCTGCGCCAGTTTGCGGTAGATCTCCGGCGCGCCGCCGTCGAGATGATCGATACTCACCGTCGGGGCTATTTTTTCCAGCTGCTCCACCGGCGTGTTGCGGGTCGGCTCGGTAATGATCAGGTCCGGTTTTACCGCGGCGATGGCCTCAATGTCGATATCGGCAGTGCCGATAAATTTGATGTCGGAATTATCGAAGTCGACGCCGGTCAACATGCCGCTGGACCGCAGAAAGTGGCTACCGTCCGGTCGCGTGCGGCCATGGCTCGCCACGGGCGGTACGCCAAGCTCAATCAGTGGAATGGTGATATCCAGATCGTGTAACGAGACGATCCGTTTCGGATGTACCGGTACCACCACTTTCCGGTTCAGATCGTCCGTAAACGTCTGGGTCGGCTCGGCCGCACCCACCGCAAAGCCTACCAGCACCAGCATCGCAAACAGTACGCGCATCATAGTCTCCTAAAATCTGTCCCGACGCTGCCAGAGCAGCAGCAGGAAAAAGGGTCCACCAATCAGTGAAATCACAATGCCCGCAGGCAGCTGCAGCGGGAGGAATGCCAGCCGCCCGACGTTATCCGCCAGCAGCACCAGCAGCGCCCCCAGCACGGCGCTTCCCGTCAGGAGCGCGGTTTGCCCGCCGCGCAGCAGCAGGCGCGCCATATGTGGCGCAATGAGCCCGACAAAACCAATACTGCCCACGCAGGAGACGCAGGCCGCCGTCAGCACCACCGGGGCGAGAACGCGCAGCAGCGCCAGTCGGTTTGTGCGCACCCCCAGTCCCGCCGCCGCGTGGTTGCCGAGCAGCGCCACGTCGGCAGCGCGGGCGGTTAATAACAGCAGCGCAAATGCCGGAAGCGACCAGGCCGCCGCAATGCTGACCAGCGTCCAGTTTGCCGCGTGCAGGCTTCCCGCCAGCCATAGCATCGCCGTCTGCACGTCGCGCACGTCCGCCGTGGTCATAAAGACGCCCATTGCCGCGGCGAAGGCCCATGAAACGCCGATGCCGATCAGAATGAATCGTGGACGCGAAATATCACGCGCCAGGGCCACCACCAGCAGCGCAGTGAGTAGGCCTCCGGCTATGCCGACCAGCGGCCGCCAGCCTAGTCCCAGCGCCGGAAACTGAAAAATCAGCAGCAGTACCGCCGCGCTACAACCCTCTTTCACGCCGATAAGCCCCGGGTCCGCCAGGCCATTGCGGGTAATGGACTGCATTGCCGCGCCAGCCATGCCGAGCATCGCGCCGCACAGTACCGCCATCAGCAGGCGCGGCAGACGGATATCCATCACGATGTAGTGCGTCTCTGGGGTCAGGCTTTCGGGATAAAACAGCGCTCGCCCGATGGCGGATGCGGGGACGGGAAGCGAGCCGTGCGTCAGGCCAAAAGCGGTTAGCAAGCAGGCCGCCAGCGTCAGGACGGCCAGGCACGCCAGCGCTTTTGGACGAACCAGCGCCGAGAAAGCCCCCACGCGTAACGCACGCAATCCAGCCCGGTTCATTTGAACATCCTTGCAGCCATGAAGATAAAGACGGGCGCGCCGACCAGGGCAGTCATGATGCCGGTTGCCAGCTCCCAGGGCGTAAACAGCGTGCGGGCAGCAATGTCCGCCAGCAGCAGAACCAGTGCCCCGCACAAGGCAGACAGCGGCACCATCACGCGCAGATCGACCGACACCACACGGCGAATGAGCTGCGGCACCACAAGGCCGATAAAGCCAATCGGCCCGGCGAGGGAGACCGCCGCCCCGCAGAGCAGCGCGATAGAAAGCAGAGCGAGCAGGCGGGTTTTCAGCAGCGACACGCCCAGCCCCTGCGCCATCCTGTCGCCCATCGCCAGCATATTGAGCGAGGGCGATAACCCGAGCGCCAGCACAAACCCCATGGCTGCCACCCACAGGGCAGCGGCGATCGTTTCACCGCTAAGCCCTGCTAAATCTCCCGCCAGCCAGGTCCGCATGGCGAGCAGCGTCTGTTCATCCAGAATGAGCACCGTGGCGGTAATCGACGCGGCAAACGCCGACATCGCCACGCCGCACAGGGTCACCTTCATCGGCGTGAGCCCGGCGCGGCCGGACGAGGAGAACATCAGTACCAGCAGAAACAGCGCAGCGGCGCCAGCGGCGGCAATCAGTGGGCGTCCAAACGGCAGCGTTAGCCCAAGCGCGCTCGTCAGTACCACCGCCAGTGCCGCCCCGGCATTGAGCCCCAGAATATGCGGTTCGCCGAGCGGGTTGCGGATCACGGATTGCAGCAGCACGCCCGCGACGCCGAGGGCAGCACCTGTCACCATCGCGCCGCAGAGACGCAGCAGCCGCAGTTTGATAATGATGTTATGGTCGAAATTGCGCGGGTCGAAATGGAAGAAGGCCTCCACCACCGTCTTCGGGGCGATAAAACGCGCACCGATACCCAGATGCGCAATCGCGCCCATCGCCAGCAGCAAGGTGAAAAGCAGGAAAGCCAGAGAGGTGCGCATCATGGCTGTTCCGTGACCTGGCGGAACGGCATAAAGAACGGTTTGCCGGTCAGCGGATTGATGGACATATGCACGTCGACATCAAATACCGCTTTAATCAACGCCGGCGTGCAGACGTCGCCCTCATGTAACACGCCCTCCACTTTTCCCTGGCGTAAAAAGACCAGTGAATCACCATAATTCACGGCGAAGTTAAGATCGTGCAGCACCACTACCACGGTACGTCCATGCGCGCGGGTCAGCGTATGCAGCAGCTCCAGGATCTCCACCTGGTAACGGAGATCGAGGAAGGTTGTCGGTTCATCCAGCAGGATATACGGCGTTTGCTGCGCCAGCGCCATGGCGATCCAGCAGCGCTGGCGCTGGCCGCCGGACAGGCTCTCGACAGGCCTATGGGCAAACTCCGCCGTGCCGGTCAGGCGCAGCGCCTCTTCCACTGCCCGCTCGTCTTCGTCGCTCCACTGGCGCATAAAATTCTGCCACGGGAAACGCCCGCGCGAGACCAGCTCGAAAACGGTTAACCCTTCCGGCAGCAGCGGCGACTGCGGCAGGATGCCAAGCTGGCGGGCGACCGCTTTCGTCGGCTGCGCGTGGATTGCCTTGCCGTCGAGAACGGCCGCGCCGCCCAGCGGCTGGAGTAAGCGCGCAATCGTACTCAGCAGCGTCGATTTTCCGCAGCCGTTCGCGCCCACCAGAACGGTTATTTTCTGCTGCGGGATCGTAAGGGAGATATCATCAACGATGATTTTTTTCTGGTAACCGGCAGAAAGATTCTCCAGAACCAGTCCCGGTTTTTGGGTGTTGTGAGCCACGTGAATGCCAACGTAATGAAAAACAGCAATAAATATAAATAAAAATCATTCTCTTTTGAGAGTTTGCCGCCGCGTCATGTAGTAGTCAAGTGAAGAAATACCCTTGAAAAACCAGGGATAACGGGGCATTGATACGCGATACAAAACACAAATAAGTATCTATTTTTCAATCAATTAAATGGTTAACCTTTTGTATTTTCGTCACGTTTCGCCTGTGTAGCCAATTTTTATCTTTTTTCATTTACTACTACATGACTGCATGATTGAATGATTCTCAATTACATGTTCGATGCCGGTTCTGGCTAACGAGCAGACCATTAAGGGCAATGACTCACACATTCTTCCGTGGAGGTGATTCACGGATATTTCGGGATAACAGATGTAATGGCTACGTTCACACCTTCACTCTCTGGGGTAAAAGGGCGCGCGCTCTTTTCTCTGCTGTTTATCGCACCGCTGGTACAGGCCGCAGACGCTAATACGGCTAAAGACGGCGAAACGCTTACCGTTATCGCCGATCCCACTGCCGTGGCGGAGGCCACCAACGGCTACCAGCCGCTGAACACCTCCACCGCGACGCTGACCACCATGCCCATGCTGGATATCCCGCAGGTGGTGAATACCGTCAGCGATAAAGTGCTTGCGGATCAGCACGCTACCACGCTCGATGAAGCGCTGTATAACGTCAGCAACGTGGTTCAGACCAACACCCTGGGCGGTACGCAGGATGCCTTTGTGCGCCGTGGATTTGGCGCGAACCGCGACGGCTCGATCATGACCAACGGTCTGCGTACCGTCCTGCCGCGTAGCTTCAACGCCGCTACCGAACGCGTGGAGGTGCTGAAAGGCCCGGCCTCAACGCTTTATGGCATTCTCGATCCGGGCGGCCTGATTAATGTCGTCACTAAACGCCCGGAGAAAACCTTCGGCGGCGCAATTTCTGCCACCTCCTCCAGCTTTGGCGGCGGCACCGGACAGGTTGACGTGACCGGCCCGATTGACGGGACCCGTCTGGCGTACCGCCTGACAGGGGAGTATCAGGACGAGGACTACTGGCGCAATTTCGGTAACGAACGCAGCACCTTTATCGCCCCCTCCCTGACTTGGTTTGGCGATGATGCCACGGTGACCGTGCTCTATTCCCACCGCGACTATAAAACGCCGTTCGATCGCGGCACGATCTTCGACCTCAACACCAAACAGCCGGTGAACGTCAATCGCAATACCCGTTTTGACGAGCCGTTTAACATCACTGACGGGCAGTCCGATCTCGCTCAGCTTAACGCGGAATACCGCCTTAATAGCCAGTGGACCGCGAAGTTCGACTACAGCTACAGCCAGGATAAATACAGCGATAACCAGGCCCGCGTAATGGCCTACGATGCCAAAACCGGTAACCTGACCCGTCGCGTGGATGCGACCCAGGGCTCAACCCAGCGCATGCACAGCACCCGCGCGGATTTGCAGGGCAACGTGGATATCGCGGGCTTTTACAATGAGATCCTGACCGGCGTGTCGTATGAAAATTACGATCTGCTGCGTACGGACATGATGCGCTGTAAGAACGTCAAAGGATTCAATATTTACCATCCGGTTTACGGCAAACTCGACAAGTGTACAACCGTCTCCGCCGCTGACAGCGACCAGACGCTGAAGCAGGAGAGTTACTCTGCCTACGCGCAGGATGCCCTGTACCTGACCGATAAATGGATCGCCGTCGCCGGGATGCGCTATCAGTATTACACCCAGTACGCCGGTAAAGGCCGTCCTTTCAACGTTAACACCGACAGTCGCGACGAACAGTGGACGCCAAAGCTGGGGCTGGTTTACAAACTCACGCCGTCCGTTTCGCTGTTTGCTAACTACTCCCAGACGTTTATGCCGCAGTCGTCCATTGCGAGCTATATTGGCGACCTGCCGCCGGAAACGTCGAATGCTTACGAAGTGGGCGCAAAGTTCGACCTGTTCGACGGGGTTACTGCCAACATCGCGCTGTTTGATATTCACAAACGCAACGTGCTGTATACCGAAAGCATCGGGGGCGAAACCATCGCCAAAACCGCGGGCCGCGTGCGTTCTCAGGGCGTAGAGGTGGATCTCGCCGGGTCGCTGACGGATAACACCAACATTATCGCCAGCTACGGCTATACCGACGCGAAAGTGCTGGAAGACCCGGACTATGCGGGTAAACCGCTGCCAAACGTACCACGCCATACCGGTTCCCTGTTCCTGACCTACGATATTCATAATGCGTTTGCCGGGAATACGCTGACCCTCGGCGGCGGCGGGCATGGCGTGAGCCGTCGCTCAGCGACCAACGGTGCGGATTATTATCTGCCGGGCTATTTCGTGGCGGATGCGTTTGCGGCGTACAAGATGAAGCTGCAGTATCCGGTGACGCTGCAGGTCAACGTGAAGAACCTGTTTGATAAGACCTACTACACGTCATCTATCGCGACCAATAATCTGGGCAACCAAATCGGCGATCCGCGTGAAGTGCAGTTTACGGTGAAGATGGAGTTTTGATGTAAAAAAGCCCGGTGGCGCTCACGCTTACCGGGCCTACGATCCATTCCCTCTCCCTGTGGGAGAGGGGTAGGGTGAGGGCATCAGGCCTCAATATCCGCCATATCACCCTTCTCCTGCAGCCAGTTACGTCGGTCTTCCGAACGTTTCTTGGCAAGGAGCATATCCATCATGGCATTCGTTTGCTGTTCGTCTTCGTCGCTGATGGTCAGCTGCACCAGACGGCGCGTATTCGGATCCAGCGTCGTTTCACGCAGCTGCATTGGGTTCATCTCACCCAGCCCTTTAAAGCGCTGGACGTTAGGCTTGCCCTTCTTACGCTTCAGCTGTTCCAGCACGCCCGCCTTCTCTTCTTCCGTCAGCGCGTAATAAACCTCTTTGCCGAGGTCGATACGGTACAGCGGCGGCAGCGCCACGTGGACGTGACCGTTTTTCACCAGCGTGCGGAAGTGCTTCACGAACAGCGCGCACAGCAGCGTGGCAATGTGCAGACCATCGGAGTCCGCATCCGCGAGGATACAGATCTTGCCGTAACGCAGCTGGCTCAGATCGTCGCTGTCAGGATCGATACCGATCGCTACGGAAATATCATGCACTTCCTGCGAAGCCAGCACTTCATCTGAAGAGACTTCCCAGGTGTTCAGGATCTTACCCTTAAGCGGCATGATCGCCTGATATTCACGATCGCGCGCCTGTTTGGCCGACCCGCCCGCCGAGTCCCCTTCCACGAGGAACAGCTCGGTACGGTTGAGGTCCTGTGCGGTACAGTCCGCCAGCTTGCCCGGCAGCGCAGGGCCGCTGGTCAGCTTTTTACGTACCACTTTCTTCGCCGCACGCAGACGGCGCTGGGCGCTGGAAATCGCCATTTCAGCCAGCATCTCTGCCGCCTGAACGTTCTGGTTCAGCCACAGGGTAAAGGCATCTTTCACCACGCCGGAGACGAATGCCGCACACTGACGTGACGACAGACGCTCTTTGGTCTGGCCGGCAAACTGCGGATCCTGCATCTTCACGGAGAGCACGTAGGCGCAGCGATCCCAGATATCTTCCGCCGACAGCTTCACGCCGCGCGGCAGAATGTTGCGGTATTCGCAGAACTCGCGCATCGCATCCAGCAGGCCCTGACGCAGGCCGTTGACGTGCGTACCGCCAAGCATGGTGGGAATCAGGTTGACGTAGCTTTCCGTCAGCAGCTCGCCGCCTTCCGGCAGCCACAGCAGCGCCCAGTCCACCGCTTCAGTGTCACCGCTAAAGTTACCGACGAACGGTTTTTCCGGCAGCGTCGGCAGGCCGTTTACCGCTTCGCACAGATAGTCATTAAGACCATCGGCGTAGCACCAGGTCTGCTCGGTGTTGTTGACGTGATCGGTAAAGGTGATTTCTACGCCCGGACACAGCACCGCTTTCGCTTTCAGCAGGTGCGTCAGGCGAGAAACGGAAAAACGCGGGCTGTCGAAGAAGCTTTCGTCTGGCCAGAAGTGGACGCTGGTACCGGTGTTGCGTTTGCCGCACGTGCCGACAACCTGCAAATCCTGCACCTTTTCGCCGTTTTCAAACGCGATGTTATAGACCTGACCGTCGCGACGGACGTTCACTTCCACCCGTTTGGACAGGGCGTTAACCACGGAGATCCCCACGCCGTGCAAACCGCCGGAGAACTGGTAGTTTTTGTTGGAGAACTTACCGCCCGCGTGCAGACGACACAGGATCAGCTCAACGGCAGGCACGCCCTCTTCCGGGTGGATGTCCACCGGCATGCCGCGCCCGTCGTCGATAACTTCCAGCGACTGATCGGCATGCAGGATGACGTCAACGCGTTTGGCATGGCCCGCCAGCGCTTCGTCCACACTGTTATCAATAACTTCCTGGCCCAGGTGGTTTGGGCGCGTTGTATCGGTGTACATCCCCGGGCGGCGGCGAACCGGCTCAAGCCCGGTGAGGACCTCAATGGCATCAGCGTTATAGGTTTGCGTCATGATTTAAACTAGCAATTCGCATTGATTGTCAGTGGCTGTGCAGTCCAAGAAAATCGACAATCTGGGTGAAATGATTCTCAAAGCCCGTGAAAGCATGGTTTCCGCCTTCTTCTATAGTCTGGCGGCAGGATGCGTAATACGCCACTGCCTGGCGGTAATCCAGCACTTCATCACCCGTCTGTTGCAGCAGCCAGATGAGATCCGGCGCTTCAAGCGGGTCGACCTGCATAACTTTGAGATCGTAAATATGGCGTGACTCTAGCACATATTGCTGCCCGGTGTAGGGGTTCTCGTTTTCACCAAGAAAGTCCCTCAGCAGCTCAAATGGCCGTACCGCCGGATTCACCACAACGGCCGGCAGCATAAAGCATTGCGAGAGCCAGGTGGCGTAGTACCCGCCCAGCGATGAGCCGACCACACCAAACGATTCACCGCCGTGTTCAAGCACGATGGATTCGAGCATTTCCGCCGCCTCCGCCGGATAAGGCGGCAGCTGCGGGATAATCATCTCAACATGGGGGTGATGCTCGCTCAGCCACTGGCGAAACTGTGTCGCTTTTGCGGAGCGCGGCGAGCTGTTGAATCCGTGCAGATAAAGGAGAGTAGACATCAATAGCCTTCTGAAGCGGTATCTGGTCGGAATTGCGCGCCTGCCAGACGGCAGACTTCCGTGGTCAGCGTGCCGTCGGCATGCAGTTCCAGCCAGCGCCAGCCTGGCGCGATAGTATCCAGCGTAAAGTTGGCACAGTGCGGTTTAAACTGCACGCAGGTCGACGGCGTCGCCAGCATGCGGCGCCCGTTCCAGTCGAGATCCTGTTCCTGATGAATGTGTCCGCACAGCAGATGTTTCACGCGGGGGAACTTCGTCAGCACGCGATCCAGCGCGGCGGAGTTACGCAGGCTGTGTTGATCGAGCCAGCTGCAGCCCGCCGGGAGCGGATGATGATGCAGCAACAGCAGGGTATGACGTTCAGGTTCGGCAGCCAGTTTGGTCTCCAGCCAGTCGAGTTGAAACTCGCTTAACTCACCGAGCGGGACGCCAAATACCTGGCTGTCCAGCAGCAGGATCTGCCACTTTTCACCCGCAAAAACACACTTCGCCGGAGAAATCCCCGCGTCCTGGAGCGAGCTGTACATCGCGGGCTGGAAATCGTGGTTTCCCGGCAGCCAGACGCAAGGCACGCTAAAGCTCGCGATGCCTTCAGCAAAATGCTGGTAGGCCGCGGAGGATTGGTCCTGCGCCAGATCGCCTGTTGCAACTATCAGATCGCAGTCGCGATGTTCAGCGTGAATGGCGCTAAGTACTGCCTGATAGCTCTCCCAGGTATTCACCCCGAGCAGCGTCTCATGCTTTTCGGCAAAAAGGTGGGTATCGGTGATTTGTAATATCCTGACTGGCGCCCCACCAGCAACAGTCAGGTTCAACAGGCTTTCCAAATGGTGTCCTTAGGTAGGTTTATGACGCTAACAAACCGGAATCGCCATTGCTCCATGTGCTAAACAATATCTTAGCCAGTCGGCTAAAAACTGGTTAATTTGATGCTTTTCGTCGCGTTGATGCAACTTTTTATTCGGATAATCATACCGCGCCTTGAAGCGAAAGATCTGCTGACTCGAACACACTTCAGCGACCATCGCATCATGATAGAGGCGCACCGTCATTGACGGCAGGCTCCAGTAGCTAATGCTGGGCGCCGTTTGTTCAATTTCGACCAGCGTAGTGTAGCGCGTTGATTCTGTTATCGTTAACCGATACTGCGCATTGCTCACCTGATAGCTTACCGTTTCGCCGGGTGCGTCATTTCTCGGCAGCAGGCGGCGCAATTGTGCGAAATTGGTTTCGCACAGGCGCATCATTTCTGGGAAGTCAGGTGTATAGCGCTTCATTTTTTCCACTCGTTTCGTAATGTCTGATAATGCAGTTGCAGCCATTGCAGGGCAATGACAGACGCTGCGTTGTCGATTTTCCCCTCTTCTACCCACTGATAAGCCTGTTCCCGGCTCACCACATGAACCCGAATATCTTCGTTTTCATCAGCCAGACCGTGGATCCCTTCCGCCGTCGTGGCGTCCACTTCGCCCACCATGATGGACAAGCGCTCGCTGGTGCCCCCCGGGCTCGCCAGATAACTCAACACCGGTTTTGTACGACCAACCACCAGCCCGGCCTCTTCCAGCGCCTCGCGGCGGGCGACGTCTTCAACCGTCTCGCCCTCTTCGATCATCCCGGCCACCATCTCCAGCAGCCACGGGCTCTCACTGACGTCATACGCGGCGATGCGGATCTGCTCCACCAGCACAACTTCGTCACGCACTGGGTCAAAGGGTAGCAAGACAGCCGCATGCCCGCGCTCAAAAATTTCGCGTCTGATTTCGCCGCTCATTTCACCGTTAAACAGGCGATGCCTGAAACGGTAAAGATCCATTGAAAAAAAACCGCTATAAAGCGTTTCTCGTGCAATAATTTCTACATCGTTTTTGGCGAATGTCACGGGCAACTTTTCTGGTTTTTGCATGAGTCGAGTCCTGGTAGCAATGGTGATGAAATTGTGAATTTCAAGGCTGTTTGGCTGCCGTTTGTAAGGCTATATGGTAGATTGGGTAATGACTCCAACTTACTGATAGTGTTTTATGTTCAGATAATGCCCGATGACCTTGTCATGCAGCTCCACCGATTTTGAGAACGACAGTGACTTCCGTCCCAGCCTTGCCAGATGTTGTCTCAGATTCAGGTTATGCCGCTCAATTCGCTGAGTGTAACGCTTGCTGATTACGTGCAGCTTTCCCTTCAGGCGGGATTCATACAGCGGCCAGCCATCCGTCATCCATACCACGACCTCAAAGGCCGACAGCAGGCTCAGAAGACGCTCCAGTGTGGCCAGAGTGCGTTCACCGAAGACGTGCGCCACAACCGTCCTCCGTATCCTGTCATACGCGTAAAACAGCCAGCGCTGACGTGATTTAGCACCGACGTAGCCCCACTGTTCGTCCATTTCAGCGCAGACAATCACATCACTGCCCGGCTGTATGCGCGAGGTTACCGACTGCGGCCTGAGTTTTTTAAGTGACGTAAAATCGTGTTGAGGCCAACGCCCATAATGCGGGCGGTTGCCCGGCATCCAACACCATTCATGGCCATATCAATGATTTTCTGGTGTGTACCGGGCTGAGAGGCGGTGTAAGTGAACTGTAGCTGCCATGTTTTACGGCAGTGAGAGCAGAGATAGCGCTGATGTCCGGCAGTACTTTTACCGTTACGCACCACGCCTTCAGTAGCTGAGCAGGAGGGACAACTGATGGAGATGGAAGCCACGGGAGCACCTCAAAAACACCATCGTACACTAAATCAGTAAGTTGGCACCATTACCGGTAGATTGTTGCAAATTACCGCCAGATGGCACGTAACGCCAACCTTTTGGTGTGGATGATTCTGTTAGAATCGGCAATTATTTTTTAATTAGATCAGCGCTAATACTGCTTCACAACAAGGAATGCAAATGAAGAAATTGCTCCCCATCCTTATCGGCCTGAGCCTGACGGGCTTCAGTGCAATGAGCCAGGCGGAAAACCTGTTACAGGTCTACCAGCAGGCACGTCTGGGCAACCCTGATTTACGTAAATCAGCGGCCGATCGTGATGCTGCGTTTGAAAAGATTAACGAAGCGCGTAGCCCACTGCTGCCGCAGTTAGGTTTAGGTGCAGATTATACCTACAGCAACGGTTTCCGCGACGCTAACGGCGTTAACTCCAATGCTACCAGCGCCTCACTGCAATTAACACAGACGCTGTTTGATATGTCCAAATGGCGTGCCCTGACCCTGCAGGAAAAGAGCGCGGGTATTCAGGACGTCACCTATCAGACCGATCAGCAGACGCTGATCCTGAACACGGCCACCGCGTATTTCAACGTGCTGAGCGCCATCGACGCGCTCTCCTACACTGAAGCGCAGAAACAGGCGATTTACCGTCAGTTGGATCAAACCACCCAGCGCTTCAACGTGGGTCTAGTAGCGATCACCGACGTACAGAACGCCCGTTCACAGTACGACACCGTGCTGGCTAACGAAGTGACCGCGCGTAATAACCTCGACAACGCGCTCGAAGCGCTGCGTCAGGTCACCGGCAACTACTATCCTGAGCTGGCCTCTCTGAACGTGGACAGCTTTAAGACGGATAAACCGCAGGCGGTTAACGCGCTGCTGAAAGAGGCGGAAAACCGCAACCTGAGCTTGCTGCAGGCGCGTCTGAGCCAGGATCTGGCCCGCGAGCAAATTCGTCAGGCGCAGGACGGCCACCTGCCAACCCTGAGCCTGAGCGCGTCTACCGGCGTCTCTGATACCAGCTACAGCGGCTCTAAAACCAATACGTCACAGTATGACGACAGCAATATGGGCCAGAATAAAGTGGGCCTGAGCTTCTCCCTGCCGCTGTACCAGGGTGGTCAGGTTAACTCGCAGGTGAAACAGGCGCAGTACAACTTTGTTGGCGCGAGCGAGCAGCTGGAAAGCGCGCACCGCAACGTGGTGCAGACCGTTCGCTCTTCCTTCAACAACGTGAACGCCTCTATCAGCAGCATCAATGCCTATAAACAGGCCGTGGTGTCTGCACAGAGCTCCCTGGACGCGATGGAAGCCGGTTACTCCGTGGGTACACGTACGATTGTTGACGTGCTCGACGCGACCACCACGTTGTACAACGCGAAACAGCAGCTCTCCAGCGCACGTTACCAGTACCTGATTAACCAGCTGAACATCAAACAGGCTCTGGGTACGCTGAACGAGCAGGATCTGCAGATGCTGAACAGCACGTTGGGCAAACCGGTTTCAACGTCGCCAGAAAGCGTCGCGCCTGAGAACCCGGATCAGGTTGCCGCCGTTGATAACTTCAACGCTAACGGTAGCACCCCTGCGGCACAGCCAGCCGCCGCGCGTAGCACGGCCCCCGCAAGCAGCGGTTCTAACCCGTTCCGTCATTAAGCATTGCCCGATGGCGCTTCGCTTATCGGGCCTACTTAATCGTAGGCCGGGTAAGCGAAGGGTATGAACCGGAAACATGGGTAACACTTTAGACCGGATACATGGGTAACAGTTATAACTGGCATAGAAGAGGAGACTCGCTATGCCCTGGACTGAGACCCGACCTATGCAACGCCTTGATTTTATCCGTGCCTGCCATGCAGGTACGGACTCCTTCTCCGCGCTTTGCCGTCTTTTTGGCATCAGCCGTAAAACCGGCTATAAATGGCTTCAGCGTTTTGACCCTTCTGACCTGTCATCTCTCTCGGACCGGTCGCGTGCGCCACGCTCCCACTCCCGGACGGTTCCTGATGATATCGCCGGACACCTGACTGCCCTGCGTCAAAAACACCCTGACTGGGGGCCAAAAAAACTGCGGATGTGGTTGCTCAATCATCACGTCGATTTTACCGTACCTGCCGCCAGCACTATCGGCGATATCCTCAAGCGCGAAGGCCTGGTTCCGGATAAAAAACGAAAACGCAGAACACCAGGCAATCGCCAGCCCCTGACCATCATCAGTGAGAACAATCAGGTCTGGAGCGCTGATTTTAAAGGCAAGTTCAGGCTGCTCAGCAGAGAGTACTGCCATCCTTTCACCCTGACCGATAATCACAGCCGGTATCTGCTCAGCTGCCGGGGAACACACCGTGAGAGTGAACCCTTTGTCAGAGAGTGCCTGACGGATGCGTTCCTGGAATATGGTCTGCCGGAAGTGCTTAGAACCGATAACGGCCAGCCCTTCGCGGGAACAGGAATAGCCGGATTAAGTCGTCTTGCCGTCTGGCTAATCAAGCTGGGCATCAGGCCGGAGCGTATCAGAAAGGGGCATCCGGAAGAAAATGGCCGCCATGAGCGAATGCACCGCTCCCTGAAAAGTGCGGTGAAACAGGGCAACACCTTCATGACGATGGAAGAACAACAGCGGTGGTTCAGTGACTACCGGAAAGAATTTAACTACGAAAGGCCGCATGAAGCACTGGCGGGAGCAACGCCCGGAACGGTATGGCAACCCTCAAACCGACACTGGGATGGCCGTGTTCCTGAATATGCTTATCCGGAAGGAGGTACAGTCTACAGGGTGAAATCGAGGGGGACCCTCTATATGGGAAAAAAGGGTACGGTGTTCCTGAGTGAAGCACTGACTGGGGAGTACATCATGCTGGAAGAACAAGATGATGGCCTTGAGGCCATCATCTTTAATGGGATAACGCTTGCGTACTACGACCGAAAAACCCAGAGTGTGCTCCGGATAGACTAAAAGTGTTACCTATGTTCCCGGTCTGATCTGTCACCTATGTATCCGGTCATACAGAAGCGCCACCCGGCGCAAAATCACACCCGAACGTAAGCCAACGTAAAGATCCCCCTGATTCCGCCCCTCTTCGCTTCATTTTCAACCACTCATCCTCTATCCTGAGCGTTATTACCACTGGGTCCTGGAAGACAAATATGAAACGGACAAAAACGATTAATCACGCGTCGTTCCGCAAAAGCTGGAATGCGCGCCACCTCACGCCCGTTGCGCTGGCGGTTACGGCTGTCTTTATGCTGGCAGGCTGTGAGAAAAACGACGAAACGGTTTCGCTGTATCAAAACGCAGATGACTGTTCCGCTGCAACCGGTCAGGCCGCAGAATGTAAGACGGCGTACACCAACGCGCTGAAAGAAGCGGAACGCACTGCGCCGAAGTATGCCTCACGTGAAGACTGTGTGGCGGAGTTTGGTGAAGGCCAGTGCCAGCAGACGCCAGCTCAGGCAGGTATGGCGCCGGAAAATCAGGCGCAGGCGCAGTCCAGCGGCAGCTTCTGGATGCCATTAATGGCAGGTTACATGATGGGCCGCCTGATGGGTGGCGGCGCGGGTTACCAGCAGCAGCCGCTGTTTAGCTCGAAAAACCCGGCCAGCCCGGCCTATGGTCAATATACCGATGCCAGCGGCAAAGGCTACGGCGCAGCAACCCCGGGCCGTACCGTGACCGTTCCGAAAACCGCAATGGCGCCGAAACCTGCGACCACCAACACCATTACTCGCGGTGGGTTTGGTGAGTCTGTGGCGAAACAGACCAGCATGCAGCGCAGTGCGTCAGGCACCTCTAGTCGCTCAATGGGCGGCTGATCATGGAACGAGTCAGTATTACCGAGCGCCCGGACTGGCGCGAAAAAGCGACCGAGTACGGGTTTAACTTCCACACCATGTACGGGGAACCGTACTGGTGTGAAGATGCTTACTACAAGCTCACGCTCGCTCAGGTGGAAAAGCTTGAAGACGTGACCGCAGAACTGCACCAGATGTGCCTGAAAGTGGTGGAGAAAGTCATCGACAGCGACGAGCTGATGACCAAATTCCGCATTCCAAAGCACACCTGGAGCTTTGTCCGTCAGTCATGGAAAACGAATCAGCCTTCGCTCTACTCTCGCCTCGATCTGGCATGGGACGGCGTGGGCGAGCCTAAGCTTCTGGAAAACAACGCGGATACGCCAACCTCTCTGTACGAGGCGGCATTCTTCCAGTGGATTTGGCTGGAAGATCAGATGAACGCCGGAAACCTGCCGGCAGGCAGCGACCAGTTCAACAGCCTGCAGGAGAAGCTTATCGCGCGTTTCGCCGAGCTGCGCGAGCAGTTTGGCTTCAACCTGCTGCACCTCGCCTGCTGCCGCGACACGGAAGAAGACCGTGGAACGGTGCAGTATCTGCAGGACTGTGCCGCCGAAGCCGACGTGGCGACTGAATTCCTTTATATCGAAGATATCGGTTTGGGAGAAAAAGGTCAGTTTACGGATATGCAGGATCAGGTGATCAGCAACCTCTTCAAGCTCTATCCGTGGGAATACATGCTGCGCGAAATGTTCTCCACCAAGCTGGAAGATGCGGGCGTGCGCTGGCTGGAGCCGGCATGGAAAAGCATTATCTCTAACAAAGCTCTGCTGCCGATGCTGTGGGAAATGTTCCCGAACCACTCAAACCTGCTGCCAGCGTATTTTGCAGAAGATGATTTCCCGCCGATGGAGAAATACGTCGTTAAGCCGATTTTCTCCCGCGAAGGCGCGAACGTGTCGATTATCGAAAACGGCAAAACGGTGGAAGCGGTTGAAGGACCGTACGGCGAAGAAGGGATGATCGTCCAGGCATTCTATCAACTGCCGAAGTTTGGCGACAGCTATACGCTGATTGGCAGCTGGCTGATTAACGACCAGCCCGCCGGGATTGGCATTCGCGAAGATCGCGCGCTTATCACGCAGGATCTGTCACGGTTCTATCCGCATATTTTTGTAGAGTAAGATCTGCCGGGTGGCGGCTTCGCCTGACCCGGCCTACGGTTTTGTAGGCCCGGTAAGCGTAGCGCCACCGGGCATGTTTTCACCCTACCTGCACCGACAGCATACTCAAACTACCCATCTCAATACCATCGACCGGGAGTGTCACCGGCTCCTGACCATCCCACGCGCCAAGAACGTACAGCAGCGGCAGGAAGTGTTCCGGCGTCGGGTTAGAGAGCGAACCGCCTTCGTGATCCAGATAGTTCACTAACGGGTGCTCTTCACCCGGTCCCTGCCAGGTCAGATTGGCTTTCACGTAATCGTTGAAAGCAGTAGCCCACGGGTACGGCGTATTTTCACCGTGCCAGCGTGCCGTGCGCAGGTTATGCACCACGTTGCCGCTCGCCACCAGCATGATGCCTTCATCACGCAGCGTCGCCAGCTTACGCCCCATTTCCAGATGCCAGGCTGCCGGTTTGGTGCTGTCGATGCTGAGCTGCACCATCGGGATATCCGCATCAGGATACATTTTAATCAGCACGCCCCACGAGCCGTGGTCAAAGCCCCAGGCCTCTTTATCCAGCGCTACAGGAACAGGCGCCAGCAGTTCGACCAGACGCTCTGCCAGTGCAGGCGAGCCCGGTGCCGGATAGTGCGTGTCATAAAGCGCCTGCGGGAAGCCGCCAAAATCATGTATGGTTTTTGGCGTTTCCATGGCGGTCACGCCCGTTCCCCGGGTGAACCAGTGTGCAGATACCACCACAGTCGCTTTCGGCCGCGGCAACGTCTCCCCCAGCTGACGCCAGGCGCGGGTATAGACGTTGTCTTCGAGAACATTCATTGGGCTTCCGTGGCCTATAAACAGGGCGGGCATACGGGAAGAAGTCATGATGATATCCTTACAGAAGGTGTTAATTTAATGGTGCTACATTACGCGCAATCTGGCGCAGATGAACGCAGATAAGCATGAAGATCATCATCAGGAAATTTGAACATCCGGAACAACATAAGAAAAAATGAATGTCAGTGATGAGATTGAACCTGATTCAGCGCCAGGCAGCAGGCATCGGCGGTGGCAAACATACTAAAAATTAATAAATTCAATGAAAAAATAGGTAATGACTCCAACTTATTGATAGTGTTTTATGTTCAGATAATGCCCGATGACTTTGTCATGCAGCTCCACCGATTTTGAGAACGACAGCGACTTCCGTCCCAGCCGTGCCAGGTGCTGCCTCAGATTCAGGTTATGCCGCTCAATTCGCTGCGTATATCGCTTGCTGATTACGTGCAGCTTTCCCTTCAGGCGGGATTCATACAGCGGCCAGCCATCCGTCATCCATATCACCACGTCAAAGGGTGACAGCAGGCTCATAAGACGCCCCAGCGTCGCCATAGTGCGTTCACCGAATACGTGCGCAACAACCGTCTTCCGGAGCCTGTCATACGCGTAAAACAGCCAGCGCTGGCGCGATTTAGCCCCGACGTATCCCCACTGTTCGTCCATTTCCGCGCAGACGATGACGTCACTGCCCGGCTGTATGCGCGAGGTTACCGACTGCGGCCTGAGTTTTTTAAATGGCGGAAAATCGTGTTGAGGCCAACGCCCATAATGCGGGCGGTTGCCCGGCATCCAACGCCATTCATGGCCATATCAATGATTTTCTGGTGCGTACCGGGTTGAGAAGCGGTGTAAGTGAACTGCAGTTGCCATGTTTTACGGCAGTGAGAGCAGAGATAGCGCTGATGTCCGGCAGTGCTTTTGCCGTTACGCACCACCCCGTCAGTAGCTGAACAGGAGGGACAGCTGATAGAAACAGAAGCCACTGGAGCACCTCAAAAACACCATCATACACTAAATCAGTAAGTTGGCAGCATCACCAAAAAATAGTACTCACTGATAGTCTCTTTTTTTTACACGTATTTTTACATTTATTTATTTCCTGAAAGTCAACTTTTAAATAAGACATTATTATCGCTAATATGACCTTTGTTTCACGCGACTGAAAAATCCATTTTTCGCTGTTAATCCGATACTAAAGATCACTTCAGATTATATTTTAATGTTGACTACATTTATTTTTAAGAGCAATTAATCGCACTCACTCTTTTTTCACAGGTATAATCTCATGGTAATTTTCTGAAAATTAATATTCAGAGTATGAATTCATTGGAAAAGGATATTTTCATGCATGCAGGTAAAAAAGCACTGTTAGCCGTTGCGATGGCGACAATTATCTCTGGTTCAGCATTTGCCGCCGATCAGGGCTCCGGGAAAATTAAATTTAAAGGCGTTGTTATTGACGCGCCTTGCAGCATTGCACCAGACAGCGTTGATAAAGAGGTGGATCTCGGCGAAGTGACCACCGCCGTCATCAATGCAAACAAGAAGTCCACCCCCGTAGCGGTAGATATTAACCTGCAGAACTGCGTTCTGTCAGATCCCGACGATGAGACGGCGACGCCAATAACCAAAGTGGAAGTGACGTTCAGCAGCACCGCCACCTACGCATCAGATACCAGCCTTCTGAGCAACACCTATGCAAGCGGTGCTGAAAACGTCGGTGTCCGTCTGCTGGACAACGACGAAGCAAACATCACCCTTGGCTCGGCAAAAACGGTGGATCTGCTGCCTAATTCAGACACCCAGACGCTGCACTTTAAAGCGCGCATGGAAGTGCCAACAGGTACCACTGCCACCGCGGGCCAGGTTGAAGCTAACGCCAACTATGTGCTGATGTATAAATAACGATTAAACATGATCCGTTATACCGACTGGTGATGTTTACCAGTCGGCTTTTTTATTTATTCGAGTAACAGAATGATGAAAAATAAATCACAATCGATAATCATCATTACTGCCATCTTGCTTGCGCACGCCGTCTCTGCCACTGAATTTAATATTAATGCTATCGATAAAGATTTAAGGTCGGGCATTGATCTTTCTCGCTTTAAAGAAGAGACGTCCGTTACGCCAGGACGTTATTTTGTCACCGTCGCGATCAACGATATTCCACTGGCAAACGGCTGGGAACTGACCTGGAAAGAGGTTGATAACAAAGCCGAAGTCTGTATTCCCGCAGAACTGGCAGACACCTTTGGCTTGCAGGACACTATTCGTCAGACCCTAACGCTTAAACAGGGCTGCGTGGATTTTACCCCGCAGGCGGATATTAAATTCCGCTTCGAGCAATCAACCCAAACGCTGCACGTCACCGTACCTCAGGCCATGATGCAATTTCGTCCGAACGACTGGATGCCCCCCTCCACCTGGGACAACGGCGTGGCCGGCGTGCTGCTGGACTACAACCTCTTTGCCAGCCATTATCAGCCGCAGGAAGGTAGCAGCACGGATAACGCGAACGCCTACGGTACCGCAGGTGCCAACCTGGGTGCATGGCGGCTACGTAGCGATTATCAGTACAATCAAACGCATGCCGAGGGAGGGTCAACCCATAACGGCCGCTTCTCACGCGTCTATATGTTCCGTCCTCTGCCGACGCTTGGCGCGAAACTGACGCTGGGTGAGACAGACTTTCAGTCCGCTATCTTTGATGCCTTTACCTATACCGGGGCGTCGCTGGTCAGCGATGAGCGCATGCTGCCCTGGTCTCTTCGCGGCTATGCACCGCAAATCGCCGGGATTGCGCAAACTAATGCCACCGTCACGGTGAGTCTCGCCGACCGCGTGATTTATCAAACTAAGGTGCCACCCGGCCCGTTTGTAATTCAGGATTTGAACCAATCCGTCCAGGGCACGCTGGACGTTAAAATTACCGAAGACGATGGCCGCGTGAGCACGTTTCAGGTGTCCGCCGCCTCCGTGCCCTTCCTGACGCGCAAGGGCCAGGTTCGCTACAAGCTTGCCGTGGGCAAACCCCGCGAAGATGCATCGCATGCCCTTGAAGACAGTGCCTTTATGAGCGGCGAGTTCTCGTGGGGCCTGTTCTCCAACACCTCACTGTACGGCGGCACGCTCGCCGATGGCGATAACTATCGCTCCATCGCAGCGGGCATCGGGCAAAACCTCGCGCTGATCGGGGCCCTCTCCTTCGATGTGACCCAGGCGACCAGCCAGCTCCCGAACAAGCCCTCTCAGACGGGTTACAGCTATCGCTTCAACTACAGCAAACGCTTTGATACCACGGGAAGCCAGCTTACCCTGGCCAGCTACCGCTACTCCGACCCGCAATTCCTCAGCTACGCACGCTTCCTGGACAGCGAAAATAATGACAGCCAGTCGGAAAAACAGACGTTTAGCATCACGGCCAGCCAGTACATTCCCGCGCTGTCACTCAATCTCTACCTTAGCCTGCTCCGGCAAACCTGGTGGGACGAAGCGCCATCCAATACGGGCAGCCTGACCGCGGGGTATAACTTCGATCTGGGCCGCTGGAAAAACCTTGGCGTTTCGGCATCGTTCAGCAAAACCCACTATGAAGATCGCGAGGACGACAATCAGTTCTACCTGTCTCTCAGCGTGCCGCTGGATCCTGACCATCGCCTCAGCTATGACCTGCGCAACAGCGACAACC
This sequence comes from Enterobacter kobei, assembly GCF_001729765.1. Lineage (NCBI taxonomy): Bacteria > Pseudomonadati > Pseudomonadota > Gammaproteobacteria > Enterobacterales > Enterobacteriaceae > Enterobacter > Enterobacter kobei. Next base: position 4,082,837 of record NZ_CP017181.1, read on the forward strand.
TGAGCCAGACCCTCTCGTGGTACGACACCTCTGATAAGAACAACACCTGGGGCGTTTCTGCCGGTACCGAAAGTCAGCAGACCGATGCAGGCGCGCAGTTCAGCGGAAACTACCAGCACTACTCCCCGCTCGGCGATCTCAACGTTTCCGGAAGTTATAAGGCGAATGACTACAGCTCCCTCAGCGCCAGCTGGAATGGGTCCTTCACCGGTACGGCAAAAGGCATGGCCCTGCACCGCCGCAGCTACGGCAACGAACCGCGTGTCATGGTGAGCACGGACGGCATCAGCAATATTCCGCTAAACATGTCGCGTGACCAGACCAACGCCTTCGGGATCGGGGTGCTTCCTTCGTTCTCCAGCTACTCACCGTCGAGCGTGCAGGTCAACCTGAACGATCTCCCCGAAGGCGTAGACGTGGATAACCGCGTCATGACTTCGACCTGGACAGAAGGGGCCATCGGCTACCGCCAGATCGCCACCCGGGCGGGAAATGATGTTCTGGGCATCCTGCGAACCGCATCAGGCATGCCGCCGCTGGGCGCGCGCGTCCAGATGGCGGATAGCGGTAAAGACGTGGGTATCGTTGCCGACGAGGGCCATGTCTGGCTGGGCGCCGTACAGCCCGAGCAGCAATTCCTGGTAACCTGGGGCGACGCCAGCCAGTGTCGCTTCACGCTACCTTCACACCTCACTAACCTTTCGCAGCTTATGCTGCCGTGTCAGTAAATTATGATGAAACTCACTCCACTGAAAAGCCTGTGCCTGATGTTGATCGGTACAGCATTCGCCACCCAGGCGGCCATTAATCTGGATCGTACCCGCATCGTCTTTCCCGAAACCGACAAGGCCAGCAGCCTGAAGGTCGATAACCAGAGCAAAACACTCCCCTATCTTGCGCTCTCCTGGATTGAAGACGAAAACGGTCGTAAGGAAGACAGCCACTTTATGGTGCTTCCTCCGATCCAGCGCATTGAACCCGGATCGTCATCCCAGGTCAGGATCGTGAAGCAGGCGGCCACCAGCGCGCTGCCGAAAGATCGGGAATCGCTCTTCTACTTCAACCTGCGCGAAGTGCCACCAAAAAGCGCCAGCCTCGACGATGATCGCAGCGTCATGCAGGTCGCCATGCAGAGCCGTATCAAGCTGTTCTGGCGCCCGAAGGCTATCGTGAAAAAAGCAGGCGATCGTTCTGAAATGCGCATGGAGGTGACGGCAACGGCAAAAGGGCTGACAATTCATAACCCTACACCTTATTACCTCACCCTCGCCTGGCTAAGCAAAAATGGTAAAACCATGCTGCCCGGCTTTGACAGCCTGATGCTGGCACCCTTTGCCAGCGCCTCTGTCACCACCGGTGGCTATCACGGCAGCTATTACAGCATTGGTTATATCGACGATTACGGCGCACTGCGAAAGCTTGACGCGACCTGTCAGGGGACGTCGACCTGCCAACTTAAGGATGCGAAGGCCACAAGCGATGCGAAAGCTCACTAATGTTTTGATCGCGATGCTGCTGGCGCTGCTGCCCTTAAAAGCCGCGCTGGCGCTCGATTGCTATCTGGGCGCTCAGGGCGGCCCGGTGGAAGAGACAAAAACGATCAGTCCGTTTGCTATCCCCAGCAATGCACAGGTGGGGCAAAAGATCTGGGAATCTGACGACATTAAAATCCCGGTCACCTGTAACCACGATGTGGCCGGCAGCTTCGAAAAAGAGGACGTCTATGCCTGGGTCAACCCCTATCCAGCCGCTTCCGACCCTTACTACGAGCTGGGGGTCACCTATGAAGGCATGGATTATGACGCGACGGGGCAACCAAACGGCGTAGATACCCGCCAGTGCCTTGATAATAACAACATCACCATGTACACCCCGGAACAAATTAAGCAAATGGGGTGGGAGAACCGGCTATGCTCAGGCAATGCCAATGATATTCACACCACGCGCACGTTCATTGCCCGACTGCGCCTTTACGTTCGTATAAAGGCCGTTCCGCCGCACGGCTACAAAAGTTCGCTGGGGGACTACGTCGTGGTGCAGTTTGACGGAAAAGGCGGGGTTAACCAGATGGCCGATGCAAAAAACCTCAAGTACCACATTAACGGGTTACAAAACATTACCGTCCTCGACTGCGGCGCAACCTTCAGTATTTATCCTGAGAACCAGGAGATTGATTTCGGTACCTTCAGTGCTCGCGACATCGTGAATCAGCAAACGCGCAACCGCACCTTTACGGTTAAAACCACGAAAGTGCAGGACGCCCAGTGTTCAGATGGCTTTAAAATGGACTCATCGTTTTACACGACGGAGTCGCTCTCCGAAAACGACACTGCCCTGTTGATTGGAAATGGCTTAAAGCTACGTATCCTCAATGGAACCCAGCCTTATACCTTCAACCACTACGAAGAGTATGCGGATTTCACCGGGAGTACGTTGAACTATGAACAAACCTATACCGCGGAGCTCTCCCCAGACGCGGGAAAAGCCATTCAGTCAGGTCCGTTCGAAACGGTGGTGCTGTTTAAAATTAACTACCACTAGCCACAAAAAAGCCGGGTTTCCCCGGCTTTTTCACATCAGCGGTTTCAGCTGGCTTTGCGCTCGTGCGCCTGGCGGTACTCCACCAGATCTTCAATCGTGACTACCGGCATGTTGTGCAGACGCGCAAAGGTAATGCACTCCGGCGCGCGCGCCATGGTGCCATCATCGTTAGTCAATTCACACAGCACGCCAGCAGGTTTAAAGCCTGCCAGGGTCACCAGATCGATAGTCGCTTCGGTATGACCACCACGGGTCAGCACGCCGCCCGGCTGCGCACGCAGCGGGAAGACGTGGCCAGGACGGTGCAGATCGGAGGGTTTCGCCCCATCCGCAATGGCTGCACGCACGGTGGTCAAACGGTCAGCCGCCGACACACCGGTGGTTACGCCATGTGCAGCTTCAATGGTCACGGTAAAACCGGTCCCGAAGGCGCTGGTGTTATTTTCAACCATCATTGGCAGATCAAGCTGCTGGCGGCGTTCTTCGTTGATACACAGGCATACGATGCCGCTACCGTGACGGATGGTCAGCGCCATCTGCTCAACGGTCATGTTTTCGGCAGCGAAAATCATGTCGCCTTCGTTTTCACGGTTTTCATCGTCAAGCACCATCACACCGCGGCCTTCGCGCAGTGCATCCAGTGCATGTTCAACACGTTGAATTGAAGTGCCAAAAGAGGAAAGTAGCGTCTGATTCATGGTAAAAAAACCTCATTAACATTATGGTTACCAGAATCAGGGCAGTCTTAGGAGCGCCGAACAAGCGGCAAAAAGATAACGTGAGCGGGCCCATGCCCGACTGGATCGTTACTCTCTCCCATCCGGACTCTAACCGTCGGCCCCGGAATTACACCGGATCTGCTGACCTTTGAGTAGTCACCCAAAGCGCTCGCGGGCTTTCAGCGTGAAGCTGATTTACCGCCGGTGGGGAATTTCGCCCCGCCCTGAGAATAAGCGAGATAACTATAACGCTATTGATTATGCTGGGCAATGCATAAGCATCAAACAATTTTGTTTACCCCGGGCATGACGCGCTACAATGGACACTGACACCTTTCCATCAAGGGAAACGACAATGATTGACCCAAAGAAAATTGAGCAAATTGCGCGTCAGGTTCATGAATCCATGCCAAAAGGCATTCGTGAATTTGGTGATGACGTTGAGAAGAAAATCCGCCAGACGCTGCAGGCGCAGTTGGTTCGCCTTGATTTAGTTAGCCGCGAAGAGTTCGACGTGCAGACGCAGGTTCTGCTGCGCACCCGCGAGAAGCTGGCGCTGCTGGAACAGCGTCTGAGCGAGCTGGAAAACCGTCATGCACCGGAAGAAGTGAAGCCGGCACCGGCGATTCCACCGGTGGATGATCAGGCATAAGTGCGGCCTGTTGTGCCCGGTGGCGCTTCGCTTACCGGGCCTACATGATCCCGGCGCAGCCGCCACGCGACATGAAAAAAACGGGCCAACTGGCCCGTTTTTTTTACTGACTGTCTTTCTGGATCTTCCTGATGATGTTGGTGGTTGAACATCCGTCCTCAAAGTTGAGCACCATCACTTCACCACCGTTGGCCCAGACCTCTTCGCTACCCGCGATTTGCTCCGGCTTGTAATCACCGCCTTTGACCAGCAGGTCCGGCAGAATGCCAGCAATCAGGCGCTGCGGGGTATCTTCTTCAAACGACACCACCCAGTCCACCGCTTCCAGCGCGCCGAGCACAATCATGCGCTGCTCCAGCGGGTTCACCGGACGTGTTTCGCCTTTCAGACGTTTGGTCGACGCATCGCTGTTGACCGCCACAATCAGACGATCGCCCAGCTTGCGCGCATTCGCCAGATAAGAGACGTGACCCGCATGCAGAATGTCGAACACGCCGTTGGTCATCACCACTTTCTCGCCGCGTTTACGCGCAGCGGCAACAGCCACTTTCAGCTCATCTTCGGTCATGACGCCAAAACCGGTGTCGGCACGCCCGCGCACCGCGTTTTCCAGCTCGATAGGGGAAACGGTTGAGGTCCCGAGTTTGCCGACGACCACACCCGCCGCAGCGTTCGCGAAGTAGCAGGCCTCTTCCAGGGAGTTACCCGCTGCCAGCGTCGCCGCCAGCACGCCGATCACCGTATCACCGGCTCCGGTCACGTCGTACACTTCCTGCGCCTGGGTTGGCATATGCAGCGGCGCTTTGCCCGGCTGCAGCAACGTCATCCCCTGCTCGGAGCGGGTCACCAGCAGCGCAGAAAGCTCGAAGTCAGCAATGATCTTCATGCCGCGTTCAACCAGTTCTTCTTCGGTTTTGCACTTGCCCGCCACCGCTTCGAACTCAGAGAGGTTTGGCGTCAGCAGCGTCGCGCCGCGATAGCGCTCAAAATCGGTGCCTTTCGGATCAATCAGCACCGGCACGTTAGCGTTACGCGCCAGCTGAATCATCGTCTGCACGCTCGCCAGCGCACCTTTAGCGTAGTCGGACAGCACCAGCGCACCGATATTACCCAGCGCCTGGTTAATGCGCTCGTGCAGCGGCTCAGGATCAACGCCTTCAAACCCTTCTTCAAAGTCGAGGCGGATCAGCTGCTGGTTGCGCGACAGCACGCGCAGCTTGGTAATCGTTGGGTGGGTCGGAACAGAAACGAAGTCGCACTTCACGTTCACGTCCGCCAGCGACTTGCTCAGCGCACGCGCCGCATCGTCGATGCCGGTCAGGCCAACCAGACGCGACTGCGCGCCCAGGGAGGCAATGTTCATCGCCACGTTTGCCGCGCCGCCGGGACGCTCTTCAATGGTGTCGACCTTAACCACCGGTACCGGCGCTTCCGGAGAGATACGGCTGGTTGGCCCATACCAGTAGCGATCCAGCATCACATCCCCGACAACCATTACTCCAGCACGTTCAAACTCTGGCAGTGTTACTTTCATTCCTGACTCCAGAAAGATTCACAATTTGCGCGCGATAATATCACACTTGATTTGTTACGCACGGCTCCACCAGCCATTTCTGCCAGCTTGCCGTCACCTGGGCGCGCTCTGCGGCAAAACAGTCCAGCGCGACATGTCCCGGCTGCTCCTGCAACGCCAGGTGATGAAGTTCATCGCGCAGCGTGGTGTAGGCGCGGGTTAAGGCCTGCGCCTCTTGCTCGTCCATAATATCGTTTTGCGCCAGCAGTTCCAGAATACGCACGTTATCCGACCAGCGCGTCAGCTTCGGCTTATCGTGTGCGTGCAGCAGCACCAGATACTGAGTGATAAATTCAATATCGGTAATACCACCCTCGTCGGCTTTAATATCAAAGCGATCGCGATGCTTATTGCCCAGATGCGCGCGCATTTTCTCGCGCATCTCGCGCACCTCAGTCTGCAACGTACTGCCCTCGCGCGGGGTGGTCATGACCGCCTTGCGAATCGCATCGAACTGCGCGTGCAGCTGCGGATCGCCATAGACCACGCGGGCACGCACCAGCGCCTGATGCTCCCACGTCCAGGCTTCGTTTTTCTGATAATCGGCGAAGGATTCCGTTGAGGTCACCAGCATGCCCGCCGCGCCGGACGGGCGCAGGCGCGCATCCACTTCATACAGAATGCCGGACGAAGTGCGGGTGCTGAACAGGTGCATAATGCGCTGGGCCAGGCGCAGATAGAACTGACGCCCGTCGATTTCGCGCTCGCCGTCGGTCATCACGTCCGCCGGGCAATCATGCAGGAAGATCAAATCCAGATCGGAACTGTATCCCAGCTCCCAGCCGCCGAGCTTGCCGTAACCCACCACCGCGAAGCCGCGCCCTTCTCGATCGGCCAGATGTTTTGGCTGACCGTAGCGGGCTACCATCTGCCCCCACGCCTGATGGACAACCGCGTCAATAATCGCTTCCGCAAGCCAGGTTAAGTGATCGCTCACTTTCATCACCGGCAGCGTTCCGGCAATATCGGCCGCCGCCACGCGCAGCATCTGTGCCTGTTTAAACTGGCGCAGCGCCTCCAGCTGTTGCTCTTCGTCCTCTTCAGGCACGCGCAGCAAATACTGGCGCAGCTCGTCACGATACGCATCCGTCGCCGTCGGCTGATAGAGCGTGTTCGGGTCGAGCAGTTCGTCCAGCAGCAGCGGGTAACGCGCCAGCTTGTTCGCCACCATCGGCGACGCGGCGCAGAGCGTTATCAGGTGCTTCAGCGCGCCCGGAAACTCGCTCAATAGCTCAAGATAGGTGGTACGCGTGATAATCCCGCTCAGCAGCGGCATCATGCGCGACAGCGGCACCGGCGCGTCTTCTCGCGAGCAGACCTCGCTCAGCAGATGCGGCATCAGATGATCCAGCACCTGACGACCGCGCGGCCCGATGGCGCGTTTGTTTAGTTCGAGACGGAAATCGGCAATTAAGGCCACCACACGATGGCGGGCATCATCGCTTAAGTGCGTCAGCACCGGCGTGGTGTCATCTTCCTGGAGCGCATCCTGCCACAGCTCGCGCCAGTGCTCGGAGAGCGCATCATCCGGGGATTCACTTTCATCGTCGCCAATCAGATCGTTAAAGATGCGGCGCACGCCTGCCATGTGTGCGTCCAGCGTTTCGGTCAGTGCCGCCCAGTCGTCCGCACCCATGCCCCAGGCCAGACGCGCCCGGTTCAGCTCATCGCCCGGCAATGTCTGCGTCTGCTCGTCATTGATGCTTTGCAGCAAATTTTCCAGACGGCGCAGGAAAAGATAGGCTTCGCGCAGGGTTTGCGCGTCGCCGTCCGGCAGCAGGTGCAGTTGCTCAATGGCGCTCAGCGTCGGCAGAAGCGAGCGCGACTGCAGCGACGGCTCTCGCCCGCCGCGAATGAGCTGGAAGACCTGAACGATAAATTCAATTTCACGAATGCCGCCCGCGCCGAGCTTAATATTGTCCTTCAGCCCACGGCGGCGAACCTCGCGGGCAATCATCCCTTTCATATTACGCAGGGACTGGATCACGCTGAAATCAATGTAGCGGCGGAAAACGAACGGGCGCAGCATGGCGCGAAGTTCGTTAGCATAAGCGTCGTCGCTGTCGCCCATGATCCGCGCTTTGACCATTGCGTAACGCTCCCAGTCGCGCCCCTGTTCCTGGTAATAATCCTCCAGCGCGGCAAAGCTCAGCACCAGTGGACCGCTGTCGCCAAACGGGCGCAGGCGCATGTCAACGCGGTAGACAAAGCCGTCCTGCGTCGGCTGGTCCAGTGCCTTGATCAGACGCTGGCCGAGGCGGGTAAAGAACTGGGCGTTGTCCAGCTCGCGGCGCCCGCCGCGCGTCGAGCCGTTTTCCGGCCAGGCAAAAATCAGGTCGATATCTGAGGAGAAGTTCAGCTCGCAACCGCCCAGCTTCCCCATCCCCAGAATCAACAGCGGCTGCGGAACCCCTTCTTCACTGCACGGCGTGCCCCACTCTTTACAGCAGGCGGCGTAGAGCCAGTCTCGCGCGGCGATGATCAGCGTTTGCGCCAGCTCGCTCAACTGCTGCAACGTACTCTCTTCGCTCACCAGCGCCAGCGACTGCGCCCAGGCAATGCGTACCATCACCCGGCGGCGAAACTGACGCAGAACGCGCATCAGCGTCGCTTCATCAGCCACATCTGCCAGCGCGGCTTGCAGCCAGCTGGCATACTGCCGCCACTCGTTCGCCTGCGGCGGTGCGCTCTCCAGCTCTGCCAGCCAGTCCGGGTTGGCACTCACACTTTCCTGAACAAAATCACTGAACGTGAGCACGCTTTTGGCCTGCTCACTTAACGATGACGCCGGTAAAGACTCGGGCAGACGTTCGCAAACGGTCTGCCAGTGCTGCTGTAACTGCGAAGAAAGCGGCATATCAGGGGTTCCTTGCCAGAATTAACGTTTTCCGCTGTGCAGCCAGTACGGATCCTGCGAAATGGCCTCGTTGCGGAAATGCTCGATCTCAATCTGCTGACGGGTTTCAATGGCATGCTTGAGCCCCTGCCAGTTTTCCAGCCAGGCCTGCGCCTTCACGCCCTCATACGCCCCCGACAGCAGCAACATGCTGTCGATATTACGCGCCAGACGGGGAAGCTGATCGCCGTACTGGTCACCCAGCGGATGTGCGAAGGTCGTTCTCAGTTCGGCAGCGTGACGGGATAGATGGATATCCGCGAAGCGTTTAAAATTATCCGCGATTTTGGTCTGCGCTTTTGCATCCAGGAAGCTGCGCCAGCCGCGCGTCACCAGAAACTCGGTCAGCGCCAGTTTTGCCGCGGCGTTTTGCGGGCTGTAGATCACCGTTTGCGCGGAGACATCGGAATGCATCAGCGTTTCAGTTTGGGTCAGCAGGTCACGTAAGTGAGCACTTGCTTTACGCGGTACGATACCGCCAAACAGTGCTAGGGCATGACGCACCAGCCCTATGGCGGCCAGCACCTGTTTGCTGGCATTTTTCACGTTACGCGCCCAGAGTTCCTCATGGTACTGCCATTGAGAGAGGGCCAGCTCCAGCGCCGCTTCCATGCCCTGTTCAATGCTGGCCTTCGGAACAACACGCAGAATCGGGGTCTCTCTCAGCAGGCGTGGCGCATTCCCGGCCGCCAAATGGTAACCGCGCGCCGCTTTACTCAGGCTGCCCTGACGTAAACCCGGCTGGCTCACCAGCTTGCGCGCCAGTTTCAGCACGTCGCTGGCATCCCCTTCCAGCAGTTCCAGCTCCAGCTCGCAAATAGGCTCCTGGAACTCACCCGCCTTCACTTCGCCTAAATCCAGCGCGATTTCAATGCGGCTCTTACCTTCCGTCACCAGCCATTTCTCACGGCAAAAATCGGTGCTGAACAGCGGCTGTACCTGCTCTGCCAGCGTGGCAGGCCGTTCACCTTCCGGCCAGACCTCCGCCGGGAAACGATCCAGCTCAAGTTCTGGCTTACTGATGTCGATATTGTATTCCGGGCGCTGGTGCAAACCGCCGACCACGCGGCCGGCGATTTTCATCGTCATCTCGTAGCGCCCGTTTGCGCCGCGGATGCGCAGCCCCATATCGTGGCTACGCAGCCAGTTGTCCGGCGTTTCGTAGTAGATGTTGAGCAACTGTACGGGTTCATGGTGCTCGCCGGAGAGCGTATGCAGATGCTGGCGGAGCGCGTCAACGCTGTCTTTTTCGACGATAAATTTTAATTCGATTTCCTGAGCCATAGCCTTGTACTTTTGCGGGCGTCACAGACGCGTCAATGAGGGCGAACTTCCTCGCCATTTGTTTGTCAGTACATAGTATTTTGCGCCAAATTGCCATGCAATGAGCAATTTGACGGGCGTAAATGTGTAGAGTCGTGACACAGATGATTCTGATTGCTGACGAATGCTTTGCGTAGAGACACTGTTGCCACTACTATCGTTCCACTATTTATGAAAATAACGACTAATGATGCTTAAATTACGCCTGATTGGACTTACTTTACTCGCTTTTAGCGCCGCAACCGCAGTGCACGCTGAAGAGAAGCGTTACGTTTCTGACGAACTGAACACCTGGGTACGCAGTGGCCCCGGAGATAATTATCGCCTCGTGGGCACGGTGAATGCCGGCGAGGAAGTCACCCTGTTACAGACCAACGCGGACACCAACTATGGTCAGGTTCGCGACAGTACCGGTCGTACTTCCTGGATCCCGCTGAAAGAGCTGAGCACCGTACCAAGCCTGCGCACGCGCGTTCCGGATCTGGAAAACCAGGTGAAGACCCTGACCGACAAGCTGAACAACATCGACGGTACCTGGAACCAACGCACCGCAGAGATGCAGCAGAAAGTGGCACAGAGCGACAGCGTGATTAACGGTCTGAAAGAAGAGAATCAAAAACTCAAAAACGAGCTGATCGTCGCGCAGAAAAAGGTAAACGCCGCGAATCTGCAGCTTGATGACAAGCAGCGCACCATCATCATGCAGTGGTTTATGTATGGCGGCGGCGTGCTGGGCGTGGGTCTGGTGCTGGGTCTGGTCCTGCCGCATCTTATCCCAAGCCGCAAGCGTAAAGACCGCTGGATGAACTAATTCGTCTTCTCTGCCAGACTTACGTATCATTCTGGAAAAGAGAAAACGGGAGAGTTGGGCGTGAAGAGTTATCTGGTCGGTGGTGCGGTACGTGATGCGTTGTTAGGTCTGCCGGTCAAAGATAAAGACTGGGTCGTCGTTGGCGCCACCCCGGAAGAGATGCTCGACGCGGGCTACCAGCAGGTAGGCCGCGATTTTCCCGTGTTTCTTCATCCGCAAAGCCGCGAAGAGTACGCTCTGGCGCGTACCGAACGGAAATCCGGCTCCGGCTATACGGGTTTCACCTGCTACGCCGCGCCGGACGTGACGCTGGAGCAGGATTTGCTGCGCCGCGATCTCACCATTAACGCCCTGGCACAGGACGAAAACGGCCAAATCATCGATGCCTACGGCGGGCGGGATGACCTGCGCAACCGTCTTTTACGTCACGTCTCCCCGGCATTTTCTGAAGATCCGCTCCGCGTTCTGCGCGTGGCGCGCTTTGCCGCGCGTTACGCCCATCTGAGCTTCCGCATTGCGGATGAGACGATGGCGCTGATGACGGCCATGACCGAGGCGGGCGAATTAGAACACCTGACGCCGGAGCGCGTCTGGAAAGAGACGGAAAATGCCCTGACCACCCGCAACCCACAGGTCTTTTTCCAGGTCCTGCGTGACTGCGGCGCACTAAAGGTGCTGTTCCCTGAAATCGACGCGCTGTTTGGCGTACCCGCGCCGGCAAAATGGCATCCGGAAATTGATACCGGTGTGCACACGCTGATGACGCTGAGCATGGCGGCCATGCTCAGTCCTGAAGTAGACGTGCGTTTTTCCACCCTCTGCCACGATCTCGGCAAAGGCTTAACGCCGAAAGAATTCTGGCCACGGCATCATGGTCACGGCCCGGCAGGCGTAAAGCTGGTAGAAGGGCTTTGTCAGCGCCTGCGCGTGCCGAATGAGATCCGTGACCTGGCAAAACTGGTCGCTGAATTCCACGACCTGATCCACACCTTCCCGATCCTGAAACCCGCCACTATCGTGAAGCTGTTCGATAATATCGACGCCTGGCGCAAGCCGCAGCGCGTGGAGCAGATCGCACTCACCAGCGAAGCCGACGTTCGCGGCCGCACCGGGTTTGAAGCATCCGATTACCCTCAGGGGCGACTGCTGCGCGAAGCGTGGATTGTGGCAAAAGCGGTGCCGACGAAAGACGTTGTCGAGGCAGGATTTAAAGGCCCGGAAATTCGTGAAGAGCTGACGAAACGGCGAATTGAGGCCGTAACGGCGTGGAAGGAAAAACGTTGCCCTCAGCCGAAAGACTGAGGGCAGTGGGTCATCAGAAGAAGACCACGTAAACGGCAGCCGCGACAATAAAGCGGTAGATCGCGAACGGAATGAACGAGATACGCTTAATCAGCTGCAGGAAGGTTTTGATGGCAATCAGCGCCACGATAAAGGCGGTGACAAAGCCCACGGCAAACATCGGAATGTCACCCGTGGTCAGGAAGCCAATGCTTTTGTAGAGATCCAGCGCGGTGGCGCCCATCATCATTGGCACCGCCAGCAGGAACGAGAACTCCGACGCCGCGTAACGGCTCACGCCCATCAACATCCCGCCGGAAATCGTTGCCCCAGAACGGGAGAAGCCCGGCCACAGCGCCAGACACTGGAAGCAGCCAATGATAAATGCCTGACGATACGTCATATCGTCCAGCCCTTCCGCACGCGGGGTTTTAGGCTTCAGCACTTCGGCAGCAATCAGCAGGAAGCCACCGACCACCAGCGCGTACATCACGTTAATAGGGTTAAACAGCGATTTGATGGCATCGTGGAAAACCAGGCCCAGCACCACTGCGGGGATCATCCCGAGCAGAATATGAATGAGCGTCAGGCGCCCCGAGCCTTCGCCTTCACGCTGCGGCAGACGGCCAAAGTGGATGCCGATCAGGCCAAACAGGCGACGCCAGAACATCACGACCACCGCCAGAATAGAACCGAGCTGAATGACGACTTCAAACGTCTTTGCGGTATCGCCTTCAAAGCCCAGCAGATGGCCAACGATAATCATATGGCCCGTACTGGAAACTGGCAAAAACTCCGTCAATCCTTCGACCACACCCAGTATTGCCGCCACCAGCAGCGAGTGCATATCGCTCATCTATAAACCCCTAAAAAGATATAAAAAAAACGGTCGCCCCAACGGCTCCCGTGAAAGATACAGCTATAAGACCGATATAACCTAAAATGGTTTAGCAATTATGACGTTAAATCTTGCCTTTCAGATTTGTGCCACGCTCGATAATCACGCCCACATTGGCCGCACGCGCTACCGCTCCCGGCTTGCTCAGCTTGATGCGCACCCACGGTGAGTTGAATTTGGTCAGCAGCAGTTCCGCCACCTCTTCCGCCACACGTTCCACCAGCGCAAAACGCTGTCCTTCCACATGGCCGATGACCGTTTCACTGATGTCGGCGTAGCTCAGACAGTCATTCACATCATCGCTTTTTGCTGACTTGCGGTTATCCCAGCCCATTTCGATATCGAACACTAACTTCTGCTCGATGGTCTGTTCCCAGTCGTAAACACCAATTGTGGTGATTACCGAAAGTTGCTCTATAAATACAATATCCATCACGACCTGCCTGCTTTTTGGCTAAACCGGATACCACTTCCGGCGAATTATGCGTATTATCCACAGATGCTGAGAATACAGATACATTTTCAAAACGGAACAGCGTTATGAGTGCAATCGCGCCTGGAATGATCCTCCTCGCCTATCTTTGCGGCTCAATCTCCAGCGCCATCCTGGTCTGCCGCATTGCCGGGTTACCTGACCCGCGTGAAAGTGGTTCCGGGAATCCGGGAGCGACCAACGTACTTAGAATTGGCGGCAAGGGAGCAGCCGTAGCGGTTTTGATTTTTGATGTTCTGAAAGGGATGCTACCCGTCTGGGGCGCTTATGCGCTGGGCGTCACGCCGTTCTGGCTGGGGCTCATTGCGATTGCGGCCTGCGTCGGCCACATCTGGCCCGTTTTCTTCGGTTTTAAAGGTGGTAAAGGCGTTGCAACCGCCTTTGGCGCTATCGCCCCTATCGGCTGGGATCTTACCGGCGTAATGGCGGGCACCTGGCTGCTCACCATCTTGCTGAGCGGTTATTCCTCGCTCGGCGCCATCGTCAGCGCGCTCATTGCCCCGTTTTACGTCTGGTGGTTCAAACCCCAGTTCACCTTCCCGGTGTCAATGCTCTCCTGCCTGATCCTGCTGCGTCATCACGATAATATTCAGCGTCTGTGGCGTCGTCAGGAGACCAAAATCTGGACGAAGCTCAAGCGAAAGAAAAAAGATCCGGAGTAAAACGCGCAACGCCGGCAGCAGAAAACGTATCCATAAGCGACTCATATGACAGCCTTCATTTCCGCCAGGGCATACTGAAACGTATCCCGATGGTGTGGAAATGGATGCAGCATGTTAGCAGCTCAGGTCACTGATAATACGTATAAAGGCTGGCAGGCATCGCTTGCCCTGCTGTTTTGTCACACCCCTGAGAAAACCCTCCTGCACGCCGCCCACCACGTCGGGCCGCTCACCGTTCAACGCCCGTTTTATCCCGAAGGGGAAACCTGTCACCTCTATTTACTGCATCCGCCCGGCGGCATTGTGGGCGGCGATACGCTGGACATTTCCGTTCGGCTGGACGCCAAAAGCCACGCGCTTATCACCATGCCCGGCGCCAGTAAGTTCTATCGCAGCAGCGGCCCGCAGGCCTGTCTGAATCAACACTTTTATCTCGATGATGGATCCACGCTGGAGTGGCTGCCGCAGGATACCATCCTCTTTCCCGGTGCCAATGCCGCACTGCGCTCCGTCTTCCACCTGAAGGGCTCCAGCACGCTGCTGGCGTGGGAGTTGTATTGCCTGGGTCGCCCGGTAATCGGTGAAACCTTCAGCCACGGCACGCTGGAGAGCCGCCTTGAGGTCTGGGTGGACGATGAACCGCGCCTGATTGAGCGCCAGCACCTGAGCGACGGCGATCTTGCGCCCGTTGCCGGACATCCGTGGCTCGGCACGCTGCTGTTCTATCCGGCCGGGGAAACGCATCTTGATACGGTCCGCGAGCGCCTCGCACCGCTGGGAAATTATGCAGGTGCAACGCTTACCGACGATCTGCTGTCGGTGCGTTTCCTCTCCCACGATAACCTGATTTGCCAGCGGGTGATGCGCGACATCTGGCAGTCGCTTCGCCCGCTTCTCACCCCTAAAAATGCCTGTTCGCCGCGTATCTGGCAGACATAAGAGAAACGTTATGGAACTGACCCCCAGAGAAAAAGACAAGCTGTTGCTGTTCACCGCCGCGCTGGTTGCCGAACGCCGCCTTGCGCGCGGGGTTAAGCTCAATTATCCAGAATCGGTCGCGCTGATCAGCGCCTTTATTATGGAAGGCGCGCGCGATGGCGAAACCGTCGCCTCGCTGATGGAAGCGGGTCGTCACGTTCTGACGCGCGACCAGGTAATGGAGGGCGTACCGGAGATGATCCCGGATATTCAGGTGGAGGCCACCTTCCCGGACGGCTCCAAGCTCGTCACCGTCCACAATCCGATCGTCTAAGGAGCACGTCATGATCCCTGGCGAATACCAGATCCAGCCCGGCACGGTTGCCCTCAACGTCGGGCGTGAAACCCAACAAGTGATTGTTGAAAACCACGGCGACAGGCCGATACAGGTCGGATCGCACTATCACTTTTACGAGGTCAACCCGGCGCTGAAGTTCGACCGGGAAGCCACCAGAGGCTACCGGCTGAATATTCCGGCAGGCACCGCCGTGCGTTTCGAGCCCGGCCAGAAGCGGGAAGTCATGCTGGTACAGGTGACGGGCGCGCAGCGTATTTTCGGGTTTCGCGGCGAGGTGATGGGGGAGGTGAAAAATGGCTGACATTTCACGCCGGGCGTATGCCGATATGTTCGGCCCCACCACCGGCGATAAAGTGCGGCTGGCCGACAGCGAGCTATGGATCGAAGTGGAAGACGATCTCACGGTCTACGGTGAAGAGGTCAAATTCGGCGGCGGAAAGGTGATCCGCGACGGTATGGGCCAGGGGCAGATGACCGCCGACGACTGCGTGGATCTGGTGCTCACCAACGCGTTGATCGTCGATCACTGGGGGATCGTGAAAGCCGATATCGGCGTCAAGAACGGGCGGATCTTTGCCGTCGGTAAAGCCGGTAACCCGGATATTCAGCCCGGCGTGACGATCCCAATCGGCGCCGCAACGGAAGTGATTGCCGCCGAAGGGAAGATCGTGACCGCGGGCGGGATCGACACCCATATTCACTGGATCTGCCCGCAGCAGGCGGAAGAGGCGCTGGTCTCCGGCGTGACCACCATGATCGGCGGCGGCACCGGCCCTGCGGCGGGCACCAACGCCACCACCTGCACGCCAGGGCCGTGGTACATCGCGCGTATGCTGCAGGCAGCCGATACGCTACCAGTGAATATCGGCCTCCTCGGCAAAGGTAATGGCTCTAACCCGGACGCCCTGCGCGAGCAGGTCGCGGCTGGCGCCATTGGGCTGAAGATCCACGAAGACTGGGGCGCAACGCCCGCGGCGATCAACTGCTCGCTGGAGGTTGCCGAAGAGATGGATATTCAGGTGGCGCTGCACAGCGACACGCTGAACGAGTCCGGGTTTGTCGAGGACACGCTGGCCGCGATTGGCGGGCGCACCATCCACACCTTCCATACCGAAGGCGCGGGTGGCGGCCATGCGCCGGATATTATCACCGCCTGCGCGCATCCGAATATTCTGCCCTCCTCCACCAACCCGACGCTGCCCTACACGGTGAACACCATCGACGAGCATCTCGACATGCTGATGGTCTGCCACCACCTCGACCCGGATATTGCCGAGGACGTGGCGTTTGCCGAGTCGCGCATTCGCCGGGAGACCATCGCCGCTGAAGACGTGCTGCACGATATCGGCGCGTTCTCGCTCACTTCGTCAGATTCACAGGCCATGGGCCGCGTGGGAGAAGTGATTATCCGTACCTGGCAGGTTGCGCACCGCATGAAGGTCCAGCGCGGCGCCCTGCCGGAAGAGACCGGCGATAACGACAACTTCCGCGTGAAGCGCTATGTCGCTAAGTACACCATCAACCCGGCGCTGACCCACGGCATCGCCCATGAGGTCGGTTCCATTGAGGCGGGCAAGCTGGCGGATCTGGTGGTCTGGTCACCGGCGTTTTTTGGCGTCAAACCTGCCACCATCGTCAAAGGTGGAATGATCGCCTGCGCGCCGATGGGCGATATTAACGCCTCGATCCCCACGCCGCAGCCGGTGCATTACCGCCCGATGTTTGGCGCGCTGGGTGCCGCGCGCCACGCCACCCGGCTGACGTTTATCTCCCAGGCCGCCAGCGCGAACGGCGTCCCGCAGCAGCTCAATCTGCAAAGCGCCACGGCGGTGGTGAAAGGCTGCCGGACGGTGAAGAAGACCGACATGATCCACAACGGTTTACTACCCAATATTACCGTCGATTCGCAAACCTACGAGGTGCGCGTCGACGGTGAACTGATAACCAGCGAACCGGCCGACGTTCTGCCGATGGCGCAACGCTATTTCCTGTTCTGAGGAGTGATGATGATCTATTTAACCCAACGCCTGGACCACGCGCACCCGATTACCGCCAGCGTCACGCTGCCGATTGACGTGCGGGTGAAAAGCCGCGCCCGCGTGGCGCTGAACGACGGCCGCGACGCCGGGCTGATGTTGCCGCGCGGCCTGCTGCTGCGCGGGGGCGACCTGCTGACGACAGACGACGGTAGTGAGGTCATCGAAGTGATCGCAGCGGCAGAGTCGGTCTCCGTGGTGCGCTGCGCCGACCCGTTCCTGCTCGCCCGCGCCTGCTACCACCTGGGCAACCGCCACGTGCCGCTGCAGATCATGCCCGGCGAATTGCGCTATCACCACGATCACGTTCTCGACGACATGCTGCGCCCGTTCGGGCTGGAGGTGACCTTCGACTCCCTGCCGTTTGAACCGGAAGCGGGCGCCTATGCCAGCGATGCCCACAGCCATAGCCACTCTCACGCTCATTCACATTAAGGATTAATTATGCGCAAGCTCCTCCCCCTGTTACAGCTGGCCTTTTCCGTTCCGGCGCTCGCCCATCCAGGCCATGGTGCCGACAGCTTCCAGGCCGGTTTTTTCCATCCCCTGACCGGGCTCGATCACCTGCTGATGCTTACCGGCGCGGGCGTGCTCTCGGCGCTGAGTGGCCGCAAACTCCTGCTACCGTTTGCCACTCTCGGGATGATGCTCGTTGGCGCTGTTGCAGGCAGTCTGCTCGGCGGATTTAGCGGCATGGAGATGCTGATTATCGCCTCGCTGGCGGTCTGCGGCGTGATGATGTTTAAAACTGAAAACCGTCTGCTGCTGGCGGTACCTGCTCTGGCGATGTTCCACGGCTGGGCACACGGTGTGGAGATGTCCGGCCACAGCTTCTGGCTCTTCACCAGCGGGTTTATGTTCGCCAGCGCCACGGTGCTGTGCGCCAGCTTCGCGGCAGGATTACTGCTGCGCCGTCATGACGGCCTGCGTAAAATGTTCGGCGGTGGGTTGATTGTCTCTGCCCTGCTGGCGTTGATGAGCTGATGGAGCACGCCCGCCAGTGGCTGCGCCTGATGCAGCTCTCCAGCAGTAGCCTGCCGGTTGGGTCGTTTACCTGGTCGCAGGGGCTGGAGTGGGCGGTAGAGGCAGGCTGGGTCACGAATGCCGACGCCTTTAAACGCTGGCAAATCCAGCAGATGGAGCAGAGCTTTTACTGCGTCGATCTGCCGCTCTTTACTCGCCTGTATCTCGCCTGCGAACAACAGGATTGGGTGGCGGCAAAACGCTGGACGGCATACCTGCTCGCCTGCCGGGAAACGCGCGAGCTGCGCGATGAGGAGCGCAACCGTGGCGCGGCCTTTACGCGCCTGATTAAAAGCTGGGAGCCTGACTGCCCGACTGAATGGCTGACACTGTGTATGCAGAGCCAGCTCTGCGGCATGGCGTGGCTCGGCGTGCGCTGGGGCATTGGCGCGCGCGAACTGGCGCTCAGTCTCGGCTACAGCTGGATTGAGAGCGCGGTGATGGCGGGCGTTAAGCTGGTGCCGTTTGGGCAGCAGGCGGCGCAGCAGCTGATTATCGACCTGAGCGACCACTTCGCCGCCGGGTTCGAAGAGGCATTTTTACGTGACGACGACGCACTGGGTGCAGCCACGCCGCTGTCTGCCATCGCCTCCGCTCGCCACGAAACACAATATTCACGACTATTCCGTTCCTGAGGAGTCAACATGGCTGATTACAAACATCCCCTGCGCGTCGGCGTCGGCGGCCCGGTAGGGTCGGGTAAAACCGCCCTGCTGGAAGCGCTCTGCAAGGCAATGCGCGATACATATCATCTGGCGGTAGTCACTAACGATATCTACACCAAAGAGGATCAGCGCATCCTGACCGAGGCGGGCGCACTGGAGCCGGAGCGCATTGTTGGCGTGGAGACCGGCGGCTGCCCGCATACCGCCATCCGCGAAGATGCCTCGATGAACCTGGCGGCGGTGGAAGCGTTAAGCGAGAAATTCGGCAATCTGGACCTGATCTTCGTAGAAAGCGGCGGGGATAACCTGAGCGCGACGTTCAGCCCGGAACTGGCGGATCTCACTATCTACGTGATCGACGTGGCCGAAGGGGAAAAAATCCCGCGTAAGGGCGGGCCGGGGATCACCAAATCTGACTTTCTGGTGATCAACAAAACCGATCTCGCACCCTACGTGGGTGCGTCGCTCGACGTGATGGCGCGCGATACCAACCGCATGCGTGGCGAGCGTCCGTGGACGTTTACCAATCTGAAAGCGGGTGACGGTCTGGCGACGATTATTGCGTTTCTGGAAGAAAAAGGGATGTTGCGGGTGTAATGCGGTTTATCGCCGGGTGGCGGCTTCGCCTGACCCGGCCTACGGTTTTTGTAGGCCCAGTAAGCGCAGCGCCACCGGGCAAAAAACTCACGCCTCAGGCAGTTCCGCCAGCGGCCAGCGCGGACGCACGGACACGCTCAGGTCAGACGTTGCCCCCGCGTTAAGACGCACCATCCCGGCGTAAGCGATCATCGCGCCGTTATCGGTACAGAACTCTGGACGGGCATAAAACACTTCCCCGCGACGCTTTTGCATCATCTCAGCCAGCTTCGCGCGCAGCGTGCGGTTGGCGCTGACGCCGCCCGCCATCACCAGACGCTTAAAGCCGGTCTGATCCAGCGCGCGCTTGCACTTGATCATCAGCGTATCGACCACCGCATCTTCGAACGCGCGGGCGATATCGGCACGGGTCTGTTCGCTGTCGTCGTTATTACGAATCGTATTCGCCGCGAAGGTTTTCAGCCCGGAGAAGCTGAAGTCCAGCCCTGGACGGTCGGTCATCGGACGCGGGAAGACAAAGCGCCCTTCCGTTCCTTGCGACGCCATTTTCGAGAGCATCGGGCCGCCAGGATAATCCAGCCCCAGCAGCTTGGCGGTTTTGTCGAACGCTTCACCGGCGGCGTCGTCGATCGACTCGCCCAACAGCGCGTATTTGCCAATGCCCGTTACGCTAATCAGCTGCGTATGACCGCCGGAAACCAGCAGCGCAACAAAGGGGAACTCAGGCGGATTCTCTTCCAGCATCGGCGCCAGAAGGTGACCTTCCATATGGTGAACCGGAATGGCCGGCACGTCCCACGCGAACGCCAGCGAACGGCCTACCGTCGCGCCAACCAGCAGCGCGCCCACCAGACCCGGACCCGCGGTATAGGCCACGGCATCAATATCAGTTGAACGTAACCCGGCCTCTTTCAGCGCCGCCTGAATCAGGGGAACCGTTTTACGCACGTGGTCACGAGAGGCCAGTTCCGGCACGACGCCGCCGTAGTCAGCGTGCAATTTCACCTGACTATACAGTTGGTTGGCCAGAAGGCCTTTTTCGTCGTCGTAAATGGCGATGCCGGTTTCATCGCAGGATGTTTCAATACCCAGTACACGCATGACTTGTTTTACCTCGTTTCACTACCGCGCAGTGTAGAGCCTGGGCGGGGTGATGTAAAACTTTGTTCGCCCCAGGAAGAAGGCTCGTGTATACTCCTCACCCTTATTAAAGTCCCTTTCAAAATCGCATCGGTGCTTTACAAAGCAGCAGCATTTGCAGTAAAATTCCGCACCATTTTGAAATAAGCTGGCGTTGATGCCAGCGGCAAACCGAATTTATTAAAGGTGAGAGTTACATGCCGGTAATTAAAGTACGTGAAAACGAGCCGTTCGACGTAGCACTGCGTCGCTTCAAACGTTCATGCGAGAAAGCAGGTGTTCTGGCTGAAGTTCGTCGTCGTGAGTTTTATGAAAAACCAACGACCGAACGTAAGCGCGCTAAAGCTTCCGCTGTGAAACGTCACGCGAAGAAACTGGCTCGCGAAAACGCACGCCGTACTCGTCTGTACTAATCGCTTGAGGGCCTCAGCCCTCAATTGACAGACAGGGTAGTAGTCGTAAGGCCGTGCTTCCGGAAGGAATGCGCGGCTTGTTTTCGTTTATAAGTCGCTTAAATTTTTGGGGCATATGGCCGGAAGAATCCCACGCGTTTTCATCAACGATCTGCTTGCCAGAACCGACATCGTCGATCTCATCGACGCGCGGGTAAAGCTGAAAAAGCAGGGCAAGAACTACCATGCGTGCTGTCCGTTCCATAACGAAAAAACCCCCTCTTTCACCGTTAACGGTGAAAAGCAGTTCTACCATTGCTTTGGCTGTGGCGCACACGGTAATGCCGTCGATTTTTTGATGAACTACGACAAGCTCGAGTTCGTTGAAACCGTCGAAGAGCTGGCGGCGATGCATAACCTTGAAGTGCCGTATGAAGCAGGCAGTGGGCCAAGTCAGATCGAGCGCCATCAACGGCAAACGCTGTATCAACTGATGGATGGCCTGAATTCGTTTTACCAACAGTCTCTTAAGCACTCTGCGGCTGAGCCTGCGCGTCAATACCTGACAAAGCGCGGACTGAGCGACGATGTGATTGCGCGTTTCGCTATTGGTTACGCCCCGCCCGGCTGGGATAACGTGTTAAAACGTTTTGGCGGCAATAGCGAAGATCGTAAGTCTCTCATCGACGCAGGCATGCTGGTCACCAACGACCAGGGACGAAGCTACGACCGCTTCCGTGAACGGGTGATGTTCCCGATCCGCGATAAGCGTGGCCGGGTGATTGGTTTTGGTGGTCGCGTGCTGGGTGATGCCCTGCCGAAATACCTCAACTCCCCGGAAACCGATATTTTCCATAAGGGCCGCCAGCTTTACGGTCTTTATGAGGCGCAGCAGGATAACGCGGAACCTCCGCGTCTTCTGGTCGTCGAAGGCTATATGGACGTTGTCGCGCTGGCGCAGTACGACATTAACTACGCGGTGGCGTCATTAGGAACGTCCACGACGGCAGACCATATCCAGCTGCTGTTTCGCGTCACCAACAACGTGATTTGCTGTTACGACGGTGACCGCGCAGGACGCGATGCCGCCTGGCGTGCGCTGGAAACGGCGCTACCGTATATGACCGACGGGCGTCAGCTACGCTTTATGTTCCTGCCAGACGGCGAAGACCCGGATACGCTGGTGCGTAAAGAGGGCAAAGCGGCGTTTGAAGCGCGGATGGATCAGGCTCAGCCGCTCTCCACGTTTCTGTTTAACAGCCTGATGCCGCAGGTGGATTTAAGTACCCCTGACGGGCGCGCGCAGCTCAGTACGCTGGCGCTGCCGTTAATCAGCCAGGTGCCCGGCGAAACGCTGCGTATCTATCTGCGTCAGGAGTTAGGCAACAAGCTCGGCATTCTGGATGACAGCCAGCTTGAACGTTTAATGCCTAAACAGGCTGAAAACGGCACGGTTCGCCCCGCGCCTCAGCTAAAACGCACAACCATGCGTATACTGATAGGGTTACTGGTACAAAACCCCGAACTTGCTCCGCAAGTGCCATCGCTGGCGGGTTTGAACCACGAAAAATTGCCCGGACTTGGCTTATTTTCAGAACTGGTCAACACGTGTTTGTCTCAGCCAGGTCTGACCACCGGACAACTTTTAGAACATTATCGCGGCACAAAAGAGGCCGCTACCCTTGAAAAATTGTCGATGTGGGACGATATAGCAGATAAGGACATTGCAGAAAAAACGTTCACCGACTCGCTCAACCATATGTTTGATTCGATGCTTGAGTTGCGCCAGGAAGAGTTGATAGCTCGCGAGCGCACGCACGGCTTAAGCAGCGAAGAACGCCGGGAACTCTGGATGATTAACCAGGAACTGGCGAAGAAATAAGTGAAAGACAAAAGTATTTAACGGCTTAAGTGCCGAATATCGATCGGGGAGCCCCCGGCAGCCGCACTGAGAGGCAGCGGCAAAAATATAAGTACGCCCTCGCTTTAAAGGTTGGCAGCCCCATCGCCGACACCAATCAAACGAATTAAGTGTGGATACCGTCTTATGGAGCAAAACCCGCAGTCACAGCTGAAACTTCTTGTCCAACGCGGTAAGGAGCAAGGCTATCTGACCTATGCCGAGGTCAATGACCATCTGCCGGAAGATATCGTCGATTCAGATCAGATCGAAGACATCATCCAAATGATCAATGACATGGGCATTCAGGTGATGGAAGAAGCACCGGATGCCGATGATCTGTTGCTGGCTGAAACCTCCAACAATACCGACGAAGATGCGGAAGAAGCTGCCGCACAGGTACTGTCCAGCGTTGAATCTGAAATCGGGCGTACCACTGACCCGGTCCGCATGTACATGCGTGAAATGGGTACCGTTGAACTGTTGACTCGCGAAGGCGAAATTGACATCGCAAAACGCATCGAAGACGGGATCAACCAGGTTCAGTGTTCTGTTGCCGAATACCCTGAAGCGATCACCTATCTGCTGGAGCAGTACGATCGCGTTGAAGCGGAAGAAGCGCGCCTGTCTGACCTGATCACCGGTTTTGTTGACCCGAACGCGGAAGAAGATCTGGCGCCTACCGCGACTCACGTTGGTTCCGAACTGTCTCAGGAAGAGATGGATGACGACGAAGACGAAGATGAGGAAGAAGACGACGACAGCGCGGACGATGACAACAGCATCGACCCGGAACTGGCGCGTGAGAAGTTTGCCGAGCTGCGTACCCAGTACGAAGTCACGCGTGACACCATCAAAGCGAAAGGCCGCAGCCATGCCGCCGCGCAGGAAGAGATCCTGAAACTGTCTGAAGTATTCAAACAGTTCCGCCTGGTGCCAAAACAGTTCGACTACCTGGTAAACAGCATGCGCGTGATGATGGATCGCGTACGCACCCAGGAACGCATCATCATGAAGCTGTGCGTTGAGCAGTGCAAAATGCCGAAGAAGAACTTCATCACCCTCTTCACCGGCAACGAAACCAGCGAAACCTGGTTCAACGCCGCTATCGCGATGAACAAGCCGTGGTCTGAAAAACTGCACGACGTGAAGGACGATGTCTATCGTGGTCTGCAAAAGCTGCATCAGATTGAAGAAGAGACCGGCCTGACCATCGAGCAGGTCAAGGACATCAACCGTCGTATGTCTATCGGTGAAGCGAAAGCCCGCCGTGCGAAGAAAGAGATGGTTGAGGCGAACTTGCGTCTGGTTATCTCTATCGCCAAGAAATACACCAACCGTGGCCTGCAGTTCCTGGATCTGATCCAGGAAGGCAACATCGGTCTGATGAAAGCGGTAGATAAGTTCGAATACCGTCGTGGTTACAAGTTCTCCACCTACGCTACCTGGTGGATCCGTCAGGCTATCACCCGCTCTATCGCGGATCAGGCGCGCACCATCCGTATTCCGGTGCATATGATTGAGACCATCAACAAACTCAATCGTATCTCCCGCCAGATGCTGCAGGAGATGGGCCGTGAGCCAACGCCGGAAGAGCTGGCTGAGCGCATGCTGATGCCGGAAGACAAGATCCGTAAAGTGCTGAAGATCGCCAAAGAGCCAATCTCCATGGAAACACCAATTGGTGATGATGAAGATTCGCATCTGGGTGATTTCATCGAGGATACCACCCTCGAGCTGCCGCTGGACTCTGCCACCACCGAGAGCCTGCGCGCTGCGACGCACGACGTTCTGGCCGGCCTGACCGCCCGTGAAGCAAAAGTGCTGCGTATGCGTTTCGGTATCGACATGAACACCGACCACACGCTGGAAGAAGTGGGTAAACAGTTCGACGTGACCCGCGAACGTATCCGTCAGATCGAAGCGAAGGCGCTGCGTAAGCTGCGTCATCCAAGCCGCTCTGAAGTGCTGCGTAGCTTCCTGGACGACTAACTTGTCCTGACAGTGAAAAAGCTCCCTTCGGGGAGCTTTTTTTTGTTTATTCCCTCTCCCTGTGGAAGAGGGTCAGGGTGAGGGCATCAGGCCGCAGAGTCCCTAAAGCCCTCGCACCATTAGCGCCTCATCCAGCTCCCGATACGCCTCCACCAGCTTATCCAGCGTTGCCCTGTTAAGCCCGCTTGGATTCGGCAGCACCCACACCTGCGTCACGCCGATGGTAATGCTCTGCTTACCCCATTTAGCGCCGCGCTGGCTGAACGCCTGCTCGTAGGCCTGCTTGCCGAGGATCGCCAGCGCTGCGGGCTGATAGTCCTCTATCTTTTTGACCAACTCCCGTCCGCCGCTGCGGAGCTCATGCAGGTTGACCTCGCTCGCCTGCACCGTCGGGCGCTCAACAAGCATAGTAATGCCGCAGCGCGTATCCAGCAGGTGCTGTTCCTCTTCGGGCCTGAGTAATCTGTCGGTAAACCCGGCCTGGTGGATCACTTTCCAGAAGCGATTGCCCGGATGGGCGAAGTGAAAGCCGGTGTGCGCCGAGGACTTACCCGGGTTGATTCCGCAGAACACCACCCGCAGGCCAGGGGCCAGAATATCGTTGATCATTTTTACTCCCGATCAATCCATCGTAAGGGAAGTATAAAGGATTGATTATGCATTGTTTATAAAAACAGCAGGCAGGTGTGAATGGCTGGATTGCTGTAGAGAGTTACTTTATAATTCACCGCCACGGCCCCTTAGCTCAGTGGTTAGAGCAGGCGACTCATAATCGCTTGGTCGCTGGTTCAAGTCCAGCAGGGGCCACCAAATTTTAGCTTTAGAATCATATAATTAAGCCACTCTCGCGAGTGGCTTTTTTGTTTATAAGTGTTTGAGTGTCGCAAAAGTGTCGCAGTAGTTGCTACTAGAAACTCATTTATCAGCGCCTCTATCACCATTCCTCTGCTTTTCCTACTGAAGCTTTTTAATCATCGGAATGAGCTTTTTCGCCTTTTCTTTTACATAGTCGTCAAGATGAAGTTGCAAGCGCTCGTCGGTAATGACTCCAACTTACTGATAGTGTTTTATGTTCAGATAATGCCCGATGACCTTGTCATGCAGCTCCACCGATTTTGAGAACGACAGTGACTTCCGTCCCAGCCTTGCCAGATGTTGTCTCAGATTCAGGTTATGCCGCTCAATTCGCTGAGTGTAACGCTTGCTGATTACGTGCAGCTTTCCCTTCAGGCGGGATTCATACAGCGGCCAGCCATCCGTCATCCATACCACGACCTCAAAGGCCGACAGCAGGCTCAGAAGACGCTCCAGTGTGGCCAGAGTGCGTTCACCGAAGACGTGCGCCACAACCGTCCTCCGTATCCTGTCATACGCGTAAAACAGCCAGCGCTGACGTGATTTAGCACCGACGTAGCCCCACTGTTCGTCCATTTCAGCGCAGACAATCACATCACTGCCCGGCTGTATGCGCGAGGTTACCGACTGCGGCCTGAGTTTTTTAAGTGACGTAAAATCGTGTTGAGGCCAACGCCCATAATGCGGGCGGTTGCCCGGCATCCAACACCATTCATGGCCATATCAATGATTTTCTGGTGTGTACCGGGCTGAGAGGCGGTGTAAGTGAACTGTAGCTGCCATGTTTTACGGCAGTGAGAGCAGAGATAGCGCTGATGTCCGGCAGTACTTTTACCGTTACGCACCACGCCTTCAGTAGCTGAGCAGGAGGGACAACTGATGGAGATGGAAGCCACGGGAGCACCTCAAAAACACCATCGTACACTAAATCAGTAAGTTGGCACCATTACCCAAAACCGGATAGCCGAACAGCGGTAGGCAATTTGGCTATCGCGTTTGAGCATTATAACGAGCACCACCCGCACAGCGCCTTGGGATACCGTTCACCCCGGGAATTTCTGCGCAGTCGGGTATCACAATCCTAAGCGGGAAAAAGTGTCTGGACCTATGGGGTCAAATCCAGTAGATTTTAAGTTTAAGCTTTGGGAAATCAACAAGACGGCATAGCGAATGATCCCCTCTGGCAAACCAAGCCGACTGTCGCCGAGGCTAATCCCTCTTGTGGTTTTTTTGAGCGGCCTGTGCTCCACCGTAGTGCTTTACCAACTCATCGTCGAGTCCGTCGATCAACGACAACAGGTCTACTTCGACTTCCGCGCCCGGGAGGCTGCTGAGCGCATCGAGAACCGCATGGCCACCTACCAGCAGGTCCTGCGGGGCACGGCCGGGTTCTTTGATGTGCATGATGATGTCGGACGTGAAGATTTCCGAAGGTATTCCGATCGCCAGGCTCTGGACCAGTACCTGCCTGGCATCCAAGGCGTGGGCTTCGCCAGGGCCATCCGGCCTGCCGATCTGCAAACCCACATCGATCAGGTCCGCGCCGAAGGCTTTCCCTCTTACACGGTGCAACCAGCAGGCCAACGAGACCTGTATTCCTCGATCGTGTATCTGGAGCCGTTTTCGGGACGCAACCTGCGTGCCTTCGGCTTCGACATGTATTCAGAACCCGTGCGGCGCGAGGCCATGCAGCGCTCGGTAGATACGGGTGCCATCGCGCTTTCGGGGCGTGTGCGTCTCCAGCAGGAAACGGGGGTTCAGGAGCAGTCGGGGTTCCTGATCTACCAGGCGATCTACGCTACTGACCAGCCAGCGGCAACCGTAGCAGAGCGCCGGGAACAACTGTGCGGCTGGGTCTATGCATCGTTTCGCATGACAGACTTCCTGCAGGGTCTCCTCGGAGAGCAGGAGCGTGACCTGATCATCGACATCTTCGACGGCGAAGAGATGGTTGAAGCGACACGAACTCACTTTGGCAGTTCAGGGCGTACCGATATCCGTCCAAGGTTTGAATCGGTGCATCGGCTGCGCATGATGGGACAAACCTGGACCGTTCGCGTGCATGGCAGCACGAGCCTTCTGCAACGGGTGGACAGAGGGCTACCGATCGTGATCGCGGTAACCGGTGTCTTGCTCAGTGCCATGCTGGCTGGGCTGATGTTTTTGCTGGTGTCGGGTCGGTCCCGGGCAGAAGCGGCGGCCCGCGCGATGACAGAAGACCTGTCTATGGAGAGGTCTCGATTGAGTGCCATTCTTGAAGGCACCCGGGTCGGCACCTGGGAGTGGAATGTCCAGAGCGGTGAAACCGTCTTCAATGAGGAATGGGCGAGGATCGTTGGATACAAGCTCCAAGAGCTTGAGTCGATCTCCATCGGGCACTGTTGCAAATAGTCGGTGGTGATAAACTTATCATCCCCTTTTGCTGATGGAGCTGCACATGAACCCATTCAAAGGCCGGCATTTTCAGCGTGACATCATTCTGTGGGCCGTACGCTGGTACTGCAAATACGGCATCAGTTACCGTGAGCTGCAGGAGATGCTGGCTGAACGCGGAGTGAATGTCGATCACTCCACGATTTACCGCTGGGTTCAGCGTTATGCGCCTGAAATGGAAAAACGGCTGCGCTGGTACTGGCGTAACCCTTCCGATCTTTGCCCGTGGCACATGGATGAAACCTACGTGAAGGTCAATGGCCGCTGGGCGTATCTGTACCGGGCCGTCGACAGCCGGGGCCGCACTGTCGATTTTTATCTCTCCTCCCGTCGTAACAGCAAAGCTGCATACCGGTTTCTGGGTAAAATCCTCAACAACGTGAAGAAGTGGCAGATCCCGCGATTCATCAACACGGATAAAGCGCCCGCCTATGGTCGCGCGCTTGCTCTGCTCAAACGCGAAGGCCGGTGCCCGTCTGACGTTGAACACCGACAGATTAAGTACCGGAACAACGTGATTGAATGCGATCATGGCAAACTGAAACGGATAATCGGCGCCACGCTGGGATTTAAATCCATGAAGACGGCTTACGCCACCATCAAAGGTATTGAGGTGATGCGTGCACTACGCAAAGGCCAGGCCTCAGCATTTTATTATGGTGATCCCCTGGGCGAAATGCGCCTGGTAAGCAGAGTTTTTGAAATGTAAGGCCTTTGAATAAGACAAAAGGCTGCCTCATCGCTAACTTTGCAACAGTGCCGATTTTGGCGTTTTCCGATTCCTCCATGGCGAACACAAAAGATTTATCCAGCTTTATTCCGTCGAACGGGAAGCGTTTCAGATAGCTTAATGCCGAGTAGCCGGTTCCAAAGTCATCAATCAAAAAGCGTACGCCGATATCCTTCAGCTGCTTCATGGTTTCCAGCGTGATATCCGGATTGGAAATCGTCACGTTTTCGGTAATTTCTAACTCCAGCCGGGACGGTTTAAGCCCCGATTTTTGCAGCGCAGCCTTTACCCGTTTCGCCAGGCCACGGGTATTAAACTCCACCGCCGAAATATTGACCGAAATAACCAAATCGGGCGAGAGATGCACCATATCTTTACAGGCTTTCTCCAGCACCACATCACTCATGAAAACGATCAGGCCCGTCTCTTCCGCAAGCGGGATGAACTGATCCGGCATCAGTAAACCGAGACGCGGATGCTGCCAGCGAACCAGTGCTTCGACAGCAGCGATACGCGAGGTTTTAATGTCGTAACGGGGCTGATAAACCAGCTGAAACTGGTCTGTGCATAACGCTTCACGAAACTCTTTTTCCATTTCCCGGCGCTGAATTAAGTACTCGCCCATGTTGGGTTCGTAAAACACCCAGTTATTGCGACCGGTATTTTTCGCTTTATACAATGCGATATCGGATAACCGAATCAGATCGCTGGCGTTCATTGCATCCTGAGGCGCCAGTGCAATCCCCATACTCACGCTGATATACACTTCATTGCCGTTAACGATAAAAGGCCGGCTTATTTCACTGGCAATGCGCTGGCAGAGCGTCTCTATGTCTTTACGCACATAAATATCCGGCAGAATAAGGATAAACTCATCTCCGCCCTGCCGGGCAACCAGATCGATTTTACGGGTACAGGACCGCAACCGGCTGGCGACTTCATTGAGTAACGCATCGCCCGCATTGTGGCCGAATAAATCATTTACCGGTTTGAATTTATCCAGGTCGAGGCTGATCATGGCCAGGGGATGATCCGGATCGGGTAAAGAACGCAGCTCACTTTCCAGAAACTCTTTCATTCTGACCCGGTTTGGTAGGCCGGTTAATTCATCATGCCGCGATAAATACTCGGCACGCTCCTGCGCCTCCACTTCCAGAGTGACATCGGTCACCGTACCGCGAAAGCCCATAGAACCATCATCCATAATGGCGCGCTTCGCCACCACATTGCAGTAACGCTGATGGCCCTGAGCTGAGAAATAGCGGGCCTTTTTGAGCGTGTAATTACTGCTCGTCTGCGGATTCAGCAGCCAGTGATGAAAAAGGATTTTGTCGCTGTGGATGAAATCCAACATGTTCCGCCCAAGCCAGTCGTCAGAATGATGACCGGTAACGCCGGAAAAACGGTCGGATAACCACGTTAGCCGTGCCTCGCTGTCCGCTTCCCAAATCCAGTCGGTGGTGGCTTCAATGACGTCGCGAAAGCGTCGTTCACTTGCCGTAAGCGCTTGTCGGCTTTGCTCAAGCAGGAAAACATTTTCGTCATTAATTTGCGCTTTGATTAACGCACCACGCCGCATCAACCAGGTAAATGCAATGGTCGATAACATCAGAATGATGATTAACGGCAGCTCCCGGTTCATCAGCGCTCTGCCCGGATCGTCGCTTCGCCACTCAATCAGAACATCGCCATTATCAATGGGTAAAATAAGCTGAGCTTCCCGGTAGTCGGCTTTCAGGTGTGGCTCCATTCTGCCGAACGTATGCGCATTATGAATGCCGTATTCGTTGCCCATTTTCTCCAGTTTAACGGGCGTTAACACGTCGGCGAAAATCAGTACCGAGGCATCTTCCGCCACCGGCGTGATGCTTTCATCGTCTCCCGACGTGATCCGGGCCGCCGCCAGTAAGGTGAGTTGCCCGTTGGTCATCATAAGGCGTGAGACGGCTTTACCCTGGCTTTGTGAGAGGTCGTTAAAAAGTTCTTTGGTGATGTTCCGGTTAAGCCATTTCTCGAAAGGCTGGCTGACAAGATTTCCTTCAATGACGCTATAACGCGTCTCCCCGGCGGGAGACAAAACAAATACGCCTTCATACTGGTAATTCGTGTAAAGCGATTCACCAAGGTTCTGGCTGTCCCATGCCCATTTAACATTCACCTGCTTGTGCAAATTATTATACGCTTCGCCCCAGTCGGCATTATCCATTAAATTTGTGCGTATCTTTTCCTGCCGGTTAGTGAGGGCTTTTTGCAAAAGTAAACTGCTGCGCGCGTCTGCTTTATTATTAAGATTATCCGCGATATATAAAAGATTCACTATTGCCGCCAGAAAGAGACTGCTCAGCAACGCCGCGGTAATAATAAAATTTTTCTTTACTATGCCACTGGTTTCTCCTGAAAAACTACTTACTTTGTTGAAGCGCTGCCAGTTCATTTTCCCCATCTCTTAACGGGTGAGAGTCCATTGGCCTGAAATAGGCACAGCCCGCAGAGGCAGTATCGGCAGAAACGGATTTTTATTTAGTGCCAGCTTTCTGTTTTGCTAAGGAAGGTGCGAATAAGGGCACTGTTGCAAAGTTAGCGATGAGGCAGCCTTTTGTCGGTGATGCTGCCAACTTACTGATTTAGTGTATGATGGTGTTTTTGAGGTGCTCCAGTGGCTTCTGTTTCTATCAGCTGTCCCTCCTGTTCAGCTACTGACGGGGTGGTGCGTAACGGCAAAAGCACTGCCGGACATCAGCGCTATCTCTGCTCTCACTGCCGTAAAACATGGCAACTGCAGTTCACTTACACCGCTTCTCAACCCGGTACGCACCAGAAAATCATTGATATGGCCATGAATGGCGTTGGATGCCGGGCAACCGCCCGCATTATGGGCGTTGGCCTCAACACGATTTTCCGCCATTTAAAAAACTCAGGCCGCAGTCGGTAACCTCGCGCATACAGCCGGGCAGTGACGTCATCGTCTGCGCGGAAATGGACGAACAGTGGGGATACGTCGGGGATAAATCGCGCCAGCGCTGGCTGTTTTACGCGTATGACAGGCTCCGGAAGACGGTTGTTGCGCACGTATTCGGTGAACGCACTATGGCGACGCTGGGGCGTCTTATGAGCCTGCTGTCACCCTTTGACGTGGTGATATGGATGACGGATGGCTGGCCGCTGTATGAATCCCGCCTGAAGGGAAAGCTGCACGTAATCAGCAAGCGATATACGCAGCGAATTGAGCGGCATAACCTGAATCTGAGGCAGCACCTGGCACGGCTGGGACGGAAGTCGCTGTCGTTCTCAAAATCGGTGGAGCTGCATGACAAAGTCATCGGGCATTATCTGAACATAAAACACTATCAATAAGTTGGAGTCATTACCCTTTTGCAGTACGAGTTTTAATGATTCATTTTTTTTCAAATGCCGCAGATTAAACCGGGAAGGCAAGGAGCGCTGAAGAGTAGCGATCTCGTTCGATTCCAGCCCCGAGCGGGTGGCTGAAAGGTAGGCATTTTCTTTTACGACATCGGTAGAATACATTTACTGGAATTCGCCGTTAGCATGAACACTGCGGCGTATGCTAGGGGTTTTCAGGAGGCGTGTCATCTGTCAGTTAATCGGGAGCACCGTTGATGGTCGTCATTTTTGTAACATATCTTGTTTCCCGTTTGCTCCTGAAGCTCTGGGAACTGTATGACCAGCCCGACGGTGATGATTAACGGGACTGAAACAGGTTACGGCAGAGCAATATGGGGCTCATGTCCTGCTACGTAACCCGTCAGTAAAGCCCTGCTGCGCACCTGACGCTAAGCACTAACCCGCTTGCAGTTACCTGGTCGAATACAGCCCGCGAAGCTTTCTTGCCTGCGTCTGATGTGCTTCCGCACCGGCATTATTGACCTGCTCATGCACGAGAGCGGCTTTTTCTCCGGCATTCAGTTCGTTAAAAGAAGAAGACGAGGTCTTTGAATTTGCATCACTGCCGGACAGCATTTTTTTATGTTCCTCAATCATTTTCTGATGCGCATAGGACGCGCTGTTGTTCATAAATGAATGAGCAACAATGGCCCTTTCATGTTCATTCATTTCAGAGAATGAGGGCGTGTTGTTTTTATTAACCCTGTCCGGTAAGTTTTCATGCGTCGAGGAATTCACATGACTGACGGCTGAGGCATTATTAACAAATCGATGTGCTTCATGGGCAATATCACTGGACTGAGCAAAAGCTGCCCCACAAAATAAAGCTGTAAACGCAGTGGTAGTGATTAATATATTCATGTGTAATTACCTTCTGAGGTACATAAAAGATGTCCTTATGATCATATATAAAAATAATCAACCTGTGGGGAAGATGACGTAAATGTAATACAGCTATGTACATTACACGATTGTAATGAATTTGTTTCTTAAGGTGTGCTAGATTCATTTCATTGTAAGTGGATGAACCAGTAATTTAATTTAAATCGGTTCTCGAATTCTGTCAGTAACCATACTTTAAATAAGGGAATGCGCATGCTGTTGAAAACGTCTCGACGAACTTTCCTGAAGGGGTTAACCCTCTCTGGCGTAGCCGGAAGTCTTGGCGTATGGAGTTTCAATGCGCGTTCCAGTCTGAGCCTGCCAGTTGCCGCATCCCTGCAGGGTACTCAGTTTGACCTGACCATTGGTGAAACGGCCGTCAATATCACGGGCAGTGAGCGTCAGGCCAAAACAATCAATGGAGGCCTGCCGGGGCCCGTTCTTCGCTGGAAAGAAGGTGACACCATTACCCTGAAGGTCAAAAACCGTCTTAATGAACAGACGTCCATTCACTGGCACGGCATTATTCTTCCGGCCAATATGGATGGTGTTCCGGGGCTGAGTTTTATGGGCATAGAGCCTGATGATACCTACGTTTACACCTTTAAGGTTAAGCAGAACGGGACTTACTGGTACCACAGCCATTCCGGTCTGCAGGAACAGGAGGGGGTATACGGTGCCATTATCATCGATGCCAGGGAGCCAGAACCGTTTGCTTACGATCGTGAGCATGTGGTCATGTTGTCTGACTGGACCGATGAAAATCCTCACAGCCTGCTGAAAAAATTAAAAAAACAGTCGGATTACTACAATTTCAATAAACCAACCGTTGGCTCTTTTTTCCGCGACGTGAATACCAGGGGGCTGTCAGCCACCATTGCCGATCGGAAAATGTGGGCTGAAATGAAAATGAATCCGACTGACCTCGCGGATGTCAGTGGCTACACCTACACCTATCTCATGAACGGGCAGGCCCCGCTGAAAAACTGGACCGGACTGTTCCGTCCCGGTGAAAAGATACGCTTACGGTTTATCAACGGCTCGGCAATGACCTATTTCGATATCCGTATCCCCGGGCTGAAAATGACGGTCGTGGCTGCAGATGGCCAGTATGTAAACCCGGTTACCGTTGACGAATTCAGGATTGCCGTTGCCGAAACCTATGATGTCATTGTGGAGCCTCAGGGTGAGGCCTATACCATCTTCGCACAATCCATGGACAGGACCGGTTACGCTCGAGGGACACTGGCCACGAGAGAGGGGTTAAGTGCTGCCGTTCCCCCCCTCGATCCCCGTCCTCTGTTGACCATGGAAGATATGGGTATGGGGGGAATGGGACATGATATGGCAGGAATGGACCACAGCCAGATGGGAGGCATGGATAACAGCGGAGAGATGATGTCTATGGACGGTGCTGACCTTCCGGATAGCGGGACATCCTCCGCGCCCATGGATCACAGCAGCATGGCCGGTATGGATCATTCCCGGATGGCCGGAATGCCGGGTATGCAAAGTCATCCTGCGTCAGAAACGGATAACCCACTGGTTGATATGCAGGCGATGAGCGTCTCTCCGAAATTAAATGATCCGGGTATTGGTCTTCGAAATAACGGAAGAAAGGTTCTCACGTACGCGGATTTGAAAAGCCGCTTTGAGGATCCTGACGGACGTGAACCTGGCCGTACCATAGAACTGCATTTAACCGGCCACATGGAAAAGTTTGCCTGGTCATTTAACGGAATCAAGTTTTCAGATGCCGCACCGGTGCTGCTGAAATACGGTGAGCGGCTCAGGATCACGCTGATCAACGATACCATGATGACTCACCCCATTCACCTGCATGGTATGTGGAGCGATCTGGAAGATGAAAACGGTAATTTCATGGTTCGTAAACACACAATAGATGTTCCCCCTGGTACAAAACGCAGTTACAGAGTGACAGCAGATGCGCTTGGCCGCTGGGCGTATCACTGCCATTTGCTCTATCACATGGAAATGGGAATGTTTCGTGAAGTCCGGGTGGAGGAATGATGCGAATGAAGAGAAATTTGAAGGCCATACCTGTTCTGGTCGCCGGTTTGTTTACCTCACCGCTTTCTATTGCGGCGGGCTCCGTCTCTGCAGATCCCCACGCCGGGCACGACATGTCTGCCATGCAGATGCCAGCAGATGAGAATTTCACTGAGATGACGTCAATGGAGCCCATTGTAACTGAGAGCAGAACGCCAATTCCGCCTGTTACCGATGCCGACCGGAAGGCTGCATTCGGCAATTTACAGGGGCATGCGATTCACGACAGTGCGATTAATTATCTGGTTCTGCTGGATCAACTGGAATGGCAACGGTCGGATAACACCAACAATTTCAGCTGGAGTGTTAACAGCTGGATTGGAGGCGACACAGATCGGATTTGGCTAAAGAGTGAAGGTGAACGAAGCAATGGGGAAACGGAGGCGGCTGAAGCGCAGTTACTCTGGGGACATGCGGTTGGCCCATGGTGGGATTTGGTTGCGGGTGTCAGGCAGGATTTCAGACCTGCTTCTGCCCGGACCTGGGCTGCTGTCGGTTTTCAGGGGCTGGCACTCTATAATTTTGAGTCTGAAATTACGGGTTTTGTCAGTAATGGCGGAAAAGCAGCCCTTCGTCTGGGAGGAGAATACGACGTTTTACTGACTAACCGGCTCATACTCCAGCCATCCTATGAGGTGAATTTCTACAGTCAGGATGATGAATCGCGGGGTCGCGGCAGGGGACTGACTGACACAGAGCTGGGGCTCCGGCTGCGCTATGAAATACGCCGTGAGTTTGCACCCTATATAGGCGTTTCCTGGAATCAACTTTACGGGAAAACATCCGATATGGCGAAAAGAGAAGGTGAGAAAGACCATCAGGTAGTATTCCTGGCGGGAGCCAGAATCTGGTTTTAACGCACTGATATAAAACACTCAACTAAACAGGTAAATAAAATGTCGATTTTAAATAAAGCCATTCTTACAGGTGGCCTCGTTATGGGCGTTGCTTTCTCTGCTATGGCCCATCCGGAATTAAAAAGCTCTGTGCCACAGGCTGATTCAGCCGTAGCGGCCCCGGAAAAGATTCAGCTTAATTTCTCGGAAAATCTGACCGTGAAATTCTCAGGTGCAAAATTAACGATGACGGGTATGAAAGGCATGTCATCACATTCTCCGATGCCGGTCGCGGCAAAAGTGGCGCCAGGCGCTGACCCTAAATCGATGGTCATTATTCCGCGAGAGCCTTTACCCGCTGGCACTTATCGTGTTGACTGGCGCGCGGTTTCTTCAGATACGCACCCTATTACCGGTAATTACACCTTTACAGTGAAGTAATATTATGAACGACCTGATTATGATTGTTATTCGTTTTCTTCTTTATCTGGATTTGATGGTAATATTTGGATTGCCATTTTTTCAGATATATGGAATAAGCGGTGTCAGACATGAAACCTATAACCTGACTAATTTCAGGTCGTTTATAACCTTTGCTGTTGTTACAGGCATCATTCTTACTGGCATTAATATGCTCCTGGTATCTAATGCCATGAGTGGAGTAACTGACCTCAGAGAATTATCCATCCATGTTATCGAGATGGTGATAGAAGAAACTGATGTGGGTATTAGCTGGATTGTCAGGCTCTGTGCCCTGTTTACCACACTCGGTGCTTTGTTCCTTTACACTAATAAGAGAGTATTGTCCTGCCTGCTGATGACGATGAGTGGGGGCGTGGCGCTGGCTACACTTGCCTGGGGAGGACACGCCGTTATGCATGACGGTCTGCATTACTATCTCCATTTACTGAGCGATCTGACCCATCTCGGTGCTGCAGGTGCCTGGACAGGTGCTCTGGTTGCATTTGCTATCCTGCTGATGCGCAGAAACGAGCATAATGCACAGAGCGTCATTGTGATATCTGACTCCCTGGCAAAATTTGCCACGGCAGGAACGGTGATTGTTGTAGCCCTGATCCTGAGTGCGCTGGTCAACTATCTGTATATTGCTGAGGGTAACTTAACTCCCTTATTCAACAGTTCCTGGGGGAGGATATTGCTTGCCAAGACGGCTCTGTTTGTTCTGATGCTTCTTCTGGCTGCAGCAAACCGGTTTCACCTGGGTCCCCGGCTTGAAGTTATGGTCAGGGAAGGGAATTATGATCGCAGCGTTGCCCTGATGCGAAACAGCATCCTGACAGAATTCGTTGTTGCGATTATCATTCTGGGCGCCGTAGCGTGGCTCGGAATGCTTGCTCCGTCTCAGGTCAGCTAGGGGACAGCCAAAGCTCATGCGTGAGATTTTTACTTTCATATCAGCGAGTTGACCATGCAGCGTATTTTAATCGTTGAAGACGAACAAAAAACAGGTCGTTACCTGCAGCAGGGACTGGTTGAGGAAGGCTATCAGGCCGATCTCTTTAATAATGGCCGCGATGGTCTCGGGGCCGCGTCGAAGGGACAGTATGATTTGATAATACTGGACGTGATGCTGCCTTTCCTCGACGGGTGGCAAATCATCAGCGCACTGAGGGAGTCCGGGCACGAAGAACCGGTCCTGTTTTTAACCGCAAAGGACAACGTGCGGGACAAAGTGAAAGGACTGGAGCTTGGCGCAGATGACTACCTGATTAAGCCCTTTGATTTTACGGAGCTGGTTGCACGTGTAAGAACCCTACTGCGCCGGGCACGCTCGCAGGCCGCAACAGTCTGCACCATCGCCGATATGACCGTTGATATGGTGCGCCGGACCGTGATCCGTTCGGGGAAGAAGATCCATCTCACCGGTAAAGAATACGTTCTGCTTGAGTTGCTGCTGCAACGCACCGGAGAAGTGTTACCCAGGAGTCTTATCTCGTCCCTGGTCTGGAACATGAATTTTGACAGTGATACGAATGTGATTGATGTCGCCGTGAGACGTCTGAGAAGTAAAATTGATGATGACTTTGAGCCAAAACTGATCCATACCGTTCGCGGTGCCGGATATGTCCTGGAGATCAGAGAAGAGTGAGGTTCAAAATTTCCCTGACCACACGCCTGAGCCTGATTTTTTCTGCGGTGATGCTTACGGTATGGTGGTTATCAAGTTTTATCCTGATTAGCACCCTTAATGGCTATTTCGATAATCAGGACCGAGATTTTCTGACAGGTAAACTTCAGCTCACCGAAGAGTTTCTTAAAACAGAGACGTTCCGGAACAAAACGGATATTAAGTCATTATCAGAAAAAATAAACGATGCGATGGTAGGGCACAATGGTTTATTCATTTCTATAAAAAACATGGAAAATGAAAAAATTGTTGAACTCTATGCCAAAAATTCTGTTGTTCCAGCGGTCCTGCTTAATAAGTCGGGTGATATTCTCGACTATATGATCCAGACGGAAGAAAATAACACCGTGTACCGCAGTATCTCGCGGCGGGTTGCCATGACGCCGGAACAGGGTAAAAGCAAACATGTCATCATTACGGTTGCCACGGATACTGGGTATCACACCCTGTTTATGGACAAACTCAGTACCTGGCTGTTCTGGTTCAATATCGGTCTGGTCTTTATTTCTGTTTTTCTGGGCTGGCTGACCACACGTATTGGTCTGAAACCGTTACGGGAAATGACCAGTCTGGCTTCCTCCATGACTGTACACAGCCTGGATCAGCGTCTAAATCCCGATCTGGCTCCGCCGGAAATCTCTGAGACCATGCAGGAGTTCAATAATATGTTTGATCGCCTGGAGGGGGCATTCCGGAAACTGTCAGATTTCTCGTCTGACATCGCGCATGAGCTGCGCACACCAGTCAGTAATCTGATGATGCAGACGCAGTTTGCACTGGCTAAGGAAAGGGATGTTTCGCATTACCGCGAAATTTTATTCGCTAACCTGGAAGAACTGAAAAGGTTGTCACGAATGACCAGTGACATGCTTTTTCTGGCACGTTCAGAGCATGGTCTGCTGCGGCTGGATAAACATGATGTGGATCTGGCAGCCGAACTGAATGAATTACGTGAGTTGTTCGAGCCCCTGGCAGACGAAACAGGAAAGACAATCACGGTTGAAGGAGAGGGCGTTGTTGCCGGAGACAGCGATATGCTCCGACGTGCTTTCAGTAACCTGCTTTCCAATGCAATCAAGTATTCTCCCGATAACACCTGTACAGCGATACACCTTGAGCGTGACAGTGACTGTGTGAACGTGATGATTACGAATACGATGTCCGGCCAGGTTCCCGCTAATCTGGAACGTTTGTTTGACCGGTTCTATCGCGCAGACTCATCAAGGTTCTACAACACGGAAGGCGCGGGGCTGGGATTATCAATTACAAGGTCGATCATTCATGCTCACGGCGGCGAGCTGTCAGCAGAACAGCAGGGGCGGGAAATTGTGTTCAGTGTGCGTCTGTTAATGGATTAATACCGTTATTCAGGAGAAACCCGGAAGGTGACAAAAATGTCATCGTTCAGTCACGCGATAAACAGAGGCGGTTTTTTATAATCAGCCATAAATCAGGACAGCGTGATAATTCAATCGCCCGGTTCCTGGCGTGATGATCAACCAGCCCTGAGATCAAATGCTTTCTCTGTTATAAGCATTGATTGTTCGGGTATGAAAACACCGGAGACCCAACCATGAAAAAGATCCTTGTATCCTTTATTGCCATGATGGCTGTCGCTTCATCTGCCTGGGCTGCAGAGACAATGAACATGCATGACCAGGTAAATAATGCCCAGGCGCCTGCCCATCAGATGCAATCATCCGCTGAAAAAAGTGCAGTTCAGGGGGAGAGCATGAAAATGATGGATATGAGCGGTCACGATCAGGCCGCAATGTCCCATGAAATGATGCAAAACGGCAATTCTGCTGCCCATCAGGACATGGCTGAAATGCATAAAAAAATGATGAAATCCAAGCCAGCAGCTTCTAACGAAACAGCAAAATCATTTTCCGAAATGAACGAGCATGAGAAAGCCGCTGTTGTGCATGAGAAGGCGAATAATGGTCAATCTTCCGTTATTCATCAGCAGCAGGCTGAAAAGCATCGCAGCCAGATCACCCAGAATTAACCCGCAGCTCCACTTGTTAGACCCTCATTTGACGCCGAAGTCACTGGCTTACGCTCCCGTCCGGGAGCGTTTTTTTTAAACCAAATGAAAGATTATGTCTGTGTATGATTAATCGTAGTCTGCGGCCTGTTATGAACTAAATGAACGACGGACTAAATTTAACATAAGATAGATTACACGAACTAAGTAATTGATTTTTATGTATTTAAAGTTTCTTGCCCGATTATATCCAGGGTTCATGCCGTGCCGTATCCTGAGACTGGCTGAGAATACGTATGACCGTAACCACCGAATGCGATGGCACAAAATAGATCATGTGCTGTTCCACCGGCAACGAGCAGATATCTTCTCCCAGCTCTGCGCGATGCGTGCCGATGTCATGCATGGCCAGCACATCAAACACTGCGGCTATACGCCCGATATACGCATCCGCCTGAACAACCCCGAACTGTCTGAAGCTGTAGTCCCAGATAGCCTCCAGATCTTCTTCTGCTTTTGGTGTCAGCTCAATCTCTTTCATTTGCCATCCTGGCCCTGACATTATTCAGGAATGCATCCTTGTTCCATGGTTTCGCCTCGCCGCTGCTGATGCCTTCGGCCAGCAGATCGCGCAGTTCCTGAAGGCGTGATTCAGCTTGCTTCTCGCGCAGCAGCCGCAGCGCGTCACGCATGACTTCGCTCTGGGTTCGGTAATCACCGGCCTTAACCAGGGAATCGATAAATTCACGCAGCTCATCACCCACGTCCACCGTCATTGTACGGGCCATAACCCCTCCGTTTCATTATGTAAGATTTGTTCTTACATCAGTATATCATTTTAGCATCAGGCTTCCATGCTCAGTGATCGAGACTATGGACTGCATTTATGAGATCAACAGGGATGCGAAATCAGGTAATGACTCCAACTTATTGATAGTGTTTTATGTTCAGATAATGCCCGATGACTTTGTCATGCAGCTCCACCGATTTTGAGAACGACAGCGACTTCCGTCCCAGCCGTGCCAGGTGCTGCCTCAGATTCAGGTTATGCCGCTCAATTCGCTGCGTATATCGCTTGCTGATTACGTGCAGCTTTCCCTTCAGGCGGGATTCATACAGCGGCCAGCCATCCGTCATCCATATCACCACGTCAAAGGGTGACAGCAGGCTCATAAGACGCCCCAGCGTCGCCATAGTGCGTTCACCGAATACGTGCGCAACAACCGTCTTCCGGAGCCTGTCATACGCGTAAAACAGCCAGCGCTGGCGCGATTTATCCCCGACGTATCCCCACTGTTCGTCCATTTCCGCGCAGACGATGACGTCACTGCCCGGCTGTATGCGCGAGGTTACCGACTGCGGCCTGAGTTTTTTAAATGGCGGAAAATCGTGTTGAGGCCAACGCCCATAATGCGGGCGGTTGCCCGGCATCCAACGCCATTCATGGCCATATCAATGATTTTCTGGTGCGTACCGGGTTGAGAAGCGGTGTAAGTGAACTGCAGTTGCCATGTTTTACGGCAGTGAGAGCAGAGATAGCGCTGATGTCCGGCAGTGCTTTTGCCGTTACGCACCACCCCGTCAGTAGCTGAACAGGAGGGACAGCTGATAGAAACAGAAGCCACTGGAGCACCTCAAAAACACCATCATACACTAAATCAGTAAGTTGGCAGCATCACCAGAATTTGCGGTGCGCAAGATTCTGGAGAAACTCAGAGTCAGGGTCACAACGCAAACCGGCAGGGCATTCTGGCATTATGTTCAGGGCTGGCTGTTAACCGCGTGTCGCCAGGGGAATATACAGCATGAATCATTCATTACCCGACATTCTTCCCACTATCCGGAACGCCAGCCAGCTCAGTCCCGCTGCACTCGATATGGTCAAACT
Organism: Enterobacter kobei; assembly: GCF_001729765.1. NCBI lineage: Bacteria > Pseudomonadati > Pseudomonadota > Gammaproteobacteria > Enterobacterales > Enterobacteriaceae > Enterobacter > Enterobacter kobei. The sequence continues at coordinate 4,124,942 of NZ_CP017181.1, forward strand.
TCTCGCACTTCTGGCCATGATTATCGACCACACCAATACGGTGTTTCTGTCGTCTGCCTTGCCGGTGATGTATGCGCTTGGCCGGATGGCCTTCCCCCTGTTCACGCTTATATGGGCGATGAACGTACAGCGCCCCCCGGAACGACTGCAGAAGAGAGCCAATCGTCTGTGGATCTGGGCAATCATAACGCAGCCGGTGTTCAGCCTGGCCTTCCAGAATCAACAGCCCTGGTGGGCCCTGAACATTCTGTTCGTGTTTGCAGGCGTCACGCAGTTGCTTGCCCTGCAGTACCGGCACGGCCGGAAAGGAATGCTTGCCGGGTATCTGCTCCTGGCCCTTATGATTTGGCCCCTGCAGCCGGCAAGTTACGGGCTGGCAGGAATAACGCTGGCCATCAGTATGGCAACGGTTTCTGGCAGCGATACACCCGGAGTGCAGCGGCTGGCAGCCATCACTGCCGTGCTGTCACTGATTTGTTTAAACGGGTTATCGCATCTCCTGGATATGCCCGCAGAAACATTATTACTGGCCACGCTGCCTACTCTGGCATTCCCCCTGGCAGTGGTTTCATTCTGCAGGCAAATCTGTCCGGAGGGCCGTAGGCGTTTCATGCCGCGTAATTTCTTTTATTATGCTTACGCCGGCCACCTGGGGATTATTGGTCTGGTACAGTCTACTTTTGGCTGATTTAGAATGACGTGATGGCTATCAGTGAGAAAGAGCTGATAGCCGTAACCACCTGTCAGGTTATCGGTCGGGCTTAACTGGTTATTAGCGCAGGGCATGTTAAACTTCCCGCAGGGAAAAGGAGAGAAGCATGAACCATGAAAGTGATCTGATGAACCACGGCTTCAGTGAAGAGGACATTGTCCGACTGCGGGCCAGTTCAGCTAAAACGGGTACGGAAATGGATACTCTGCTGAACGATCTGGCAAACCGTTTTAAGGCCCTGATATGGGTGCTGTCAGTCATGTTACTGATTCTTGTGGCCACACTTTTGGCTGGCTCGAGGGTGCATGCAATTTCCTTTGGCGTGGCTATTCTTGTTCTTGGCACTCTGTTTACGATTACCATGCCTTTGAAGCTGGCCTATAAATCATGGCATTACCGCCGGAATCTCATTTCCCAGCGTCATCAGAAGTGATCAGATCGAAAACAACCTTAGCCTTTACCCCCCATCCCACAATTTTCATTGTCAGTTTACCCCGGGACATGGTGTCGATTTTCCGGTAAAAATCGGTGCTGATATAGTTAAACAGACGCCATGTCCCTGGTCTGGCCATTAATCCATAGACACTGTAGATATTGCCTGCAAGCGCGATCCCGTTGTATATCCCTAACCCTGTTGATCGTTCAAATCCCATGAATTTAGCGATGTTCATAGCACCATCACCAAACATACCCTGCGTGTCAGGTTCATTCAGGAACTGACGACCAACTTCACGGGTTATCGTGTTGGCCGAGTCGACAATCAGAATAGCCCCGGCAAGAACGCCTACGGGGGTCATTGAGGAAGTCAGCACGAAGCCAAATACGCCCTGCATACCTGCCAGCACCACTTTAATTCCTGAGATGACATAACCGACCATCCGGTCTTCATCCCTGACGTATTTGATCTGGGCATATAGTTTCGCATAACCGGTCTGGAGCTGCCGGCTCTGCTCAAGCAGACTGCTGTTTTCTGCCTGCAGGTTACGCAGGCAGGTCATGCACTCTTCGTCAGACTTTGCCCGCCGGGCACGCTCAAATTCGCCATTAATGACAGATTTAATTTCATCGATGAATTTGAGACGCGTCAATCCATCCCCCAGATGTCGGGCGCCAACAATATTAGCGGTATTGACGAGTTTGCGGGCCTCCAGATTAATCATGGTTTCTGCCCAGACTCGAGCCTGGCTTTTGTTTCCCGGAAGAATTATATCCATTTTTCTCATCCTGATTGAAAATCACCCGTTAAAGCTTATCGCGCTCCCGGATTTAGGCAACCCTGCTTTAAAGGGTACATATATGCCGCGAAGCGGCATGGAGACGCCAGCCGGAGCTGAACCGGGTGATTCTGGTGAGGGGCGTCGTAACCGGCATCAGCCGTTACGGATTGATAGGTTCTGCCAATCCCATCCCTTTCCCTGCAAAGCCATACCCGCTTAAAACTTTCTGATTGCTAATGTGCGCGGTCGGAGTGAGTCCGTCAAGGCCAGAGGCCGCTGACGGGCTGTATCTCCGCGTTAGCGCCGTGAGGCGCTTACGAGCGTGTACCGCGAACTTACCGCGAATCGACTTACAGCCATAGCTATTTCTAGTTACAACATCCCTCTTAAAGCGAAGTTGTTCCGGCCCTTTGGGCCGGGGCGGCGTCGGTTTAGCAGGGGTTAGGTATGTATGCGGTGCCGGGTTCTGGCCAGAAAGGGGCCCGGCGCTTGCGACGGGAGGTACTTTTGATTTTGTTCTGAGCGCGAGGCCGTGAGGCCGCTGCATGCGAAGGCATTTTTCGTTATCCACAGAGTGACTGCAGACAAAGATCTACTCTGGAATGAAATGAACAGAGAGATAAAAACGGTGAAGTAAGACTGTTTTGCGGAATGTCTTTTATTCGTTTCCGGGTTACTTCACTTATTCGTTTGCGGATTTCTGTGTAAAATAAAGAGACAGTGGCCACTGGGGGCCATAACGACAAGCAGAACGTCATGGTGACCGGAAGGAGAACGGAGTGAAGGTTGAAAAATGAGCAGGGTGGCCGAAAAAAACCAGCACGAAAAGCCCCGGTGAGGGGCCCGTAAACAAGAAGACTGTTGTGTCGTCTGTGACTAGTCCGGGGGAGAAAGCGCCAGATCCAGCTGGTAAAGATGCTGGATGGCCAGAGCCTTCAGGCGCTCAGATGTGCACCAGTACGCTTCGTCAGGCGGGAGGGTGCGGTAAATCCATTCAGACATTGCATGGAGTCGTTCATCTGCCGGCAGCTTAATCAGATTGTTGGCACGTTTACGCTCCGCGCCTTTTTTGCGGCGGTAAACGAGTGCCTCCCGACGCTTACGGTCAGACCAGCATTTCCGCGCAGAGTGGGCCTGAACATCATCATGTTCGCTCATCACTACTTCCCGGATCAGCTGCTCACGCTCGGCGCTCTGACGGAGCTTCTTCTCCTGCTCTTTAAACAGCTTGTCCATATCGACGCCCAGCATCTGGAATCCCAAGGGGGTTATATAGACATACGTTGGCAACCAGGTGCGGGATTCACGATCCCAGGCGCGTTCTTCTGCGAGGCCCAGAACGCCAAACCGTACCTGTTCCTCAATAAGCCGTGAAAGGCGTGACACCGTCACCTCCGTTTCAGGAATGACATTGCCTTTTGGGTCCTTTGCACTGAGTTCTTTTGCAAGACGGGAGATACACATGCCGACGGTATGCTTGCCGGCATCACAGAAGCTGATGAGCACTGGCCAGAGCGCATCGAGCAGGCGCTGACGTTCCGGACGGAAGCCATATTTACGTCCCGCCTTACGGCGGCCGGCGACATAGAGAGGGTGACGAGAAACATGCATGCGCAGGCTGACCTGCCCGGTTTCTTTGTCTTTTTTCACCAGGCGATTGTAGGCATGACCGAGCTGTCCGGAGAGCTTTTTATAATGCTCCGGGCGATACCAGGCCGGGTTCTCACATTTGGCTTTTGTGGAATGCTCACCGCGTTTGCGGCGGGTCAGTTTTTTGACCGGTGCAATGAGGAAATTACCCTGAGTGCCGGCATCGACATCCTGGCAGAAACGGGTTAGCTCATCTTTCGGTAGATCTGACCAGTGAACAGAAATCTGATTGTCATTCACGGCGGCCTGTTCTTATGGCGGCCGGGTGTTGTGTTATGTGGTGCATGCGTTATAATCCTTCACAGGCCACGCGCCTGCTTTTGGACCCCCTGATATCTGTGTCTTCCGCCAAGATGATGACAGATGTCGGGGGGTTTGTGCATTCAGGCTCCGGGAAATCCCGTTACCTGCTCCTGAACGTTTTACTGGACACGTCCTGTCCCTGTCTGTTTCCGGAAGTCCGCATTTCTTCCGTAAAACCATCTTTTGCCACCCGCCTGCCTCACCACAAAGCAGTCAAACCGTCAGTTTGAGTTAGGACACAAAAGTAATCTGAATCAACAATCTGTCCCACCACAAGACGATCGCTGACGATCCGAATACTACCTTCTCATCAGTAACTTTTCCAGATGTTAGACCAGATAACAATCCATAGTTTTCATGCTAATTGTCCGGATGAGACTGCTAGCAAGCATCGCACGCAGTAAATTCAGGGCGTTGGGTTTGATTTGGTAGGCCAGAGCAAGGAAAATAATTTAGAGGAAGAGCTTTACCTAATAGTTGCAAGTTGACTCTTTCGTATGTTCACTGCACTTAAAAAACCGTATAGCTTTTGCTATACAGAATCCATATGATATGCTTGTAAAGCAATCGCTATACAAGGAGCGCACTCATGAAATCAGATGTTCAGCTCAACCTTAGAGCTAAAGAATCTCAAAGAGCACTTATTGATGCTGCAGCAGAGATTCTCCATAAATCACGCACGGACTTCATCCTGGAAATGGCATGTCAGGCTGCGGAGAATGTGATCCTCGATCGTCGCGTATTTAATTTTAACGATGAGCAGTATGCAGAGTTTATCGATATGCTCGATGCACCGGTTTCGGATGAGGCGGCTATTGATAAACTTCTGGCAAGGAAACCTCAGTGGGACGTGTAACAGCACCAGAACCATTATCCAGCTCCCATCAACTAGCAGAGTTCGTCAGTGGTGAGGCAGTACTTGATGACTGGCTTAAACAGAGGGGATTAAAAAACCAAGCTCTTGGTGCAGCACGAACGTTCGTCGTTTGTAAAAGAGACACTAAACAGGTTGTCGGTTTTTACTCTCTGGCCACCGGCAGCGTTAACCACGTGGAAGCAATGGGAAGCCTCAGGCGCAATATGCCAGATCCAATTCCCGTAATCATACTTGCTCGCCTGGCAGTTGATGTTTCATACCGTGGCCAAGGGCTCGGGGCCGATTTACTGCATGATGCAGTTCTGCGCTGTTACCGTGTAGCTGAGAATATTGGAGTCCGTGCGATTATGGTTCATGCACTGACTGAAGAAGCCAAAAACTTTTATCTTCACCATGGCTTTAAGGCATCACAAACTCAGGAACGGACATTGTTTTTAAAGTTACCACAGTGAGGTTTGAGGAAGAAAGGGGCTTGTTCGATATTTAAGATATTGATGTATAATGATTTTACTATTGAATTTAACATAATCTTTGTTATGCGCACCTGTATTGTAGGGGCTCAATGCTAATGTCTATTAGGGGGCTGCGGATGTTTTCCTGGACTGTTATGTTGTGATCCCAAGATGCTGCCGGTACTTCACAGGACTCATTGCACCTAATGATAGCTTGATACGTTTCTCGGGTAATGACTCCAACTTACTGATAGTGTTTTATGTTCAGATAATGCCCGATGACTTTGTCATGCAGCTCCACCGATTTTGAGAACGACAGTGACTTCCTGCCCAGCCTTGCCAGATGCTGCCTCAGATTCAGGTTATGCCGCTCAATGCGCTGCGTATATCGCTTGCTGATAACGTGCAGTTCTCCCTTCAGGCGTGATTCATACAGCGGCCAGCCATCCGTCATCCATACCACGACCTCAAAGGCCGACAGCAGGCTCAGAAGACGCTCCAGCGTGGCCAACGTGCGTTCACCGAATACGTGCGCCACAACCGTCCTCCGTATCCTGTCATACGCGTAAAACAACCAGCGCTGGCGTGATTTAGCGCCGACGTAACCCCACTGTTCGTCCATTTCCGCGCAGACAATCACATCACTGCCCGGTTGTATGCGCGAGGTTACCGACTGCGGCCTGAGTTTTTTAAGTGTCGTAAAATCGTGTTGAGGCCAACGCCCATAATGCGTGCACTGGCGCGACATCCGACGCCATTCATGGCCATATCAATAATTTTCTGGTGTGTACCGGGCTGAGAGGCGGTGTAAGTGAACTGTAGCTGCCATGTTTTACGGCAGTGAGAGCAGAGATAGCGCTGATGTCCGGCAGTACTTTTACCGTTACGCACCACGCCTTCAGTAGCCGAGCAGGAGGGACAACTGATGGAGATGGAAGCCACGGGAGCACCTCAAAAACACCATCATACACTAAATCAGTAAGTTGGCACCATTACCGGCTTTGTGGTAAAAATAACAGCTGCGGGCAAGTTGCAGAACGCTTAGCAACTCAGCAACGGGGTGCTTTTTCTTAAGGGCATCAACTATCAGGGTTTTCTCCCTATTTTTCAGTTTCAGAAAGCTGATGCCCAGATCTTTTTTTATCAGTTCATTCGCCTTTGTCAGTATGTCACGTTCGAGCTGCAGCTGATGAACCTGCTTCCTGAGACGCTGGATTTCACCGAGTAAAGTATCCTGATTTTTATCCTGAGGGGCTGCCTTTCGTTTGCGCATGGATTGATAAGCCTCGTCACTGATAAGGTCTTTCTTCCATTTGTACAGGACCGGGACGCTGACGCCTATGCTTTGTGCAACTTTACGCACGGTTCCACGTCGGTTACAGAGCTCCCGGACGGCCTGAGACCTCTCTTCCGGGCTGAAGCATTTGCTTGTGCCTGAGCGAATGACCAGGGGACGCGCATTTGGGTAAAACTCTTCAATCCAGCGCTTTAGAATTTCGTTACTGGGGTAGCCGATGGCTCGGCGAGTGTACGACAGGCAACCACCGTGAGTAAGATAATGCTCAACAGCAGCAATTTTCTGTGTACGTGAATAGCGTTCTCTTGGTTTTAATTCCCTGGGTAAATCGCCCTTCTCTTCATAAATCCGAACCCAACGGCCCAGCTGTTTTGTGGAAGGATATCCCAGCTCCATGACGACAACGGAGGCTTTCTTTCCGTACCGGTAATAGAGTTCGACGGCCCGAATCCGGTCCTCGTATGAATGCATAAATTAACTCCTGAAGGTCCAGGAATTTGTCCGCACTTCCCCTATTTCAAATGCAGGTCGCTACACCTATAGACATGATCAGCGCAAGCACGTCTCAGATGTCCAAACGGTACGGATTTATATATGTTGACCCGGATGATATGGGGAACGGAACACTAAAACGCTCCCGTAAGAAAAGCTTCCACTGGTATAAAAAAGTCATCGCCACGAACGGAAAAGACCTCAGTAGTTAACACAGCACACCCCTGGCAGCACTGTGCTGTCAGGGCGTCTCATAATTCCGCGCGGATACCTCCCGGCCCTACTGTGCATTATTCCCGGGTACGGTCTTTCACCCAACGGCGGTATAATGCCGGATTCATGCCGGTCATCCGGCTGAAGACCCTCCTGAAACTGCCTTCATCCGCGTAACCTGCATCAGCTGCGATCTGCTTTATGGTTTTAGCAGATGTTTCAAGTGCCAGCCTTGCCATTTCACACCTGATCCTGTCGATAAACTGTTTCGGTGACTCGCCTGTTTCCGCCTTTATACGCCTGTGAAAGGTTCGCTCCGAAATGGCAAGGCGCCGGCACAGCTCTCTTGTGGTAAGCAGCGTTGATGCTTCCTGCCTTATAAAAAATTCTGCACCGGGCAGAATACTGTCCGGCCGGCTGAGGTGCGCGGTGGGCATATAAACAGCCCTTGCGGGAGGCGTTGTATCCACTACAGCAAATTCTGCTGCAATACGCGCAGCCTCCGTCCCCTCAAGCTGACGCACAACGTGTAAGGCCACATCAATCCATGAAAGCGGCCCACCAGCCGTAACTATACGGTTATCCTCAGTCAGAGCATTGCCCCAGATGGCGTTTGCCTGGGGGTAACGGCGCTTGAGCTCATCGTACAGCCACCAGGTTGTCGTACATTTTCTGCCGTTGAGCAGCCCCGCCTCGCCCAGCATAAACACTCCGCTGCACGAGCCACAAGCCAGGGCGCCATGCACGTACTGTTGCCGTATCCATGACGCTATGCTGCCCAGTTTACCGAGCTGTGGCGGCGTGTTTGATGCATCGGGTACAAACCCGGGGATCAGAACCGCATCGCATGAATTGATATCTGCCAGTGCCGCATCGGCGGTCAGTAACCGCCCGCTTCCGTCGGTCACTGGCTGCCCGTCCGGACTTGCTGTCATGATATCAAAGGGTGACGGCTCCTTGCGAGCAGCTGATATGGCTCTTCCGGCAAGAGAGAACATATCAGCCAGCCCGGTATAGCCTGAAGCAAGGCATCCCGGGGAAGCAATAATGACTATCTTTTTCATCTCAGTCCTGTAATTGGCCGAAAAAGCCGGTTTAATGGCAGATTCGCCACAGTGCCATGTTGCCTAACCCTGATACAATAATTCTCGTAAGAAAGCCATGATTATTACAACAGGAGAAAGAAACAATGAGTACAACAGCAGGACTGATTTCATTTAAAGCGAGAGAAGGAAAAGGCGCTGAAGTAGCAGAGCGCATAGCCGCTGCTTTGCCTCATGTTAATGCAGAAGAGGGCACCACTCACTGGCTGGTGATCCGCTCAGAAACGAGTCCTGAAACGGTTTTCCTTGTAGATCTGTTCAGTAGTACAGACTCAAGGGAACTCCATATGTCCGGTGAAGCAGCTAAACAAATATTCGCTACCGTACCCGCTCTGCTGGCAGAAGAGCCACACATTCATCCTGCGGTTTTGATTGCGGCAAAAGGTATTTAATTCGGTACGTTGGACTGACCCCGCCACTCGAGTTCTTCCATGAAGCAGATGACCTTCGCCGACGCCGAGTATGCCGGCAAGGGCAAGCAGACCCGCAAGGAACTGTTCCTGATCGAGATGGATCAGGTGGTGCCGTGGAAAGGGCTGATTGCCCTGATCGAACCGCATTATCCGAAAGGCGAAGGTGGTCGCCCGGCGTATCCCTTGATGGCGATGCTGCGTATCCATCTGATGCAGAACTGGTTCGGCTACAGCGATCCGGCCATGGAAGAAGCGCTGTACGAGACGACCATCCTACGTCAGTTCGCCGGACTGAGCCTGGAGCGTATTCCTGACGAAACCACCATCCTCAACTTCCGTCGTCTGCTGGAGAAACATGAGCTGGCAGCCGGCATCCTCTGCGTGAACAATGGCTACCTGGGGGATCGCGGTCTGTCGCTGCGCCAGGGCACTATCGTCGATGCCACGCTGATCCACGCGCCCAGTTCAACCAAGAACCAGGACGGCAAGCGCGACCCGGAAATGCACCAGACCAAGAAGGGGAACCAGTATTACTTTGGCATGAAGGCGCACATCGGCGTTGATGATGAATCGGGGCTGGTACACAGCGTGGTGGGCACGGCAGCCACCGTGGCGGATGTCACCCAGGTCGACAAACTGCTGCACGGCGACGAGAACGTCGTCTGCGCCGATGACGGCTACACAGGCGTCGAAAAGCGCTCCGAGCATGCCGACCGAGAAGTGATCTGGCAGGTCGCAGCACGCCGCAGCACCTACAAGATGCTCGATAAACGCAGCGCCCTGTACAAAGCCAAGCGCAAGATCGAGAAGGCCAAGGCGCAAGTGCGAGCGAAGGTAGAGCCCCCGTTTCGCGTGATCAAGCGGCAGTTCGGCTACACCAAGGTACGTTTCCGAGGGCTGGTGAAGAACACTGCACAACTGGTGACGCTGTTTGCCCTGTCGAGCCTATGGATGGCCCGCCGACAATTGCTGGCAAGCGCAGGAAAGGTGCGCCTGTAATGCGGAAAATGGCCGTCGCAAGGTGCTCGCGACGGCTGAAAGCACCGAAATGAGCGAGTGATCCGATCGTTTTTGATCGGTTCACCGCTTTCAAAATCAGCAGTGGCTGAAGTCAGCCGGAAATACAGGGCTACTTCAGACCATCCCTAGCTAGGGCTCGTAGTTCGGCGCAAGGCTGAAGTCACTTGGCTGCTTCGCTGTGCAGATCCATGACCCACTTTCCATCAAACTCCCGGTTGTAGTTCCACAAGCATCTCGCGAGTCTTGCCGGCCCGCTCCACTAACAAGACCACAACATCTCCAACGTTCTTGTCGTCTAGCCGGGCCTGTAATGTGGTGACGTCGTCAACGGCGATACCGTCGATGCTGATAACGCGATCGCCGGGCACGATGCCGCCTGCGGTGACCTCGACGCCGACGAGCCCGGCCCTGTGCGCCGCCGAGCCCGGCGTCACGCGCAATACGAATACGCCCTTACTGCCGGTCAGCGCCTGCAGACGCGCGTTGAGCTGCTCATCCACCTCGATGCCCAGCGCCGGACGGATGTACTTGCCGGTCTTTATGAGTTGCGGCACCACGCGCATGACGGTATCGACCGGCACCGCAAAGCCTATGCCGGCCGAGGCGCCAGACGGACTGTAGATGGCGGTATTGATTCCGATCAGCCGCCCAGCCGAATCGAGCAGCGGGCCACCGGAATTGCCGGGGTTGATGGCGGCGTCGGTCTGGATCAGGTGATCGATGGCCGGGCCGCCCGCTTCTCCCGGCAACGAGCGGTCGAGCGCGGAGACGATACCAGTGGTGAGCGTCCAGTCCAGGCCGAAGGGGTTGCCGATAGCGAACACCTTCTGACCCACCTTGAGGTCGGCACTGGTGCCGACCGGCACGGCCGGCGGGCGCTTGAAACCGACGCCGATCTTGAGCACGGCGATGTCGTGCGCGGGGCTCGTCCCCACCAGCGCGGCCTGGTAGTCGCGGCCGTCGGCCAGTTTGACGGTGGCTTCGGACGCGCCCTGGATGACGTGGAAGTTGGTGACGACGTGGCCGGCGTCGTCCCAGATGAAGCCCGAGCCAGTGCCGCGCGGCACGGAGAACACGTTGCGCGTCCAGACATCGCGTACTAATTGCGCGGTGGTGATGTAGACCACCGAGGCGCGCGATTTTTCGAACAGTTCGATGGTGGTTTTCTCGTCCGCCGCCAGATCGCCACGCGCCATCACGGTGCGTTCTGCTGCCTCGCGCGGACTGAACCATGCCTCGATGGCGGGCAGAAACTGCCACAGCAGCATGAGCGCGGCAATGCAGGCGGTGATGAAGAGCCCGCGCCGGACGAAGCGGTCCGGCGCGGGGCGTTGGTACGGGTCGAGATAGGCCATGAGACGTCTCCTGTTGATGGGCAATCAGCGCCACAGCCCGCTCAGGCGCCAGCGCGGTGGGCGCGTCGCCAAAGCGGATTCCGGCAAAAAATGGGGCGCGCGGAGTGGCAACGCTGATGCTGGACCAGGCGCCAACGTCAGCAGGCGTGCGATGCGCTCTTGCGTTGCCGGACGCGTGCGCAAGCAGGAGGGCTCGGGATTGCCCCATCCCGGCCATAGCCAGGCACGCCAGGAGCGGCTGACCCGCTCGATTTTCGCCAGCGCGGACGCCAGCCCCTGCGGGTCGCCAGTCAGTTCCGCCGCAAGGCGGTCAGCGTCGAACTCACGCACGCGAGACAAGCCGAGCTGTGCGAGCAGGGCCAGCTGGGGCGATGCGGCCAGTAACAATAGACCAGGCCAATAGACCTCCGCCGCGCCAACCAGCTGCGCGGGCAGGCTGAGCAGGATCGCGATCTGTCCCATAAGGGCCAGTAGGCTCGTGAGGCGACTGTTGGAATCCGCCAGCCCCATGACACGCAGATCCTCATTAGCGATGTGCGCGACCTCGTGCACGAGCACACCCGCCAGCTCGCGTGGGCTCAGGCTGCGCAGCAGGCCATCGGTGAGGGCGATCGATGCCTCCTGCTTCGATCCGGTGGCGAAGGCGTTGACGACGGCACTGGGCACATAGTGCGGCACCGGCGTGGCGGGCAAACCGGCACGGGCGGACAGCTCGCGCAACAGGGCCCACATCTCGTGGGCTTGTTGCGGGTGCAAGGCCCGTACGCGGTACAGGCGCAAGCTCAGCGCCGACGCGGCTACCGGTTCCAGCAGCAACGCACCTGCAACGGCAAACAGCGCGAGCCACAGGCAGCCTTCCCCAAATGGCAGTCTCCCTGCTGCGGCTGCGATCCCGACCAGGGTCAGGACCAACAGCCCGGTCTGCAGGCGGTTGAGCCAGCGGTGTTGCAAGAGCGCAGGGCGCGGATCACTCGGATGATGACGGGTCATGCTCAGAGGTCTCGGCGGCGCGGTCGCCGCGCTTGCGCAGCAGCCAGTAGGTCGCACCCAGAGCCAGCGTGGCGCCTGCCAGCGCGGCTATCTTTGCGGGACTCGCGTCGGAGTCGAGGATCACGAACTTGCGGGAGAGTGCGATCACCGCGATCAGGACCACCGTCTTGACCTGGATGATGCTGTCCCGACGCAGCGCCACGCGCACGATGGAATGCTTGAACTCCATCGCGATCAAGAGCGTCATGATCATGCCGAACACGCTCTGGAATACCTTGTGGTCCAGGGGATTGAAGGCATCGAGAACCAGCAGCGTGAAGACGATGGAGATGAGCTGGAACAGCGACACCACGATGATGACGGCGATCACCGCCGACAGCACGAGCGCGACGACCTGCTCGAAGCGCTCGTAAAAACTCATGATGGCCAATTGGTCACGCAAGACCTGAAATGGGTTAAGGCGTTTTGATTTCATGACTATGAACTCCCTGGAAAACGGCTGCTGTCGAGACGGCGGCGCATTGCGCTGATGTGTCCTTCAATCAACTCGGTCGACATGCCAAGCGTCGACATCACCTGTTCCGCCAGCCCAATAGCTGCGGCAAAGGATTGCTGATACACGCGCACGTTAGGCATGGCGCGAAATGCATCGGCCGCGGTCGTACTTCTGCATGACACCCACAAGGTCAGCGCCGGACGGCGCTCGGCAATCGCCTGGGCGATGCGCAACGCTTGCTGGGCATGGGCGAACGTTAGCACCACCAAGTGCGCATGCGTCAAGCCGGCAGCCAGCAAGGTATCGGGCCGACTGGCATCGCCATGGAACACCGGCGCGCCGGCGGCACGCGCGGCCTCTACCTTCTGCGCGTCCGCCTCCAGCAGCAGATGCGCCACGCCGGCGTGGCGAAGAATCTCGCTGACTGTCAGGCCAAGCTCGCCCGCGCCGCAAACGATGACATGGTCTCGATATCGCGTCGTCTGCGCGGCGATCTCGACTTCTTCAGCCTGGGGTGGCTGAATGACGCCGCCGGTGCGGCTCAAGAACCGGGCAAGTACATCGTGATGGCGGATCAGTAGCGGTGCCAGGGCCATGCTGAGCACCAGCGCGACCAGCATGGGTTGGACGACGGTCGCGGGGATCAGATGCTGCTGCAAGACCGTGCCCAACAACAGCAGGGCGAACTCGCCGCCGTGCCCCAACGCTATGCCCGTGCGCCAGGCATCGAGGGCGGACAGGCGCGTCGCCCGCAAGGCCAGCGTATTGAGCAGGATCTTGACCGGTACCAGCACCACCAGCCACGCCAGCACCGCCAGCGGTGCCGAAAGAATCTGTGCTGCGTCCAGTTGCAGGCCGATGGTCACGAAGAACACGCCCGACAACACATCGCGAAACGGCCTGAGGTGGCTTTCCATGTGGTGCCGGAAGTCGCTCTCGCCCAGCACCATCCCGGCGAGGAAGGCCCCCAGGGCGGCGGATACGCCGACCGCGTGCGCAGCAGCGGCGGCAGCCACTACCACGCACAAGGAGACGAGCACGAACGATTCCTCGTGGCCCCGCCGCGCCACCCAGCCCAGCAGGCCATGCAACAGACGGCGCGAGACGAGGGCCGCTGCCGCGAACAGCAGCAGCACACCGAATACTTCGAGCAGCACATGCTCGATCTTCGGCGACTCGCCGCGCGCCCAGATCGCCAGCAAGGCCAGCAGGGGCACGCTGGCCAGGTCCTGAAAGACCAGCACGGCGATGGCACTGCGTCCGTGGCGGGTGGTGAGCTCGCCTTGGTCGGCCAGTTGTCGGCTGACCAGCGCCGTGGACGACATGGCCGCCGCAGTGCCGAGCAGCGCGGCGCTCTGGCCGGGCTGCCCCAGCCACATCAATAGCAGGATCAGCGGCGGGGCCACGGCGATCATCTGCAGAGCGCCCGCCATCAGCACCGTCCTGCGGGCGAGCCAGAAGTCTCCGAGGGAGAATTCCAGTCCGACCATGGACAACAGCAGCGCCACGCCCAGCTCGGACAGAAAGCTCAGCGTCTCCCCCGGCGCGATCACGCCGATGACTGAGGGGCCCAGTACAACGCCGACAGAGAGATACCCCAGCAAGGCGGGCACTCTGAACGCCGCCGTCGCCATCGCCGCTAGGCTGCAAGCCGCCAGCAGGATTAGCGTAGTGCCGAGCAAGCCCTGCATCGGTCAGCGTCCCACTTGCGTCGACGTCCAGCGCACGATGTCCTGCGCGCCCATCACGCCGGCCTGACGGGCGATCTCCCGCCCACCCTGGAACAGGGCGAGCGTCGGGATGCTGCGGATACCGAACTGCGCGGCCAGGTGGGGCTCAGCCTCGGTATTCACCTTCGCCAGCCGGATCCTCGGTTCGAGCTGGTGCGCCGATTGCTGGAACTGTGGCGCCATCATCTTGCACGGCCCGCACCATGGCGCCCAGAAATCGACCAGCAGCGGCAGATCGCTGCGCTCCACGTGGCGCGAGAACGTCGCCGTGGTCGACTCGATGGGCTCGCCCGTGAACAAGGGCTGCTGGCAGCGGCCACAGTTGGGATGTTCCGATAGCTTCGCAGTCGGTACGCGGTTGATGGACTGGCAATGCGGGCAGACGAGGTGAAGATCATTCTTCATGGTTCGCCTCCTTGGACCACAGTGAGGCTGCCTCGCTTCGGGTCACAGACAATGCCGACCAATCAACGCCTTGGAGCCAATCGTTCCCGTTTTTGCTTACTCCGGCCTCTTCCAGATGAGCAGCGATGAATGCTTCGGCCTGCATGAGCCACCTTCGGACAGCATCTTCCTTACTAGGAATCAGCAGGATTTCAGAGACGCTGCTGGCATTCAGCCCGTCCACACGGATAAGCAGAAAAATGCGCCGCCACAAACGCGGCATGTCCTTCAGCAGGTCAAATGCAAAAGCGAACTCGCTCGACCGATCAATCAGCTCCTCCTGTTCCGCGATCGTTGCGACATCGGGATGCTGACTGCCAGCGAAAATATCGGCCAGCTTGAGTGTGTCATCGTGCTGATAAAATTCGAAGATTTCCTCTTCCACCATGGCCTCGGCCACGTCTTGGGCATCCGGTTCGACCGGCGCGTCCAGAGAAACGAATTCGCCAAATTGCCGGCTGCTTGCCACTTCGTTATCCAGGACGGCGAACAGATGCTTCAAAAGACCGGTGTAAGCCTCTTTTTCCCCCGGCACGGATTGCCATTCCACCTTAGCTCGGACAATCGCTTCATCCACCACGTCGCGCAGCGTCGGATAATCGCGCGGTAAATCGCCGACAGCCCGCAGATAAGCCAGCTCACGCCTTGCGACAGCCTCAAGTTTCGACAGTAGAGGCATTCGGGTCACCTCGGCCTCATGGGCGGCTGATGCGGGTTTTGCGGCAATCCGCACCTTGAGCTCGCGCAAGCGCTCGCGTCGTGCTTTGCGCTTGATTTGATCCTGAGCATGCAGTCGGTCAAAATGCTTCTTGGCCTGACGGAACAACGACTGTGCGAGCATCTGCGCGAGGGGCGTCAGCTCGTCATGTGATGCAGTAACGCTGACAATCTTTTTGCCGGGCAGGTGCATATAGCCACTGGCCAAAAATTGCCGCTTGATCTTGTCGCGATCAAGGACGATTTGAAGTCGCGCTGAATCTTTAGTGTGTTTGTCGAGCAATGGCTTGAGGGCGTGCTCGATCACATTTCCCAAAGCTCTCTGCCAAGGTTCATGAAACTCTTTGTCGATAGCTCGATAGCTATATTGTATCTGCATGTATGACTCCTTCGATGTCATTTCTATGGAGGCATGAATCGAGGATGCTCATATCCATAGATTTTGGTTTGGCACGCTCTTACCCCAGGCGCGTTTTGCGAAGACTCCAACTCAAGAACAAAAGCGTGACGCCATAGACTGCCGCATGGAAACCCAACAGCCAGCCTGCGGCCACGAATGACTCGACCGGACGGGTAAAAAATATCCACAAGACGATAGCACCAAGGATAATCGAGAGCAGTCCACTGAGGGCAAGCCAGATTTCACCCTTGATTTCCCGACGCAGCCGAACGGCGGCGGATATCTCCAGCACACCGGTGAAAATCGCCCAGAAGCCCACGCTAGCCCATAAAAAAGAAGCCAAGACTATCGTGGCGACCCAAGGAGCAACCAGGACGACGACGCCCATAAGTATGCCGACAATGCCGCTGAACAGCAGCCAGCCCCAGCGCTCTTTTTTCTGGATATGGCGCACCGCTGCAAACAAGTTGAACGCGCCATTGACCAAGGAAAATGCGCCGAACATGATGGTCATGGCCAACAGAGCCGATTGTGGCATCCAGAACGCGAGGGCTGCAAAAATCAATGCCAAGACACCGCGCAGCACAAAAAGCCACCAATTTTGGCTCAGCGAACACAGTGCTTTGGTGGGGTCATCCGCATTGGAATTGGCGATGGTGTCTGTGTTCATGCAATATCTCCTAAAGATCTATACAAAATAAAAAATCAAACACTCATGGGACAAGAGAGGGGGCGCTATGCGCCCCCTCTCCAGCGGTTTCAGAACAACCTGGACAGTTTTGCCTTGACTTCATCGAGCCAGCCTTTTCCGCAGCCTCCCCCTCCCGTCTTTTCCTTGATTTTCTTGAGTTCAGCGTACAGGGGCTCAAAGTCCTTCCTTTTTCCATAGCCCAGCAGTTCTGCCATTTCCAACTGCTGCCGGGCTTCGTTCAACAATGTCTCCAGGCGCTCATTGGATGCTTCGCTGCGCTGACCATCTTCTACCAGGGGCTCGGCGCGCTTCAGGAGCAGCTTCGCACGCAGGACGGGCAGCGGAAGCACGCTGCGCTCCTCGACCAGCGTGCTGAGCGCTGACTGCAGCGCGGCTTTGGCTTCTTCGATCTTGCCCTGATCGATCAGCGGCACGACTGCCTTCACGGCTGCGGGATAGGACGCCAAAGGGATGTTGGTGACCGTGATCACGATTTCACTGGCCAGCAAAGCCAGCACGTGGCGAGCCTGTTGCACCTCGCCATGTTTGAGGGCATCCAGCGCCTCGTCGGTCATCGCCTCAATGGTTTCCGTGTTGGCGAACAAGTCGTGCACGATGGTGCGCACATCAACGCCGGCCAGGGCGAGCGTGGGTTCGCGCGCGACGATCAGCTCCAGCTTTCCCGTCACTTCGGCCAGCGTTGCCAATGCGCGTGCAGTGTCCTTGCCGTCAAGTGCGGCCAGCGCTGATTTGGTCAGCGACAAGGCCGAGACTGCCTCATCGAGGACTTGTTTACGTTTGTCTGCCGCCTGCGAGTCCGTTTCTTTCTGAACCTCAGGCTGTACCTCCGTGACGACTTCAGGCTTGGACTCTGGACTGACAGGAAGGCTGCTTACCGCGGCCTGTTCGTTTTTTCCTTCGTTCGTCGCATTGGGATTCGGTGTTTGCTCATTCATGGTGATATGCCTCGTATGAGATAGTGAAAATAGGCGAATCTATTGGGGCTCAATGCGAACATCGCGAGACTGACCGACAGAGCAGTCAGCCCCTTCATCACCTCAAAACAGCTTTTGGATGCGCGTCTTCAACTCGTCGAACCATCCCTTGCCGCTTTTGCCACCAGCCGACTTTTGCTCAATGGACTTCACCTGATCGAAGATGGGTTTGAAGTCCGCCTTCTTGCCATAACCTAGGATCTGCGCCATCTCGATCTCCGTGCGCACGGACGACAGCAAGGTGCTGAGCTCCTCGTTCTGCTTGGCATCGCGCCTGTCGGTCTCGGCCAGCTTTTCAGCTTTTGCCATCGCGGCTTCGGCCCGTAGCACGGGCAGAGGAAAGGCGACCGAGGTCACCACCAGCGTGTTCAGTGCTCGGGCGAGTTCCGCTTTGGCGTTGTCGATCTTGCCGCTGTCGATGAGCCGTGCGGCCGACTTGATCGCTGCCGGGTACGTTGCCATCGGAAGGTTGTCGGTTTGGATTACGATTTCGCTGGCCAGATTGGCAACGATGGGCCGGGCCTTTTGCACCTCGCCATCACCCAACAACTCCCGAGACAACTTGACCGCTTTCTTTACCGATTCCACGTTGGCGTGGATATCGTGGGTGATGACGCGTACATCGACCGGCGCCAAAGCAAGTTTGGCGTCGCGTGCCAATACCAGTTCCAGCTTTCCGCTGGCCAGTTCCAGCGCAGCAAGCGCCTCCTTGGTCTTGTTTGCATCAAGGAGGGTCAAAGCCTCCTGGGTCTTGGTGAGCGCCGTGATGGCGTCTTGAGTGAGCTCGGCACGCTTTTTATCGGCTTCCCGGGCGGCCTTGTCATCTACCTGTGGCTGTGCCGCCTTGGATGCGGCAGAGGGTGCTGCAGCACCTGGGCTAGAACCTGCCGCCGATTGGGCCAGAGCCGGTCCGCTCAGTCCGACGACGACCGCCAGGGCAAGTGCGGAGAAGGTGTATTGTGGCTGTTTGATATTCATGATCTTGGGCTCTTGATTGAAGTTAGTTGACTGAGATTTCAATCTGTTTCGGTTTGGCTTGCTCGGCCTTGACAAGCCGCACTTCCAGCACGCCGTCTTTCATGGAAGCCGTCACCTTGGTCGGATCAACGTTGTCAGGCAAGACAAAGCTGCGCACAAAGCGGCCATAGGCACGTTCGATGCGGTGGAACTTCTTGCCCTGCTCCTCTTTTTCCAGTTTGCGCTCGCCGCTGATGGTGAGCACACCGTTTTCCGCGCTGACGCGCACGGCATCCTTGGGGACCTCCGGCAGATCCAGCTTGAGGAGGAATGCGTTCTCATCCTCGCTGATGTCCGCCATTGGAGCCCAGTCCGCCGTGGTCATGGCTTCGTTGCCGGTACGGGCGCCCTGTCGCTGAGGTATTCGTCCGAACATCGTCGCCAGGCGGTTTTGCAATTCATCCAGTTCCCGGAAGGGGTCCCACGGAGTCAATGCAGACATGTCGGTTCTCCTTGAACAATGCCGACGAATTGGATGACGCACTGAACAGAGCCGTCGGTTTACTCTGAATGGCACCTACTACTGTTTTCAGTTCCGAACAAGTCCTTGAGTCAATTGACGGATATCGCTTTCGTCGAGCGTTTCCCGCGCCAGCAGCTCGCGCGCACAGCGCTCCAGCACCGCGCGGTTGATGTCGAGAATCCGGTAGGCGCGCTCGAACACGCCCATCACGATGTCGCGGATAGCCTGATCGATGCGCGCCTGGGTCGATTCGGCCACCCGGCAACAGCCTTGGCCAGCAATGTCTTGCCGGTGCCCGGTGGGCCGACCAGCAACACGCCCTTGGGAATGCGCGCCCCGAGACGGCCATAGTCCTGCGGATTCTTCAGGAAATCGACGATCGCGACCAGCTCCGCCTTGGCCTCATCCCCCCCCCGCCACATCGGCGAACGTCACACCGGTGTTCTTTTCCACGAACACCTTGGTGCGGCTCTTACCGATGTTGAGAAACCCGCCCATGCCCTGCTTCTCGGCGAAGCGGCGGAACAGGAAGAACCAGACGCCAAAGAAGGATACCGCTGGCAGGATCCACGACAGCACATCGCTCAGCCAGGTGCTCTCCAACACGCGGGCATAGGGTACGTCGTACTTCGACAGGCGATCGGCAAGATCGGGTTCGACCCTCGTTGCCACGATCGTCGTCTTGCCCCGGCTGTCCGGCGACTTCAGGCGCCCGGTCACCGTACGATCCGACACCAGCACTTCGGCCACGCGCCCCTCGTCCAGCGCCTTCTCGAACTCGCTGTAGGGCACCGGCTCGACGGTTTTCGCCGTCTGCCAGTAGCTCTGCAAACTCAGCAACAGCAGGAGGGCAACGATCCAGTAGCCGGTATTCCATTGATTCTTTTTTTCCATGGACCGTGTTCCTCGAAAGTCGAGTTGCCAGAGGATCATGTGAACAGACGGGCCGCACCGTCACGCAAACGGATGGCCAGCGAGCGGGAGGGCAGTGCCGCCGCTGATGAGCAGCCCCCACGGCGTGGCCGACCGCGGATCACGCTTGTAGACGACCGCGTGACCCGCGGCCACGACCGCCACCGCGATCGATGCCAGGGAGGCTGCCCATGCCAGGCTGATGGAGTCGGACACGGCAGCCTCGCCCGCCATCAAGATGCGTCGCTCGCCGACTTCTTCTTGCTCGAGTCTTTGCCAGCGTCGCCGTGCGGCGTCTCGGTCGCCTTCGCGACATCCGGCTGCTCCGGCTCGGCCGGGGTCTGCGGTGGCTCTTTGCGTTCGAACACCACGCGTTCGGCCTTGTCGTCCCAGCGTGCGCTGGCGTGATCGCCCTTGCCGATGCCGCCACCGAGCATCTCGCGCGCCAGCGCAGTTTCCAGCTCGCTGCGGATCAGGCGCTTGAGTTCACGCGCACCGAACTCGGGCTTGTAGCCTTCTTCCGCGAAATGGTCGATCAGCGTCTGATCGAAAGTGAGCGTCACGCCCTGGCTGGCGGCGCTGCGCGCCACGCGATCGAGCTGCAGGCCGACGATGTGGCGGATCTCCTCCTTGCCCAGCGCATGGAAGACGATGATCTCGTCGATGCGGTTGAGGAACTCGGGCCGGAAGTGGCCGCGCAGCACGTCCATGACCTCGGCCTTGGTCTTTTCGTACTCCTCGCCAGCCGCCTCACGCGCCTTCAGCCGTCGCTGGATGATGTCCGAACCCAGGTTGGACGTGGCGATGATGATGGTGTTGGTGAAATCCACCACCCGGCCCTTGCCGTCGGTGAGGCGACCGTCGTCGAACACTTGCAGCAGGATGTTGTAGACGTCAGGGTGTGCCTTCTCGATCTCGTCGAGCAGCAGCACGCTGTAGGGCTTGCGCCGCACCTTCTCGGTGAGCTGACCGCCTTCGTCGTAACCGACATAGCCCGGAGGCGCGCCCACCAGCCGCGCCACGGTATGGCGTTCGCCATATTCCGACATGTCGATGCGCAACAGGGCATGCTCATCGCCGTAGATCGATTCGGCCAATGCCTTGGCGAGCTCGGTCTTGCCCACCCCGGTCGGGCCCAGAAACAGGAAGGTAGCCACCGGTTTACTGCCTTCGCGCAGGCCGGCGCGGGATAGCCGCACGGCATCGGCCACGGCACGGACCGCCTCGTCTTGTCCCACCAGGCGCTCGTGCAGCCGTTGTTCCAAGTGCAGCAGCTTTTCGCGCTCTTCCACCGTCAACTCGTTGACCGGGATGCCGGTCAGGCGCGAGACAACCTGCGCCACGTGTTCCGCCTTGACCTCGGCACTGCCGGAGGCCCGCTCCCGCTCCCAGTCCTCGACGAGCTTCTTGAGCTCGGCCTCCTTGGCTTCGATGCGCTTGCCGAGCTCGGCGGCCTGGTCGTACTGCTTGCGCGCGGCCACGTAATCCTGTTCACGCCGTAGCTGGTGCAGTTCGGACTCCAGCTCCTGCACGGCCACCGGCCGGGCCGTGGCCGACAGCTTCACGCGCGCGGCCGCCTGGTCGAGCAGGTCGATCGCCTTGTCCGGCAGGAAGCGCGCCGTGATGTAGCGGTCGGACAACTCGGCTGCCGCGATGATCGCGTCCTCGGAGATGCTGACCTTGTGGTGCGCCTCGAAGGTGTCGCGCAGGCCGCGCAGAATCATGATGGCCTGGGCCACCGTCGGCTCGGGCACCGTCACCGGCTGGAAGCGCCGCTCCAGTGCAGCATCCTTCTCGATGTATTTCTGGTACTCGTTCAGCGTCGTGGCGCCGATCAGGTTGAGTTCACCGCGCGCCATCATCGGTTTGAACACGTTGGCCACGTCCAGCCCGCCTTCGCCACCGCCCTGGCCGGCACCGACGATGGTGTGCACCTCGTCGATGAACAAAATCAGCTCGCCCTGGTGCTCGGTCACCTCCTTCAGCACCTTCTGCACGCGCTCCTCGAACTCGCCGCGATATTTGGCGCCGGCCACCATGGCGTTGATGTTGAGTTCCACCAGGCGCTTGTCGCGCAAGGTCTCGGGCACTTCACCCGCCACCATGCGCTGCGCCAGCCCTTCGACGATGGCGGTCTTGCCCACACCCGGCTCGCCGATCAGCACCGGGTTGTTCTTCTTGCGCCGGGCCAGCACCTCGATGGTGGTTTCGATCTCCTGCGCGCGGCCGATCACCGGGTCGAGCTTGCCGTCGCGCGCCATCTTGGTCAGGTCGCGCGAGTACTTGTCGAGTTCTGGCGTGTTGGTCGGCGTCTCAGCGCGGCCATCCTCGGCGCCCTTGCCGACCACCTTGTTGACCTGTTGGCGCAGCGCCTGCGGCGTCAGGCCGTAGCGGCGCAGCAGGTTGGCGGCCAGCCCTTCGCCTTCCTCGGCCAGACCGATCAGGAAATGCTCTGGACCGACATAAGAATGGCCGAGTTCATTGGAGGCCACGAAGGCGCGGCTGAGCGCATCCTTCACGCGCGGCGACACGCCGATCTCGCCCTCGAAGGGCTTGTCCCCGCGCTTGGCCTCAGACTCGATCTGCCGCTTGAGGTCATCGACCTTGATCTTGAACTGACCCAGGATGGTCTTGACCACGTCGCTGTCGGCCAGCGCCAGCAGCAGATGTTCGGTATCCACCTCGGAGCGGCCAAATTCGGCAGCGTGTTTGGCGGCCTCCTGCAGCAAGGCTTCCGACTGTTCGCTGATGCGGCTGGCCAGCCCACTGCCGCGACGGCGCGGCGCACCCGAACCTGCGGTGGCGGGCTCGCCAAACGAGGCATCGACCACGTCATCGGTATCGGCGGCAACTGGCGTCGCGTCTTCGCCGATGCGGAAGAAGTCACTGCCGAGGAAGTCCTCGAACAGGCCGCTGCGCGAGCCGAACAAGGCTTCCAGCGGCGAAACGGTGCGCTTTTGCTGGCGCACTAATTGCCGGTAATGGTCGTCGCACAACAGCATGGTGCTGTTACGACCGTTGAGATTGGCTTCCACCCGCACGGTGGCGGGTTGGCCGCAGACCTGGCATTGTTTTCTGGCCATGCTGATGCTCCTGAGAAGGTTGACAAGGTTGAGGAGACGAGGCATCGCGAGCCGCGACTCCTCGTCTCGTGCCGGGTTTTTCTTGTGACGAACGAGCCGGCGACGTCAGCCGTTGATCGGGATCGAGCGTCCCTGCTTCGGCGCGCTGACCTCGCGCTTGTCGATCGTGATCGTGAGCACCCCGTTCTTGAACGATGCCTTGATCGAATCCTGGTTGGCGTCGTCAGGCAGGTTCAAGGCACGCTGAAAGCTGCCGTAGGAGCGCTCCACACGGTGGAAGCCACCTTCCTTCTTCTCCTGTTCCTGGCGCTTCTCGCCACGCACCATCAGCACGTCGTTGTCGAGAGTTATCTGGATGTCCTTCTCCTCGACACCGGGCACTTCCAGGGTAATCTTGTACTGCTTGTCGGTTTCCTGGATGTCCAGGGCCGGCTTCAGCATGCCCGACCAATCGGATGGCCACTGCGGCATGTTCAACGCCGGAAAACCGAAGCCCCGGAATGCGTCATCGAACAGCCGGTCGATTTCCCGATGCAGTTGCAGGATCGGGCTGACTGGCCCGCTCGCCGCTGGCAGGTCATTGCGCTGCACCGGCAGGGAAGAGGCGGTCTGCTGCTCTTGCTGCTCGTTCTTGAACCAGTTCCAGGGAGCCAACTTCTTGAAATCGATGTCCATGTCATACCTCCAGAAAAATTGGAAAACGAGTTACTCAAGCCCTTTGCCTGCTGCGACGGGCAGTGCGCCCAGGCGACACGGGCTGCTCGGATGACTTCTGCTGTTCACGCTTGCGCATCACCTCCTTCTTTGCTCCGGCTCGGGTCTGATCATTGATGCACTGATCGATTTCACTTTGACGAAGCCGCCACGTCCCGCCCACCTTGAAAGCCGGAATTTCCCCGTGTGCGGCGAGCCGATAAAGCGTCCGCTTGCCGACTTTCAAGTACGCAGCCAATTCATCGAGCGTGAAAATCACCTGTAGGTGCGCTTTCATCTCACCCTCTCCAATCGCGTCGCTTTGCGGTTCCGGCCAAGGAAATCCTTGCAATACTTTGTAATATTAGACCTACTATGAATAACTTCAAGAGTCAATGTGCAGCGTTCTCCCGCCCCATTGATGCAGGTCAACTGCTCAGGCAAGGCACAGGGGGGCGGTCTGATCAGGCAATGGACAGCGCCTGGCTCGTCAGCCTGCGTGTACCACAGGCGCCTCGATCAAACACCGATCCTCACGTTGTAGCCGAGTGCCCGCAGCCCCTTGCTCGTCTGCATGTTCCTTGGCGGAAACTCGTCTGGGCGCGCCCAGACGACGATTTCCCCGAGGCTGCTCAGGCTAACGTGCGGAATTGCCCAGTCGTCGCTGCGGATCGCGTTCCAGAGTCGGGCCGAAACACTTCCGTTGCCCCAGACAACGTAGTTCAACAGTATCCGTCCGGCCAACACACCTTCCCGACACCGCCGCCGAAGGCCATGGCCCATCAAGCGGATTTTCCATGCGCCCTCAGCGCCGTACCTACAGCAAATCTTTCAAGGCTCATGTCATTCAGGAGTGTTCTGAACCCGGTGCCTCCATCGCAAACATCGCCTTGGGCTACAGCCTCAATGCCAACCTCGACCACAAATGGATTCGGCTGCCTACCCAGAAAACCACGGCTATCCAGCCAGCGTTCATCCCGTTGCCTTCTCAAATGCTCGGCGTGGGTTCGCATACTCAAGCGCGCTGCTGCGATCATGAGTTTGATCCAGTCGGCCCGTAATAATGGGCACGATCCGTATGCCTATCTCAAGGATGTGCTGACACGGTTGCCGTCCCTGTAACAGCCTGAAGTTGACCTGGGTAATCA
The DNA here is from genome assembly GCF_001729765.1 of Enterobacter kobei. Taxonomy (NCBI): domain Bacteria; kingdom Pseudomonadati; phylum Pseudomonadota; class Gammaproteobacteria; order Enterobacterales; family Enterobacteriaceae; genus Enterobacter; species Enterobacter kobei. The sequence continues at coordinate 4,149,825 of NZ_CP017181.1, forward strand.
AATACCGGTGTAGTGATTAGGAAACAGGGCTCGGATAACATCATGGCGCAGGTCACCCTGATCTTGACCCTCCATCTCCGAACAGCTTTTGTATCTTAAGTTAACGATGTCCGCTGCCGGTATTCCCTCGGGGAGTGATATCCCAGCGCGCTGTGCGGGTGGCTTCCATTTCAATCAGATGTCCTTCCTGCTCCGCTACTGAAGGCGTGGTGCGTAACGGCAAAAGCACTGCCGGACATCAGCGCTATCTCTGCTCTCACTGCCGTAAAACATGGCAACTACAGTTCACTTACACCGCCTCTCAGCCCGGTACGCACCAGAAAATCATTGATATGGCCATGAATGGCGTTGGATGCCGGGCAACCGCCCGCATTATGGGCGTTGGCCTCAACACGATTTTACGTCACTTAAAAAACTCAGACCGCAGTCGGTAACCTCACGCATACAACCGGGCAGTGACGTCATTGTTTGCGCGGAAATGGACGAACAGTGGGGTTATGTCGGCGCTAAATCACGCCAGCGCTGGTTGTTTTACGCGTATGACAGGATACGGAGGACGGTTGTGGCGCACGTATTCGGTGAACGCACGTTGTCCACGCTGGAGCGTCTTCCGGGCCTGCTGTCGGCCTTTGAGGTCGTGGTATGGATGACGGATGGCTGGCCGCTTTATGAATCACGCCTGAAGGGAGAACTGCACGTTATCAGCAAGCGATATACGCAGCGCATTGAGCGGCATAACCTGAATCTGAGGCAGCATCTGGCAAGGCTGGGCAGGAAGTCACTGTCGTTCTCAAAATCGGTGGAGCTGCATGACAAAGTCATCGGGCATTATCTGAACATAAAACACTATCAGTAAGTTGGAGTCATTACCTTCTTTGCCGCCGGACATTGTCCGGCGCAACACCAAACCGGTCTGGCGGGCTGAGCCAATCCCGCAGGCAAATTCAGCCCTTACCGGATGGCTCAGCCCCCTACTCATTGGAATTGGATATTCAACTTTCAGGGGCTACTGCGCCAGACTTCAGTCTTTAAAGTGATTGACTTAGCGCCTGGCACACTCAATTTATTTAGGTAGCGGGCCTAATTGCACCCCATCAGGATAATACTTCCAGCCATCGCGAATTTTGACATTTTCATCCCACGGAAGTTTGTATTCGCCATTGGCAAGATCGCGCACCCAGGTCAGGTAATTCTCGCGTTCGCCTCCCGGTTTGCCGACATAGCCCCGGCAGCCAAGGTTGAAAATATTGTTTTCCAACGCCCAGTTTTCACGCGCTTTATCCACCAGGCGCGGGAACAGCTCTGCGGTAACAATTTCCCATGGGTTGCGGTGCCCCTGCTGAATGACGTTACCGTCATAATTGCAGACCGTACCCTCGCCGAAGTAATAAAAGACATCGTCATAACCGGCCAGATTCACCGAAACGGTATACATCAGGTTTTGCCAGGCATTCGTCCGGTTTGTCCAGATCCACTGATCGTTCACCTGCGTGGAATAGCCCGAAATACGGATATAGACATTGCAGCCTTTATAAGCAGCCTCACGCGCCAGTTCCGGGAACATGCCGTCATGGCATATGCAGACGGCGAGTTTAGAACCTTTAGGCCCATCGCATACCGGCATTCCCATATTTCCCGGCATCCAGGGCTCAATCGGAACCCATGGTTGCAGCTTGCGGTAATGCAGAGCGATATCGCCCCGATCGTTAATGATAATAGCGGTGTTGTACGGTGGAAGAGACGGGTCTTCATTGCGCTCCATTAAGGAAAATACCCCCCAGATGCCGTTGCGGATACAGGCCTCTTTGAACTGACCAATCTCCGGGCTATCGAGAGTGAGTAACATCTCGTCATAGGTCCAGATTTTAGTATTCAGTCCCTGGGTTGAATATTCCGGGAAGACGATAACATCAAGTCCCGGATATCCGGCTTTGGTGGAGTCAACGGCCTTACAAATCTTATCGACCTGTATCTGGATATCCTCCGGTCCTTTAATAACGGGAACGGGGTATTGGATGGCGGCAATTAATAACGCTTCATCCCAGGAGCTTACACTTCCGGTGCTACCCATAGCAGACCTCTCGTAGTTAAGTTGGTGATATAAATTTAAACCGACAGATATGACGCAATTTGTTCTTCATCAGCACCAGAACGCGCCTGTTGATGAACAATATTGCCTTTCTCAATAACAACAATTTTATCTGACACATCGAGTACAAAGCTTAAAACCTGCTCGGAAACTAATATGGTCAACCCTTCTGCATCACGAATCTTACGTAATATTTTTGCCATTTCTTTAATAATTGACGGTTGAATTCCCTCCGTTGGTTCATCCAGCAAAAGTAATTTGGGTTTACCGGCGAGAGCTCTGGCCATAACGAGCTGCTGCTGCTGACCACCGGAAAGATTTCCCGCCATCCGTTTGCGCATTTCTTTCAGCACAGGGAAATAGTCATACAGGTATTCAGGAACCTGTAACGAACGGGATTGGCGAATCCCCGTTTTTATATTTTCTTCAACCGTCATGGTTGAAAATACCATTCGCCCCTGCGGGACAAAGCCAATGCCATGCTGAACGCGCTGGTAACTAAGCAAGCCGGTAATATTTGTACCGGCAAACTCTAACTCACCGGCACAGGACGGTATCATACCAATCAGTGATTTCATCAGCGTGGTTTTACCCATACCATTGCGCCCTACCAGAGCGACGATTTCACCCTCTGCTAACGTCAGATTCAGTCCACTGATGACCTGGCTCTGACCATATGCGACAGCATAATCAGAAATTTTCAGCATCCGTGTCTCCTTAATGACCAAGATAAACGTCAATAACCCGAGGGTCGTTTTTGACTTTATTGATGCTACCTTCCGACAATACTTTTCCCTGGTGCATGACGGTGACATGATCGGCAATGTCTTCGACGAACTGCATGTCGTGTTCAATCACCAGTACAGAACGTCCCCCGGCAATTTTGCGCAGGAGCTGCGCGGTTTTTTGGCGTTCGGCGACAGACATGCCTGCCACGGGTTCGTCCAGCATCATGAGCTTAGGATCTTGTATTAGTAGCATCCCTATTTCTAACCACTGCTTTTGCCCATGGCTGAGAAGGTCAGCCTGCGTATGTAGGTAATCGGCAAGGAAAATTTCGCCAGCAACCTGTTCGACCGCAGCGATTATTTCTGGCGTGCGACGAAAGAACATGGCGCCCAACGCGGTTCTGGCTTTGGGATAAGATAACTCGAGATTTTCAAATACCGTTAAGTTCTCATAGATTGATGGATTCTGGAATTTACGCCCAACCCCTTCATGAACAATTTTATTTTCCCGAAGTTTACTCAGTTCCTTATTGCGAAATTTGATGCTGCCGCTGGTTAGCTTTGTTTTCCCGCAAATGAGATCAAGCACTGTTGTCTTACCCGCGCCATTTGGGCCAATAATAACGTAAATCTGCCCCTCATCGATGTACATTGAAAAATCATCGACGGCTTTGAAGCCATTAAATGAAACGGTTAATCCCTCTACCGCTAAAATTATTTCTTTTATCGGATTTTTCATTTCAGCACTCCGGTGTTTACTCTGGGTTTGGTCATACTCTTTTTGCGCAGCAGCGACATCACGATCGGGTGAATATATTGCTGATAAAGCCCTGCCAGTCCTTTCGGGAAAATCAGCACGACGGCAATAAAGAGCAGGCCCATGGCAATCGTCCAGAGTTCAGGAAAAGACTCGGAAATACTGCTCTTGGCGGCATTGACGATAAGGGCGCCATATACTGCCCCCAGCAAAGAACCTCGCCCGCCCACGGCACAGAAAACGACCATTTCAATTGAAGCAACAGTGCCAATAAACCCTGGCGACATGAACCCTACTTGCAGAGTGAACATCGCGCCACCGATCGCCGAAAACAGAGCGCTAATGCAGAAAACCACCGTTTTGATATTCGCGACATCATAACCAGAGAAACGAACGCGGTCTTCCTTATCGCGAATGGCAACCATCAGTCGGCCGAGCTTGCTATTCACAATAAAATAGCCCGCGCTCACAACCAGCATCAGTAAAACAGCATTAATAAAGTAGAGGATATAGCGTGCAGAATCAGTACGGATATCCCAACCTAAAAGCGTGCGTAAATCCGTGATGCCGTTAATTCCCCCGGTGTAACCCTGTTGTCCGATAATAAGAATCGTCAGGATCGCGGAGATAGCCTGGGTGATAATAGCGAAGTACACACCGCCAACGCGGCGTTTAAACATTGCGCTGCCGAGAATCAATGCGCAAATAGTGGGCACGATTAAAATAGCCAGAATTGTCAGACTAAAAGAATGGAATGGCTGCCAGAACGAGGGCAAAGCGGTTAGCTGATTCCAGTCCATAAAATCCGGGATGCCCGGGGTGGTTTGCATTTTTGTTTCCGCTGGCGAGGAAGCTTCCAGCTTGAGAAACATGGCCATACAATAACCGCCGAGGCCAAAAAAGATGCCCTGCCCCAGGCTCAGAATACCGCTGTAGCCCCAACAAAGTACCAGCCCGACGGCAACAAATGCATAAGTCAGGTATTTACCGATCAGGTTTAAACGGAAAAGATCCAGGGTTAGCGGCATGACGATAAAAATAAGGCCTATCACCAGGGCAATACCCAGTAGCGGATAATTTTGCATGCGTTTCATCATAAACTCCTAGCGGCGGACCCGGTTGGCGAAAAGACCTTGCGGACGCAATAGCAGAATGCCGACCACGATCAGTAGCGTAATCACCTTCGCCATTGAACCGCTCAGGAAAAACTCCAGCGTGGATTGCGATTGTGAAATGGCAAATGCGGAGGCGAGCGTGCCGAGCAAACTTTGCGCGCCGCCAAACACCACCACCAGGAAGGTGTCAACGATATACTGCTGGCCAGCCGTTGGACCTGTTGAGCCGATCATGGTAAAGGCGCTTCCGGCGATCCCGGCGATGCCGCACCCAAGTGCGAAGGTTCGACTATCGACCTGAGCCGTATTAATACCCACCGCGCTGGCCATCTGGCGGTTAAGTACCACCGCGCGGACTTTTATTCCCCAGGCGGAGAAATAAATCAGCCAGGCCGTAAAAGCGGTAATAACTACGGTCAGCAGCAGAACAAATACCCCATTAACAGGAATATCAATATTGTCGGCAAACTGATACGACCCCATTAGCCATGAAGGTAAGTCAACGCCGACTTCGCGGGGACCAAATAGCGAACGATAGCACTGCTGTAGAATCAGGCTCAGACCCCATGTCGCCAGCAGCGTGTCGAGGGGGCGTTTATACAGATGCCGTATCAGGATTTTCTCAACGAGCGTACCCAGCAAGGCGGTACACAGGAAAGCAAGGGCAATGGCAACAAAGAAGTAGATGCCGAAGATTGAAGGCAGATAAGCGCTGAAAAACTTACCGGTCAACCATGTGACATAAGCACCCAGGATCATGAACTCGCCATGAGCCATATTAATCACGCCCATCTGGCCAAAAATAATAGCGAGTCCAAGCGACATCAGAACAAACACGGCGAACAGGCTGAGCCCCGAAAACCCCTGCATGACAAAAATGGAAGCCAAATCGGCGAAGTTATAATCGCTGAACATGGAAGTATCCTCGGTGAAGTCAAAGACCCCCCACGCTATATGGGGGGAAGCGTCGGTTAGTCTTTCGGGAATGGGTTCGGTTCGATAAGTTCTGGCGTCTGATAAATCACGTCGTACTGCCCATCCGCACGAGCGCGACCGATAACCGTTTTGGACCACAGATGATGGTTATCATGGATGCGTACATACCCTTCCGGCGCATCTTTGAACTCAATACCGGGCGAGGCCTTACGAATTTTGTCCACGTCGAACGAGCCAGCTTTCTCAACCGCCGCTTTCCATAACCATGGGCCAAGATAGGCCGCCTGAGTGACATCGCCGATAACCATGTCATTACCCCAGCGCTTTTTAAATGCGGCGACAAAGCTTTTATTTTCCGGATTATCCATACTCTGGAAATACTTCATCGAGGCATAGGCGCCGACGATATTTTCGCCGCCAATACCGCGGATCTCATCTTCCGTGACGGAGATGGTCAGCAGCAGCGGTTTCTCCTGCGTCATATCGATCCCCGCCGCCTTCAATTGCTTATAGAAGGCCACATTCGAACCGCCGACAACAATGGCATAGATAACATCAGGCTTCTTGAGTTTTATTTTGTTAATAACCGAATTGAACTGCGTATTACCGAGTGGGTAATAATCTTCGCCAACGACTTTCAGCCCCAGCTTTTCAATATGGTGACGGGCGATTTTGTTTGCAGTACGCGGCCAAATATAATCAGAGCCAAGCAGGTAGAAGGTTTTTGCATGTTTATTTTTAACTACCCAATCAATGCCGGAGATTATCTGTTGAGTAGCTTCCTGTCCGGTATAAATAACGTTTGGCGATTGCTCAAGCCCTTCGTAAAAGGTTGGGTAATAGAGCATGCCGTTATATTGCTCAAGTACCGGCAGCATGGCTTTGCGGGAAGCCGAAGTCCAGCCGCCGAAGATAGCGGCGACCTTATCACTGACCAGTAACTTACGCGCTTTTTCTGCAAAGGTCGGCCAGTCGCTGGCCCCGTCTTCCTGTACATATTCAATTTTTCTCCCCAGTACCCCTCCGGCAGCGTTAATCTGCTCAATAGCCAGCTTTTCAGCCTGAATCGAGCCGGTTTCACTGATGGCCATCGTGCCTGTGGATGAATGCAGTATCCCGACCTTGACGCTATTGTCGGTGACCGCCAGGCCCGTGGTATTAACCACTGACGTCGCCGGGGCGGCGATGGCCGTATTAGCTGCCATCATCAGGCCGGCAATCGCCAAAAGTTTCGCTTTGAGGCACGCCTGGTGAAACCGGCCTGGGCTCGGGATTTTCATATTGCTATGTGGCTGGGGTAAATCACGAATGTTCATGGTAGCCCTCATAATCGTTATGGTTCATCTCAACTGGGGCTATCATGCGAGAGAGTCCAGCAATCCAACAATGCGCGAGGTAACGCAGCGGCTACGTCATTTAACGTATTGGTTAATTCTCATAATCAAGACATGCTCACGTGCGCGATAACAAGAAAATACTAAGACGCGCCTGTGGTTAAGTTCAGCATTTTTATCATTTCAGGAGCAGTGAATGACCGTTCAGCAAAAGGCGTTTAAATCGCGCAGACGCTACAACCAGTGGGTGACCAATCAGACTCTCGAGGATTTTGCGCTCCGCTATACGCCGGTCTCGGCACGACGCTGGAGCGCAAAGCGAGTTGTTATGACAGCGCTCAGCGCAATTACCTTTTTGGCGCTTGAAGCCATTGGCGGCGCGCTGACGTTAACCTATGGATTTAATTATGTGGGGGTGGCGGTTATCTTAGTTAGCATTATTATCTTTGCGCTATCAATGCCGATTGCCATTAATGCCGCAAAAAACGGCCTGGATATTGATTTGCTGACCCGCGGCGCCGGATTTGGCTACCTTGGTTCCACGGTGACCTCGTTAATCTATGCTTCTTTCACCTTTATATTTTTCGCCCTGGAAGCCGCTATTATGGCGATGGCGCTTAATATGCTGTTTGGCCTGCCATTGCACTTTGGTTATCTGATTGGTTCCGTTGTTGTTATTCCCCTCGTCACCTGGGGGTTCACTTTTATTTCCCGTTTTCAGCAGTTCACCCAGTTTTGCTGGCTGGCGCTACAGCTATTACCCTTTATTTTCATTTTAATACGTGAACATCATGTGCTGCAAAACTGGATCGACTTCCCTGGTTTTATTACAGCCCGCGATGGTTCTTTCGATTTCCTTCAGCTCGGCGCCGTCTGTTCCGTACTGCTCTCACTGGTAAGTCAAGTGGGAGAGCAGGTCGATCAGGTTCGTTTTTTACCAAAGCCACAACATCCGGCCCGCTGGAGATGGTATGGCGCAGTAATTGCCGCAGGTCCGGGGTGGGTTGTCATCGGCGCCATCAAGATCCTGCTCGGCTCCTTCCTCGCCGTGCTGGCGTTTAATTACGGACTCGGCGCGGAAGTGGCCAGCGAACCCACCCATATGTATCTGGTGGCATTTAGCTATGTCACCCATTCATCATCAACGCTACTGGCATTAACCGGTATTTTTGTGGTGCTCTCCCAGCTCAAAATTAACGTCACCAATGCATATGCCGGCTCGATCGCATGGTCTAATTTTTTCCTGCGCCTGACCCATCGTCATCCAGGGCGCGTCGTGTGGCTGTTTTTTAATGTCGGTATTGCTCTGTTATTGATGGAACTTGGCGTTTATCGCGTATTTGAGGATATCCTGGGCATTTATGCGGTGGCGGCCACATCCTGGCTTGGCAGCGTGGTTGCCGATCTCACGTTAAATAAGTGGCTTAAATTACGACCCGCGGAAATAGAGTTTCGCCGGGCCTATCTCTACGATATCAATCCTGTCGGCATCGGTTCGATGACGCTCGCCATGCTCTGCGGTCTCTCAGCCTGGATGGGATGGCTTGGTCATCCTCTACAGGTTTTTGCCTCAATGTTATCGTTGTGTCTGACGTTTATCACCGCCCCCTTCATCGCCTGGCTGACTCGCGGACGTTACTATTTTTCCCGGACGCCGGTGCAGGTCACGGCAACGGAATGCTGTGTCTGCGGTAATTATTTTGAAAAACCAGAGATGAGCTATTGTCCTTTTTATCAGGGCAGTATTTGCTCACTATGTTGTTCTCTCGATGTCCAGTGCAACGATACTTGCAAACCTCATGCGCGCTATACGGAACAGGCTTCAAAGCTTATCGGGATATTTATTAAAGAAAAATCATTACGCAAAATTGATCCCAGAGTGTGGAGTTTTATCAGCATTTTGCTGTTATTCAGTTCCGTCATCGGTCTGCTTTTGATGCTGGTTTTCGCTCAGATGCGCGATGAATTCGGCAGCGAGCAGGACCTTCTCGCCGCGGCGTTATGGAAAGTTTTTTTTATCCTGCTTATCGTAACCGGCGTCACCACCTGGCTATTTGTCCTGACAAATAAAAGTCGCCAGATTGCGCAAGAGGAATTGCGCCTGCAAAGCGACCGTCTGATGAAAGAAATTATTGCCCATGAAGCGACGGACCGGCAATTGCAGCAGGCAAAGGAAGATGCCGACGATGCTAATCAGGCCAAAAGCCGCTATCTCACCGGCATTACTCATGAACTCAGAACGCCGCTCAATGCGATGCTGGGTTATGCGCAATTACTCGAACGTGCTGATGATATCCCCCCAGCCCGGCAGCGCGGTATCGGTATTATGCGCAGAAGCGGCGAGCATCTGGCTAATCTAATTGAGGGATTACTGGATATTTCGAAAATTGAAGCGGGAAAATTAGAAATATATCGTGAAGAAGTGCGCATTGGCGATTTGGTGCAGCAACTGGTCGCCATGTTTGAACAACAGGCCAGCGATAAAGGACTGACATTTCACTACAACGCCCCACACTGGCTGCCCGAGGCGGTGATGACGGATGAGAAACGCCTCCGGCAAATTCTTATCAATCTGCTTTCTAATGCGGTTAAATTCACGGACAGAGGCAGTGTAACCCTCGATTTCCAGTATCGTAGCGAGGTGGCGTTTTTCTCGGTTCACGATACCGGCATCGGCATCGCCCCTGAGAACCTGGAACGCATCTTTAAGCCTTTCGAACGCGTATCCGGCGATAGTCGTCGGATCGGGACGGGCCTTGGGCTGACGATTACCCGGCTTCTGACTTATATCATGGGTGGCGATCTCCAGGTGGAAAGCATCCGTGGCGAAGGCACAACGTTTAAACTCACCCTGATGCTGCCAAGCTATAGCGGGGATGCCTACCAACCCGCCGAGCCTGCGGTAATCACCGGATATCCAGGCAAGCGACACACCCTGCTGGTAGTTGACGATGATGAATCCCATCGGCAGCTGATGATGGATTTACTCACGCCCATAGGCTTCACGCTGCTAACAGCCGAAAATGGTCATGTCGCGCTACATTTAGCCCGGCAAAATCATATCGACCTTCTTCTTCTGGATGTTGCAATGCCTGAAATGTCGGGGTGGGAACTGCTACGTCAGTTACGTAATAAGGGACAATTAGCGCCGGTAATTATGATTTCTGCGGAAGCGGATGAGGGTAAATGCCGCCATTTCACTGGCGAAGGGGAAGTTCGCTACCTGGTTAAACCGCTGCGTTTCCCTTTACTACTGGAGAACATCGGTGAAATATTGCATCTCCAGTGGCGCACGGAATGTCAGCCGCCAAAGCAGCCGGAAATACATGAACCACGCTCGCAGCTTACCCGTGTCCAGATTGAGTCGTTAAAAGAGATGGCCAGATTGGGTTATGTGAGAGGGTTTCGTGAACTGCTGGACAAACATATTTCCGCTAACCAGATCAGCAAAGCCGAGGGCGAAAAATTTGCCGAGTTGCTGAGGCGCTTTCGATTCAAAGAGATAGTCGAGAGTCTTGAACGCCCGGAGGGAGAGAAAAATGGCAATAGCAAAGCCGACGGTACTTATCGTCGATGATGATATCAACACGGTAAGTATGTTGAATGACACGCTTGATGAAGCCGGTTTTACCGTTCTGGTCGCTCTGGAGGGTAATCAAGCCCTTTCGATAACCAGCCAGATAACCCCGGATATCATTCTGCTTGATGCCGTAATGCCGCATCTGGATGGGTTTTCAACCAGTAAGCGCCTGCGGCAAAATCCGGGGCTGCGGCATACCCCGATTATTTTCATGACAGGCCTGAGTGATACGCAGAATATCGTTGATGCATTTGATGCCGGGGTGGTCGATTACGTAATTAAGCCGATACGCACGGAAGAGCTGGTTGTCAGAATGCGTACCCACTTGCGGAACTCAAAATTAACGGTCAGTGCCTATAGCGCGATGGATTCCGTTGGCCAGACCTTATGTGTTTTTAGCAAAGAGGGGCAACTACGCTGGGCCACGCCCAATGCATGGCAACTGATGAAAAACTTCAGCGATACCGGGTATGAACCCAATAAAAAAATAGTAAACCGGATCATCGGTTGGCTGAACAATACGGAAGGTTTAAAAATACCCTTAGATCTTTCATCGCAAGGCATCGCTCTGAAATTCTATCTTTCACGCCGGACCGCTGAAGGAGAAAGTTTGCTACGTATTGAAGAGATCAAAGGACATGAAGAAGTCGAAGCGGTGAAACGCCTGAAAAACAACCTAGGGCTGACGCAACGAGAAGCCGAAGTCCTCCTGTGGATTGCCAGGGGAAAAACAAACCGCGAAATTGGCGATATTTTAAACCTTAGCCCCAGAACCGTGAATAAACACCTTGAAATTGTATTTCCAAAGCTGAGTGTGGACAATCGCACCGCAGCGGCAGCGTTGGCAATAAATTCGCTATATGCCAGGGAGAAAATGTAGCGACAATGAGGCGTATTCGCGCAGACCTGCCCTGACATTTTTATCAGGCAGAACTGGCACCCTCATGTCCACGTCTCCGTCACCTGTGGCGGTATCGATGAGCACGGGAAGTGGAAGAAAATCAGCTTCCGTAAGGATGCCATGCGCGCCCGCTGGATGTGGAATATCCGCCAGCTTCTGCTGAGCGTCTAGTTCGAAGGCGTGGCCCTGCCGCCGTCCCTGTCACATATCACCACCGAATCACAATGGCGCAGTCTGATACTGACGGCCGGAGGCGACTACTGGCACGTCTACATGTCAAAAAAGACGGACGGTGGCAAAAACACCGTGAAATACCTGGGGCGTTACCTGAAAAAGCCGCCGATAGCGGGCTCCCGGCTGGCGCACTACGCCGGAAGTGCCACGCTGAGCTTTCGCTACCACGACCACAACACGGGCGAGCTGGCCACAGAGAGGCTGACGCAGAGGGACATCGTGGCGCGCCTGAAACAGCACATCCCGGAGAAGTTCTTCCGTAAGCGTACAGCGAGTGACCTGCCCCCAGGATTAGATACAACCGTCAGTTAGTAAGGTCGGTTTGTTTACCTTCACATTTTCCATTTCGCCACCGTGCTGCAAACTCTGATGGCGTCTGATAATTCAGTGCTGAATGTGGACGACACTCGTTATAATCCTGCCGCCAGTCATTAATGATTTTCCTTGCGTGAACGATATCGCTGAACCAGTGCTCATTCAGGCATTCATCGCGAAATCGTCCGTTAAAGCTCTCAATAAATCCGTTCTGCGTTGGCTTACCCGGCTGAATTAAGCGCAACTCAACACCATGCTCAAAAGCCCATTGATCCAGTGCGCGGCAAGTGAACTCCGGCCCCTGGTCAGTTCTTATCGTCGCCGGATAGCCTCGGAACAGTGCAATGCTGTCCAGAATACGCGTGATCTGAGGCTTTGTTGAATAAATCAGCTTCAGGACGAGTGACTCTGTAGCTGACCGGGTTTTCAGGCAATACGCACGCTTTCTGGCATACCAGCCTTCGTTATTTTATTCAGCGCACGCACCATGCCCAAAGCCTCTGCTACCTGACCATCGTAATCACACAGCGTCAGTGAACCTCCGAACAGTTGCTTTACCCTGTACATGGCCGTCTCCGCTATCGAGCGACGGTTGTAATCTGTTGTCCATTTCCACCGGGCATTACTCCCGGTCAGCCGCTGATTCGCTACTGCACGGTTACGGTCTGCGTACTCTACGGGCCAGTAACCCGCTCCTTTTCGGGGCGGGATGAGGGCACTGATTTTCTTGCGCCGCAGTTCATCGTGACAGAGTCGGGTGTCGTAAGCGCCGTCTGCTGCGGCTGCCCTGATTTTTCTGTGTGTCTGCCGGATAAGACCCGGGAAAGCTTCTGAGTCCGTGACGTTGTTCAGAGACAGGTCCGCGCAGATGACTTCATGTGTTCTGCTGTCAACGGCCAGATGCAGCTTCCGCCAGGTACGACGGCGCTCTTTGCCGTGATTTTTGACTTTCCATTTGCCTTCACCAAAAACCTTCAGCCCGGTGGAATCAATCACCAGGTGTGCGATTTCACCCAGGGTGGGTGTTTTGAAACAGACATTAACCGACTTTGCCCGCTTGCTGACACTGCTGTAATCCGGGCAGCGCAACGGAACGTTCATCAGGGCAAAAATGGAATCAATAAAACCCTGCGCAGCCCGCAGGGTCAGCCGGAACAGGCGTTTAATCATCAGGACGGTGGTGATGGCAAGGTCAGAATAACGCTGAGGTCTTCCCCGTGATGAAGGCGTTGCCGACTCATACCAGGCATGAATCGCTTCATCGTCCAGCCAGAAAGGGAGGGAGCCACGGTTGATGAGGGCTTTGTTGTAGGTGGGCCAGTTGGTGATTTTGAACTTTTGCTTTGCCACGGAACGGTCTGTGTTGTCGGGAGGATGCGTGATCTGATCCTTCAACTCAGCAAAAGTTCGATTTATTCAACAAAGCCGTTTGACCGTATCATTCTTAGCCAAATGCGCTAAGGCTAAAATTTAGTATGAGTAGTGATAAGCACTTTTCCTCAACAGGAAAATATCAACCTCCGTTTGCTTAATGAAGGTCTGCTTATCGCTCACAACTGCCCGTCATGCCAGCTCAAAAAACAGGCTTAACGTAGGATATTTAATGAGATGGTCACTCCCTCCTTCCCAGTACTATGCTGAGGACAGGCTTTCATTCGGAGAACCATCATGGAAAACATTGCGCTTATTGGTATCGATCTGGGTAAGAACTCTTTCCATATTCATTGTCAGGATCATCGTGGGAAGGCCGTTTACCGTAAAAAATTCACCCGACCAAAGCTAATCGAATTTCTGGCGACATGCCCGGCAACAACCATCGCGATGGAAGCCTGTGGCGGTTCTCACTTTATGGCACGCAAGCTGGCAGAGTTAGGGCATTTTCCAAAGCTGATATCACCGCAATTTGTCCGCCCATTCGTTAAAAGCAACAAAAATGACTTCGTTGATGCTGAAGCTATCTGTGAAGCAGCATCACGTCCATCTATGCGTTTCGTGCAGCCCAGAACCGAATCTCAGCAGGCAATGCGAGCTCTGCATCGTGTCCGTGAATCCCTGGTTCAGGATAAGGTGAAAACAACTAATCAGATGCATGCTTTTCTGCTGGAATTTGGTATCAGCGTTCCGCGAGGTGCTGCCGTTATTAGTCGACTGAGTACCCTTCTTGAGGACAGTAGTTTGCCTCTTTATCTCAGCCAGTTACTGCTGAAATTACAACAGCATTATCACTATCTTGTTGAGCAGATTAAAGATCTGGAATCTCAGTTGAAACGAAAGTTGGACGAAGATGAGGTTGGACAGCGCTTGCTGAGTATTCCCTGCGTTGGAACGCTGACTGCCAGTACTATTTCAACTGAGATTGGCGACGGGAAGCAGTACGCCAGCAGCCGTGACTTTGCGGCGGCAACAGGGCTGGTACCCCGACAGTACAGCACGGGAGGTCGGACGACATTGTTAGGGATTAGCAAGCGGGGCAACAAAAAGATCCGAACTTTGTTGGTTCAGTGTGCCAGGGTATTCATACAAAAACTGGAACACCAGTCTGGCAAGTTGGCCGACTGGGTCAGGGAGTTGTTGTGTCGGAAAAGCAACTTTGTCGTCACCTGTGCTCTGGCAAACAAGCTGGCCAGAATAGCCTGGGCACTGACGGCGCGACAGCAAACTTACGAAGCATAAAGGCAGAAATACACCAGTTTAAACAATCATTCATCTGGTTTTGCGAATACTGATATTGATGATACTAACGGCCCACCGGCCTGTTGAGGAACCTGTAAAACGGAAAGGCTCATTGAAGCCGTATATTTTCTGGAGGTTCATCAGGCGCGGAACTCATCGAGGCGCGGGAATAAAATCCCATTCAGACGCCGGATAGATTCAAGCAAGCCAACTTGTCGTCAAAATCGGTGTTGCAAAAACGGGAGTGACCATAGATTCCGTTTTCCAAGCGGACCCCTATCAAAGGATTTATCTGTCGACCATCGTCATCAAAAGCAGCATCGAGACTGGAGCGTGAAAGATAAATGCCGTTTATGCTGTCATTCAGGGTAACTGCATAGTCGGTAGTTCCAGCACATATCTTTCGCCGTTTCCAGAGCATGGGTCAACCGGAACAGGTCATTCTGCGCAGACAACTCCCCGGAGCTGGAACGCCAGAGGTAGTTCAGCTTACGGGCCAGTTTAGCATTGACGCCCAGCTGTCGGCCCTGTTTCAGAAGCCACTCGATGTCAGGGGCCACGTCACGCGAAAAACGACGTTGCTTCAGTGCTGTCGCCAGCCAGCGGGTGAGAAAGAGATTTTCCTGTACCGGTGACACAACGTCACCGTTTTGCCTGGCTAACGCCAGCGCCACCAAGGCGCACCACGCCAAATGTGCTGATTTTTCTGTCAGATTCACTGGGGAGTTTTTTCCTTTGTTTTGGGAGCTGAATATATCTTAACCGGAGGCGGGTTTCATCCGGAACCGTAGCCCCTGGACTGAACATCAGGTCCGGACTGGCGAGCAGTGCGCAGCCAGTCTTCTGAATGCCGCTTTGCGGCATGGAGGCGCCAGATGAGGTTACATGCGTCTGTGGAGTCAAATGGCGCCGAAAGCCCGACGTAGCCGGTTACCGGACTATAAATTCTGCCCGTTTGCCCCCTGTCCTGGTTAGCTCTACCCCGCTATCTCGCCCTTTCGGGCGAGGTGTAGTCAAGGACACTCCGGTCCGGCGCTGGTTTGATCGCCGGGTTTTAAGGGATGTGGTGATATACGGATCCGTCTCCTATCTTCCGAATCTCGCGTAAGCGTTAACGTCAACCAACGCATCACTAGGGCTACGTCACTTGTGGCTCGTTGATGTTATGAGGTTGCCGTGTCTTCTGCGCTTTCCCCCTCCAACCCCACTAGGACAACTTCCCGCTGGGGCTTGTACGTCAGCATTGTGCTGATTGGCGCTAATCTGCGCGCCCCCATTACGAGCCTCGGGCCGGTTCTTCCCGATATTCAACGCGCCTTACACCTCGGAGGTCTTGGGGCGGAAGCAGCTGGCACCGACGGCAAACATCTCCAATTCAATGCGCAGCTGGCGACAAACCATTTCCATCAATTAGGGCTGGCCGCCTTGTGAATTCCAGAAAACGATCTTGCGAATACCTGTGCGCCAGGCGCTTTTAGCCATTTCAAAACACACTTTCCCCAGAACATCATATGGCAACGAAAGTGTGTCAGGGTAAGCTAGGTGTTCGTCAGATTTACCTACAGGCAAAGTGGCCAACACCAGCATCGGTAAATTGGCAGGCAGTAATTCTACAGCTCGCTCAATAATGCTGGCATTAATGGCAGCAAACACCCGAACCGGCAGATGAGCTCCGTGTTGTTCTACGGCGCAAATAGGTAGTACGGCGACGATATTCGCCATATCCAGTTTACTGAATTCCCGCGTGGTGAGATCACACCACTAGGGAGAAGACGGTTTAAGCATGTTTACCTCCGGTTTTGTCTAACAATAAAAGATACGGTACGTTGCATTTAGGGCATTTTAGACCGGCTCTATGTCCTGCTATGTGCTAACTTTTCCAGTTTAATGGCCTTTCGTCGAGTTGTGTGGCAACAGTGTTGCCACCGGCGGAAATCCGCCGGTTTGAATGCTTTTTTGTTCAGCAGGCGACGAGGTGCCCGTCGCCAAAATCGGTAAAGCGCTGCGGTACTCTCTGATAGCCGATGGGTTTGATCGGTTCTGGTCTTATCGGCATTGCGCTGGTGGCTCGGGGTTGCCGTCTTTGCTGAACGTCAGGTATAGGAACGGCGCTGAGCAAGTGCTGAGTATAAGGATGCTGCGGATGGTGCAACACTCGATCTCGTGGGCCGATCTCCACGAGCTGGCCGCCAAACATCACCGCTACCCGGTGGCAGATGCGCTCCACCACCGCCATATCATGGGAAATAAACAGATAGCTGAGCCGATAGCGCTGACGCAAATCTTCCAGCAGCGTCAGCACCTGCGCCTGTACTGAAACATCCAGCGCGGAAACCGATTCATCGGCGATGATCACTTTCGGGTTCAGCGCCAGCGCGCGGGCAATGCAAATGCGCTGGCGCTGGCCGCCGGAAAACTGGTGCGGATAACGCCGCATCGCTTCCGCTGGCAGGCCGACCTGCTGCAATAGCTGCACCACCCGCTCCGTGCGCTGTTCTGCGGGCATCTGCTCATGAATCAGCAGCGGCTCCCCAACCAGGTCGAAAATAGTTTTGCGCGGATTGAGCGCCGCCCAGGGATCCTGAAACACCATCTGCAAATCGCGGCGTACCGCTCTTAACGCCTCGTCCTTCAGGCCGTGCAGCTCCTGTCCGTTAAGCTGCGCGCTGCCGCTAAATGGCACCATATTCATCAGCGCTTTTGCCGTCGTCGATTTACCGCAGCCGCTTTCACCGACAATGCCCAACGTCTCGCCGGGGAAAAGATCGAAGCTGACGCCATCGACGGCATGGACTTCGCGACGCACGCGCAGGCCGTCGCCGCGCACCGGAAAGCGCACGCTGAGGTCGCGGACGCTGAGCAACGGTCGAGTCGCCTCGACCGGCGCCAGCGCGGGCGCCTGGCCCAGCACCGGTACCGCCTGCAACAGCTGGCGGGTATAAGCCGCCTGCGGCGAGGTAAACAGCGTTTTTGCCGGAGCCTGCTCCATGATTTTGCCGTGACTCATGACCAGCACATCATCGGCCATTTCTGCCACCACTCCCATATCGTGGGTGATCAACAGCAGGCTGGTGGAAAACGCCTGCTGCAGTTCGCGCATCAACTCGAGGATCTGCGCCTGAATAGTGACGTCGAGGGCCGTAGTCGGCTCATCGGCAATCAGCACCTGTGGCTGGCACAGCATTGCCATGGCGATCATCACCCGCTGGCGCATACCGCCGGAAAGCTCGTGCGGATACTGTTGCAGGCGCTTCTCCACATGACTGATTTTGACCGCGTCCAGCATCGTGCTGACCCGGCTGCGCCGTTCACGGCGGCCCAGCACTTCGTGGCGTTGCAGCGTCTCTTCCAGCTGCTGGCCCACCGTCATCAGCGGATTGAGCGAGGTCATCGGTTCCTGAAAAATCATGGCAACCGACTTGCCGCGCAGCAGCTGCATTTGCCGCTCCGGCAGGCTGAGCAAATCCTGGTTATCAAAAATAATCGCGCCGCCTGGAATCTGTGCCTCCTCCGGAAGCAAACCCATGATCGCCAGCGAAGTCAGCGATTTACCGCTGCCCGACTCGCCGGCAATGCACAGAGTTTTTCCCGGCCAGAGCGCAAAGCTGACGTCATCCACCACCCGCTGTGTACCAAACTGGATCGACAGGCGCTCGACCGAGAGCAGCGGCGCCGGAAATAGGACTGCTGACATAACGCTCCTAATTAAACACGCTGTTGGGAAAATAGAACGACACCACCCAGTTAGGCCGATCGACGATTTCGCTGATGCGCAGATCGCCGCACACGGAGCAGAGCATATAGGCCTCTTCCGCCGACATCCCTTGTTCGCGGCACAGCGCATCGATGGTATAGCTTACCGCGTCGCGGGCGGCGGTCATCAGGTCAGGGCCAATGCCGGTGAAGGCGCTGTAGCCGTGCCGATCCAGATGTTGGGTCACTGGGCCAGGGGTGGCGAAACGCGGCGTTTTCAGCGGCATATCTTTAACCACTTCCAGCTTCACCACCACGTCCATCGCGCTTTCAATCGCCGTGCCGCAGACTTCACCATCGCCCTGCGCGGCGTGGGTGTCACCAATAGAAAACAACGCGCCTTCTACTTCCACCGGTAGCCATAATGTGCAGCCAGCGGCCAGATCGCGAATATCCAGATTGCCGCCCACGCGGCGCGGCGGCACCACCGAATGATGGCCCGCGGCGGCGGGAGCGACGCCGAGGGTACCGGCGAAGGGTTTCAGCGGTACGCGGCCATATCGGCCAAAGGCGCAGGGGGTTAAGCCCTGGCGGTCATATTGCCACAGCGTCAGCGCCGGATCAGAAAACTGATCGGCCAGCAGGCCGAAGCCCGGGATATTCGCAGTCCAGCCAAAGCCGCTGGGACGAAAGGATTCCAGCGTCACCTTTAGCGCATCGCCCGGCTGAGCGCCTTCCACATAGACCGGGCCACTGACCGGGTTGAGCTTATCAAACGGCAGCGTTGGGATATCCGCTGCGGTAGAACCGGCGTTGAACCAGCCGTTAGCCGCATCCAGGCAGTGAAACTCCAGTTGGCTGCCGGAAGCTACGTGCAGGACCGGGCTCAGGCTGTTATCCCAGCCGAAATGATGTTGAGCATGATGAATGGTCTTCACCAGACAATTTTGGCACATCCTGACTCTCCTTTAAGCAGCGGCGCCATCCCGGCGCCATCAAATTATTTCAGTCCGATATAGTCGTAGTTGACTGGTACATGCACTGGATCGACATACAGAGCGTCCTCGCCCCCCATGCGTGCGGAATGTACGGTGTAGCGCTTCTCGTTGAATACCGGCACCCAGGGCGCGTCATCCATTGCAGTGATGAAGATTTTGCGCCAGGCTTCAATGCGCGCGTCCTGCTGGTCGGGTTTCACCATGCTGTCCGCCGCGGCCGCCTGCGCGTCCAGCGCTTTGTTGCAGTAGCGCGCCCAGTTCCAGCCGCCCTCTACCGCCCCGGCGCAGCCGAGGATCGGGCCATAGAAGTTGGAGGGATCCGGGAAATCGGCGATCCACGCCATGCCGCCGGACCAGACCATCGGCGCTTGGCTGGCGGAGCCGCCCGCCGCAATCACATTCGCCTGCGCCAGGGATTTGATGCTGGCGTGGATGCCCACTTTGGCCAGATCCTGCTGGATAGACTGGGCGATACGCGGCTGCGGATCGGTATTCATCACGTACAGTTCGGTAGCAAAACCGTTGGGGAAACCCGCTTCGCTGAGCAGTTGCTTCGCTTTTGCCGGGTCGTAGCTGAAACCCTGATATGCCTTGTCATAACCGGGCATGGCGGGTGGCAGTGGCTGGTTGGCCGGCGCCGCGCGTCCATTAATGATGCGCACGATGCGATCTTTGTTGACCGCCATGTTCACCGCCTGGCGGACTTTGAGATTATCGAAAGGCGGCAGCGTGGTTTTCATCGTCACGTAGCCGGTCTGCAACTGGTCGCCGGTGACCATCAGGCCCTTATAGGCCGGGTTGTTTTTAAACGACAGAAACTGTGCGGGCGGTACGCCGTCGCCGGCAATATCCACTTCGCCTTTTTCCAGCCGCAGCAGAGCGACCGAGGGATCCTGTCCCATTTCGAACTTTATGTGATCCAGCCGCGGCACGCCGGCTTTAAAGTAGTTCGGGTTTTTGCGGAAGATCAGCTCCTGGCCCAGCTTCCACTCCTGGAGCTCAAACGCGCCGCTGCCGACCGGATGCTTGCCGAAGTCGGCGCCCCATTTCTCCACCTCCTCACGGGGAACCACCGAGGCAAAGTTCAGCGCCAGCACATGCAGGAAGGTGGCGTTGGGCTCTTTCAGAGTGATTTTTACCGTATGATCGTCGACGACCTCGATACCGCTCAGGGTCGTGCTTTTACCGCTGGCCTCCTCGTCATAGCCCGCGATGGGACTGAAGAACCCGGCGCCCGGACTTTGGGTTTTCGGGTTGACTGTGCGTTCCAGAGAATATTTCACGTCCGCCGCCGTGACCTCGCGGCCGTTGTGGAATTTCACCCCTTTGCGTAGCACAAAGGTGTAGACCTTGCCGTCCTCGGAAATGGCGTAGCTCTCCGCCAGGTCGTTCACCAACTCGGTGGTGCCGGGACGATAGTCCATCAGGCCGTCGAACAGGCTTTTGATCATCGACCAGTTTTGCCAGTCATAGCCAATGGCCGGATCGAGGGTCGCCACGTCGTTCTGGTAGGTCACCACGATATCGCCGCCGGTCTTCTCGTCAGCCTGCGCGCCATAAGAGAAACAGGCCGCGGCCACCGCCATTGTCAATAACGCATTTTTCATCATCTTCCCCTGCTACTTTTTGACATCAATGCGCGGATCGACCCACGGCAGCACCAGATCCGCAATAAGGTTGCCGCCAACAATGGCAACCGCTGACACGGTGGTTACCCCGACAATCACCGGGATATCCACCTGTTGAATCGCCTGCCAGGCCAGCTGACCGATACCCGGCCAGCCAAAGACCGATTCGACTACCACCAGTCCGCCCATAAAAATGCCGATATCAATGCCTATCATCGGAATTAGCGGCAGCACGGCATTCGGCAGCACGTGACGCAGCAGTACGCGGGTTCGGCCCAGCCCTTTGGCCCGCGCGGTACGGATAAAATCCTGATGCAGCACCTCAATCATCGACGAGCGCAACATGCGTGAATACCAGCCGCTGCCGAGCAGGCCGAGGGTTAGCGCCGGTAGCGCCAGATGGCTGAAGCCGCCATAGCCTCCCATCGGGAACCAGTTGAGTACCACGGCGAAAAGATAGAGAAAAAGCATCGCGGCGATGAACTGCGGCGCCGAAACACCGATAAAGGAGAGCGCCATCAGAAGCCGGTCCGCCAGCCCGCCGCGTTTTAACGCCGCCAGGGTGCCGAGGGCGATCCCCAGTACCAACTCGCAGAGAATACCCGCCGCCATCAGCTGCAGTGACGGCCCGATACGGGCGGAAACCAGTTCACTCACTTCGCTGCGCTGAATAAACGAGCGTCCCAGATCGCCGTGCAGCAGCCCCTGCAGATAACGCCAATATTGCTGATAAAACGGCAGATCCAACCCCAACTGATGGCGGATGTTTTCGACTACTTCCGGCGTGGCACTGCGCCCGGCGATTTGGCGCGCTGGATCGGCGGGCAACATAAACAGCAGCAAATAGCAGATCAACGTAACGCCAAGCAGGATCAGCCCGGCATGCAACAGACGTTTTCCCAGAAATAGCATTAGTTTCGTCCTTTTAAGCCGGGATCGAGGGCGTCGCGCAGGGCGTCACCAGCGATATTGAAAGAGAGCGACAGCAGCACAATCGCCGCGCCGGGAAAGAACACCAGCCAGGGAGCCGAAGTAAAATAGCTCTGGCTTTCAAAGATGATGTTGCCCCAACTCGGCGTTGGCGGCTGTACCCCCACCCCGAGGAACGATAGAGTAGCTTCCAGCAGGACTGTGGTGGAGATGCCTAGTGTGGCCCAGACCAGCACCGTTGGCGCCAGATGTGGAATTAAATGCACGCCGAGAATACGCAACGTTCCGGCCCCCAGGGTGCGTTCCACGGCGATAAAGTCGCGGGCGCTAAGCGCGCTAGTTTCGGCGTAGATAACCCTGGCGATCTGCACCCAGTTCACCATGGCGATCACCAGGGACACGATCCAGACACTTGGCTGGAAAATCGCCGCCAGGGCAATCGCCAGCAGCAGTGCGGGAAACGCCATCATCAGATCGGTAAAGCGCATCAGCAGCCCTCCGATACGCCCCTGCAGATAACCTGCGCTAAGCCCTACCAGGACGCCGATCAGTACTGCAGTGCCGTTGGCGACAACACCGATGAGTAACGAAGTACGAGCTCCGTAAATTAAACGCGAGAAGAGATCGCGTCCCAGCAGATCGGTTCCCAGCCAGTAAGTGCTGTTGGGAGAAAGCGGTGCGCCTTCCAGGCTCAGTCCCTCGACAAACTGTTCATCGGGATCGAAGGGGGTGAGCCAGGGGGCAAACAGCGCGCTCATCACCACCAGGAGAATAAACAGCAGCGAGAGCAGCAGGGCTGGCCGGCGCAGAAAATATCCGACTCTATTCATTGTGCTCCCCGCTTGCCGGACGACATTCGTAGCAGCCACTTCTGCGCCACCTGTGCCACCGACTGGTTCGTACACATTGATTCCGAGCGCAGGCGAACCCATGCCTGTTGTTCATCAATACTTTCCGCTTGCATCTGGGCCGCCAGAGCTTGGGTAATCTGCGGCATTGCTGCCAGACGCTGGCGCAGTAGCATCTGTTGCTGTTGAATGTCATGCAACTGCTGACGCAGCCCCACTGCCATCATCAGGGTGGTATAGATGGCTCGCTGTGTAATAGGCTTGGTAAGGAGCGCTGTTGCCCCTAACTCCAGCGCGCGCTGTACCTGGTAAAGTCCCTCATGTGAGGTCAGCGCGATCACCGGTATTCCCGCCAGATTGATCTGGCTCAGGGTTAGCGGGCTGGCGAATGCCTCCAGTTCCACCAGTACTGCACAGGGGGTGAGAGGAGGTAAAGCCTCATCTCCGGTCAGGTGATGCCAGCGGATACCCATCCGCGTCAGGTTTTTTTCCAGCGCTTCGCGACTCCTTGCTTCACAGTCTACCAGCAGGAGCGGCTGAGCATCTAAATCCGGGGACAGCAGCGTTTTCATTTAACAATCCTCAGAGCAGGTCTGGCTGCAACCGTTCGGCTTTCACGTAGCTCGGTCGCGGAGAGATAGGGATCGGGCATAACCGGCAGCGGTTCGCGATGCAGTATCTGAAAGCAAGTTTGTTGCAACTCAGCGATGTAGCAGGGCAAACAGGCGTGGTTGTTTCGAGCCATTACTGAGCGAGCGCCCGGAGAATCAACGTCGTGCTGACGATGCAGTGCCGCCAGCACCGCACCCGGCTCGCTGTTTCCGGCCTCGCGCAGGCTATTGGCAAACAGCCTTACTGCCCGCCAGCCGCCGATATAGTAGTGGGAGATGCGCTGTGCGCCATGTTGCAGGTGCTGCCGCGCGCAAAAATCGAGATCGACGCTCTCAAAAAACGGTCCGCAGGAAAGCAAACGTACCGCCCTTAGTGGCGCGACTTCGGCGACTTCGGCTTCGGTAAAATTACAGCTGAGCACCGCTAACGTCCGCCGATCGCGAAGACAGGCCTCGTCCAGTGCGCGCAGAAACGCATAAGAGGTTTCGCCTACCAGGTTATTGAGCACAAAATCTACCTCTGTGCTGAGAATCGCCTCAATCAACTCGGTCACGTTGCTGTTTCTCAGGTGCAGATATTTTTCGCCCACCACCGTACCGCCGGAACCTTCCACTACCTCACGGGCGATACGATTGCTTTCCCAGCCCCAGACGTAGTTAGAGCCGATCAGCCAGGAGCGATTTCCGAACATATCCAGCGCCAGCCGCAGGAGTGGCAGCAGAGTCTGGTTCGGACAACCGCCCAGATATACGACCTGCTCGCAGCTCTCGAACCCCTCGTAAGGACAGCCATACCACAGCAGCAGGTTATGCTGCTCCAGGTCCGGGATAATCTCCTTCCGACTGGCAGAGGTAATGGTTCCGAAGATATGGCGGATGCCGTGAGCGATAAAGGTGCTCACCGCTTCACTGTAGGCTGCGAGTTCACCCGCAGGGTTGATATGTCGGGCCCGCAGCTGAAAAGGATAAGCAGGATCGGCATTGATTTCCTCTAAGGCATGGCGCGCACCAAGCAGTGTGCTGTTCGCCAGGTGGCTGTAGGTACCTTCTGTGGAAAGCAAAATTCCAATATCAATAGTTTGCACGTATGTTTGCTCTCTGCATTAATAAAAAAGCCTGATTGTCCTTATTAGGACAATCAGGCTTCATTACCTGTCGATATTTAATGGATTCAAGGCTTAAGGGTTGCCCCTGCTTGCATATACCCGACATGAAAAATTCATGCCATTTTTAAAGCACAGTTAAATCAATGGATTATTTATTTTTGGAGACACTTTTGCACCAATGGGATGCGGCTTGCTCAGTTATGGTGCAATTTTCTGATGCAGTCTGGTCTCTTCAACATGAGGTGGAGTAATGCACACCTGTTTTAGTTCCACGCACTTTTTGAGAGTTCCGGTTTTTCAGCCATCAGCAGGTGATCCTCCGGCGTCAGGTTATTCAGGGATTCATGGGGACGCTCTGGATGGAAGATCCTCGTGACGAAGCCGAATTTGCCCCCGGCCACGTGCTTTTTTTCGAGCGTAATGTTGTCCATGCATTACCAACCCTTCTTGAAGAACCCGTAATATTTCTGTCATTGGCCAGCCCTCGTCGTGATCCTGAAGATATTACCTTTGTTGACCCGAAAGATGGCACTGCCAGAACCTTTATGGCCAGAAATAATGAGTCAGCATAATTTATTTCCTAGTCCATTCATATGAAAACACTGGCGGAAGAGGGCTATGCACCGAGGTAAAGGGAGGCAATCCGTCGTCAGATGAAGTGGTTTACTGAATTTGGCCACCTGAACAGAGGTGATATGCTCACCTCAGAACAACACAGGTGTCATAATGAAAAAAAGAAATTTCAGCGCAGAGTTTAAACGCGAATCCGCTCAACTGGTCGTTGACCAGAACTACACCGTGGCAGATGCAGCCAGCGCTATGGATGTCGGCCTTTCCACAATGACGCGATGGGTGAAACAATTACGTGATGAACGGCAGGGCAAAACACCAAAAGCCTCCCCCATTACCCCGGAACAAATTGAAATCCGTGAGCTCAGGAAAAAGCTACAACGTATTGAAATGGAAAATGAAATATTAAAAAAGGCTACCGCGCTCTTGATGTCAGACTCCCTGAACAGTTCTCGATAATCGGGAAACTCAGGGCGCGTTATCCTGTGGCCACTCTCTGCCATGTGTTCGGGGTTCATCGCAGCAGCTACAAATACTGGAAAAACCGTCCTGAAAAGCCAGACGGCAGACGGGCTGTATTACGCAGCCAGGTACTTGAACTGCATGGCATCAGCCACGGCTCTGCCGGAGCAAGAAGCATCGCCACAATGGCAAGCCGGGGTGTCCGGATCATGCAGAAGGTTCGCCTGATTCTCCATGACGTTGAGTGCAAACATCTTCTGCTTACGTGTTTCCTGCTGTTCCTGCAGCTTATTACTGACGGTCACCAGAATCTCCGGGTGAGATACCAGATAGTCGGCAGCGATTTCGCCGATACGAGCTTCCTGCTCCGGGCTGAATACCGGCTGAGGTGCTGAAGCGTGTGCCGTTGAAATAAAGCTAATGTATGTTGTAACTATTAATGCGGCTAATTTTTTTGCTTTCATTGTCTGATTCTCATGGTTAAAAGGGGGATTTCAGAAAATGCTAACGCCGTGGTGATTCAGTACCAGAATAAGCCGTATGTTCGGCTGAACGGCGGCGACTGGGTGCCCTATCCGCAGTAGGTTATTTCCCCTCGCCCTGGCCCTCTCCCCAAAGAGGAGAGGGGACCGTTCGTGCTCGCATTTTTGTGGGGATTCCTCACCCCTCAAGGGAGAGGGTGAGGAGACATCACCAGGAAAAGCGGAAAATTACTGTTGCTGCTGTGCCAGCCAGACCAACATTTTCAGACTGGCAGAATAATAATCATCCTGTGCGTTGATTTGCGGCTCGCCAGACGTTTGACCCATCGTCAAATCACGTACCGCCAGCAAACCGCCATTCATATTGTACGGGGCGGTATCGTTGGTTGTAACGTTCACCCAGGCCGGGGTGCGGCTACGATCATAACCCTGCCACCAGTTGCGCCACGGCGTCAGCAGCGAACTTTGCGGGTTCCACCATGAGAGATACAACGGAATACGAATGGCGTCGAAACTCATGCGCGGCGGCCACTCTTTAGCAGGGCTCAGTTTGCCATCCGCCGACAGTGATACCCAGTCGGTAGGCAAATGCGATTGACCCCAGCCCATTTTGCCAAGCAGTGTAGTGCTATCACGGATCAGATCATTCCAGACCACCAGATGGCTACGGTTGGCGAACGCTTTCCATGCCGGGAAGATAAAATAGGACGGGTTCAGGTTCACATAACTGTTGAGATTGAACCCCTTCGCCCCCGGCAGCATCACCCGATAACCCGCATAATTGATCACCGTATGTTTAATCATCGCCTGGGTAATGGCATCCGATGCGGTGGCATAGCTGTTATCATTCCAGCGCTGACTGGCTTTTAACAACGCCCATGCAATTAACGCATCGCCATCCGTTGCGTCATTCTTATCGGCAATCGGATCCGGCTCGACGGGATTAAAACGCCAGTAGAACAGACCATTGTCCTTGTTCCTGAGCGTCTTATCTGTCCATCCCCAGATGCGGTCAAACGCCGCTTTATCATTGCTGGCCACCGCCATCAGCATGGCGAAACCCTGGCCTTCCGTGTGAGAGACGTTTTTATTGCCGGTATCAACAATACGGCCATCCGTCATCAGAAAGCGCGCTTTGTACGCTTCCCAGGCCTGTCCCGCCTGTGAAAACGAGGAAAAAAGCACACTAACCATCATCACCATCATGGCGAAAACGCGTTTAAACATACTCAGACTCATTGTGGGTTAGCGTAGCGGAACACAACGTCCGATACGGAGTAAAGCCGTTCGCGGCTAAAAGCGAGATGCGATTGCCCGCCCTGTCCCTGCAGCCAACGGGAATAAAGCCCTTCCAGTATGGCGCAAAATGCGTAACACCAACGCGTCTGGCTGTTCTCATCCCGGGAGACCGGTAACCCCTGATGGCGGAACGATAATCCCTCTTCGCTGGCATCAATATCAATATAGCCCCAATTAAACTCCGCAAGCAGCGCGTTGATGTTGGTTTCGAGTTCGCCGATGGTTTGTGAGGCAGGCAGAGGAAAACGTTCCGCCAGCGATGCCCCCATCTGGCGCAAGAAGGGTTGGCTTTCCGCTTCCCCCACGTTTCTCACCATGCCATCAACCATTACCGACAGCAGGTCAAACCAACCGGCCGGCGTTTGCTGCCGTTGAAAATAAGACAGCAGTAAAGGATTAGCCGTACTCGACGTCATTATTTATCTCCCAACATATAGCGGAACCAGATCCCGGCAGTACTTTCGTTATAGTCGCCAAAGGTGTCGTAACCGACCCTACCGCCGACGGTCATGTTCTTGTTCAGGTTGTAATCAATCCCTGCCCGGAAGGTATAGCCAATCCCGTTTTGCGATTTGCTGCCGTACTGCGCTTCTTTTGCAAAACCAGTTTTCACGTAATCTGTTAAAGCGCTTTGCATTGCGGAGTCTGTCGGGAAGTAATTGCTAGCATCCTGGGTGTAGGATTGATACCCCACAGAGCCTCCAAGGCTAAGCTTCCAGTTGTCAATTTTCTGTGAAAAATCAACTGGCAATGACACGCTGACATAATTTTGGGGGCTAAAATAGCCGCCCTGCCCGAAAGTGAAGTAACTGAGGTTTTTCGAGAAATCCATCCAACTGACGCTTAAACCTGTTTGCAGTTGACGGAAATCATCATGCCATGGGCGCAGATAGACTCCGGCGTCTGCGTTCATACTGGTGTTGCTCGCCACATTTTCACCAATGTAACTGTAACCACCACCGCCAACGAAGAAGCCTGCGTCACCGTCGTCATAGCTTAATTGCACGGTACCGCCGTTTTTAGTCACCTGGCCCCAGGTTTTGCCTGAGTAAGCGTCTTTCAAACCAACATACGAGAGCAAACTATCAGTCACGGCGCGGCGCTCGCCGGTGAAGATCAATGAGAGGTAGTTAGATAACTTAGGTGACCATTTCACCCCACCGACCAGTGTATTCAGATCCTGGCCCAGCGGCGTGCTGCCAATATCCAGGCGATAGCTGTCACCGCTAAGCGCCATATTAAGCTCTACACCGTTCCCATTTTGCGAGTCTGTTGAAACATCGCCTGGCTGCGAGACGTCAGCCTTTAGTGAGGAACGGTTCAGATAGTTTCGTAGCGCCCCCCCCTCTGCGGCATTTAGCGCGGCAAGGTTCGTCAAACCTCTCGATGTGAATTGACCAAAATCGGCCGAAGAGACCTCGCTAAGCCCATCCAATGCAGCGGCAGCCGGATGCAACACCAAATATTGCGCTTTCTGATCTGCTGTCATGCTCGCCAGCGAATTGATCTCATTATTGATTGTCGATGCTAAATTTGATGCCGCATTCGCCAGCGGGTTCGAGCCATAGCGTCGCCAGGCATCGCCAGAAGCACTCCCGGCACTCAGGGTGATCGGCGTGGCGGTAAACTCGAAGCGCGACTCACCAAACGGCGAACTTGACCAGGTCAGCGGCGTTTTGGCTTCGGTCAGTTTACTGGTGCCCGACTCACCGTCACGGCCACGGATATCGACCTCGCCCTGCAACCACATCCCTTTCTTCTCATCAAGCTCCTGCATCATGTTATCAACCTGACGCAGCGTGCGGCTTTGCGCGGTCTCGACCGGCAAATCGGTACGGGTTGTGCCCGGTAAACTGCTCCCCGGCTCACGAGCCACTTGCGCGACCTGCCACGGCAGAATAGTGCCGTACAACGCCTGTGGAGAACTCGACTGCGGCGGCGTTTTACTGGTGGTAGTAAACGGATTATCTGCCAACAGTATGCCGCCAATCGTCGGCGTAGCGGCGCTATTAGACGACTCCAGCCCCACCAGCTTGCCGCGTGCGCTACGTAAGTAGGTCATCGCCTGCTGGTGGTTGCCTTTTGCCTCTTCCAGACGCGCCAGCAACAGCATGCGTTCCGGTGAGCTGTCGCTACGCAGACCGCTGGCAAGGGTAGTAGCTTTCTGCACGTTATTCTCGGACAGCGCAACGTCGATAGCCCCCACACGTGCCGCCTGATCCTCGGTATCACGGGTCATCAGGTAGTCATAGAGCACGCCCGCTTCTTTGTTCATTTTGCCTGTCTGGTACAGACGGCCCATGGCGAACATCAAATCGGTGTTTTGCGGGTCGCTTTGCAGCGCACGGATCAGCTTGTCATACGCCGCGGCGTAGTTGCCCTCTTCACGCAGTTTGTCGGCTTCATTAATCACGTAGCCATTGCGGATCCCCGCAAGCTGAGCAGGCGTACTGCGCGCCTGTAGCTCCGGGTTCGACATCAGGGTTTGCGCTTCCTGAGTAAGCCCCGCCTGGTTCAGTACCGCTATCTGATCGGCATAATCCCCGGCGTTGCCTTCTACGCCATCTTTAATACTGTTGCGCACCAGCGATACGGCGGTGGTGATGTCACCCGAACGGGCAAGCATCCGCGCCAGTTTCCCTGCATCGACCGGGCTTTTCGGCGGCTGACTGGCCAGCGCTTTCAGCGTATTGGACGCCGCGGTCATGTTCCCTTGTGAAAGGTAACGTTCTGCCGTCGCCATTTGCAGGTTGTAATTCACACTTTCCGCCAGATCGCGCATCTGGCTATTACGGCTGGACGGCGGAATACGCGCCAGCAGAGAGTTGGCCTGCTGCCAGGCCCCGCTTTCGCTGGCATAGAGCGCAGCGGCGTACAGTGAATTGCTGTTAGCACCATCGCGACCCGCCGGGATCATCACCGTGGCCGCTTCACCTTCCTGCCCGGATTTTTGCAGCAGGCGGGCAAGGTCAAGACGCAACCACGGATCATCCGGCACGCGGGCAACGCCCTGGCGCAGTACCGAAATCGCCTGGTCAGTATTACCGGCCTGGACCAGTTGCTGTGCCTGACGGCGAATCGGATCGCCAGGCGCCCCCGCGACCACACGCGGCTGCAGTTTTTCCTGCAGGCTGGCGGGTAAAGTGCGCAGCATCGCCTGCGCTTCTTCCGTTTTATTCTGGTCGCGCAGGACGTAATAGAGGTTTTCCCTTGCCGGGGCGTTCTGCGGCTGCTCGTTGAGAAGACCTCGCAGGGTCTGTTCGGCCTGCGAAAAGTCTTTGTTCTGCCGCAGTACAGAAGCACGGAACAGTTTTCCTGCCGTGCCACGCTCCCCGCTCTCTTGTGCCAGCGGGGCCGAAAGCGCCAGCGCCTGGCTAATATTACCCTCTTTCAATGCCTGCTGAGCCTGGGCGAGCTGACCGTAAAACGCCGCGTCTGCGGCCTGATTTTTACGCTCATCAGAAGCATCCCCGCCCTGACTGGCTGCCCGATTCAGATACTGTGCCGCCGCTTTGTAATCACCGCTACGCTGGGCGATGTAGCCCATCCCGGCAAGGGCGTCAGCATCGTTAGGGTTGGTTTGCAGCACCTGCTCAAATTTGTTTTTTGCCGCACTGTTATCACCGCTGTTCAGCGCGGTATAGCCCGCGCCTTTCGCCGCGCCGCCGACATTTTTACGGTAATAGTTTTGGACATCAGTATCCTGCGGATGCCGCTGTAGCCAGGTGTCGTAGAAGCGCTCATCGCCTGCCTGCGGCCCCAGCCATAACAGCGCCTGACGCAACCCGTCATCGGCCTCTTTACTGCCGCTGGCCATCGGTTCGAGCAACAAAATGCCGTCGCGGCGTGTCTCTTCACGCCAGGTCAGGATTTTGCCGAGTGCAATGCGCGCCGAGGTATCCTGCGGGTTATGCATCACGAAATTTTTCAGTTGCGACACGGCCTGCGGATAAAGAGTTTTATCTCCCGCCATCGTCTGGTAGTACTCAGGGGCGAGGCTGGGTGGCGGCGTATCGCCGTTAAACATGCTGCGCCAGGTCGCCAGCGCCGCCGGTACGTTACCGCTGCGCGCCTGCTGGCGGGCAAGGCTCAATTGCCCCTGCGGAACCTGCGTCAGTTGTTTGGCATTATCCAGCGCCTGCAACCCCGGATCGTCAGGAGAAACCTGCGCCAGCCGCGAACGCCACTGGGACGAGACTTGCAGATCGCCATTTTGCTGCGCCCATAACGCCATCAGGTACATCGCCTGGGTGTTATTGGCATCCACCATCAACACTTTACGCAGCGACTCCATCGCCAGGTCATCGTGGGATTTCTCATGCCAGTAATTCGCCTGGTCAAATAAGGCTTTGAGCGCGGCATCATTCGCGGCGGCATGGGCCAGCCCTGGTATACCGAAAGTGAGCGCGCTGGACAGGCACAGCGTCGTCAAACGGCGGGCGGTTTTTATCATCATTCTTGTCACCCTCTTATTTGCGGTTGTCCAAATCCAGACGTCGTTTCGCGCGGTTTCTCAGCCAGACAAAGAGCACCGAGCCAACGATACAACCAAATAGCAGCCCTAAAATCGCCAGCAGCGCCGAGTGCTGATTTGCATACCAAATCACCCGCATTTGCGTTGGCATCTCGCCACTCGGGAACTGCTCACCCACGCGGAAGCTGCGCACGCCGTTCTCATTGGTGATCACCGCTGCGTCGCCACGGATCCCGGCGTTAATTTTCGCTGAGGCGAGGTCACCGTGCAGACGTGAGAGCTGCTCGTCATTGCTGCCGATAGCCAGTACCACCAGACGATCGTTATTCCACGGTGAACGGAAGCTGACAAACCCGCGCCAAGCTTCGTTGGAGGAGAAGTAGCGGTCGGCTTCCAGCCCGTCTGATGCCCAGTCCCCTGCTATCCAGCGTTTGATACGCTCCCAGGTCGTTGGCTCACGTACGCCCAACGTCGAGTCGTGCATCACAAACGGCGAGGTATTGAGGATCGCGCGGTTAAAGTCATGCTGATCCAGGCCCGTGACCGCCAGCACATCGCGGTCGTTTAGCAGTTCAACACCCGCCCCGCCAGTGGGTACGCCGAGCAACACGCGGTTGCGGCCCAGCGCCGTTCCCGTCGCGTTACCGGAACGTGCCGCCATATCTAAAAGCGTGGCAATCTGCGTTTCAGTCGGTTTTTCCGGCAGCATCAGCACCGTTTCCGAATAATCCGCAAGCCGGGTGAACGGGAAGGACGCGCCCACAAAATAAGAGAGGTTCGGCAACAGCGCGAAGTGACGCGTATGGCTGAGATCAATCCACGAGTCGTCTTCGATACGGCTCTTAATGTTATTGTTCAGCAGCACGCTACACGGGGCGCTCGCCTTGGGTTGAATGTTGAAGTACAGCGAGAGCTGGTTGTCGCCATAGATCATGTACGGCTCCAGCGGCATATCAAACTTCTCCTGGCGCGCATCACCGCCAAGCTTATGCCACAACGTTTCCAGCGCCCCCTGCTTATTCACCGGCAGGTTATGCAGGAAAGTATCGTTCATGGTCATGCTGAGCCACGAACGGTCTTCATCAATCCAGCTTTCCGTCGGGAAACGGTAACCAATGTGCAGAGGAATCGTTTCGCCATCCCACAGGAACAGATCCGGTGCCGCACGGAATGCTACGCGCAACGCATCGTGCCACAGCCCCGTGGTGGTCAGGCTCTGATCTTTACGGATCAGTTCTGACAGTTTTACCGGACGATCGGTAGGGATCCAGCGCGGCGCATCGTAAGGTTTACTCGCCGGGATCGTTTGGGTGGTGACATCCACCGACGGCGTCTGCATGGCGAAATTGCCACGGGTTAAACGCCATGCCGCCGCACGCAGGCTGGCATCATCTTTACCCACCACCAGCAGCAGCTTATAAACCGGGTTTGCCGGGTTATCGACCACTTTGAGTAGCGGCTGCTCGGTAGCCGGCAGCGTCAGGCCACCAATTTGCTCGCCCGGATGACCAATCAGGATGCCGTTCTTTTCCGGCAAGCGGTCATGATAGGCGGCAAACGACACGCCACGGTAGTCTGCCTGGATCCCCATCCACGATGAGATCAGCGCACTGGCGCTTAAGGTATCGCCACTGAGCTTCGCCGGGAAAGCCATGGCGATCGCCGCCGGGGTCATTTGCATGCTGTCAAAGAACGGGCGCGGGAAGTGGCTTAAATCAGCGCCAATGTCCAGTTGCTGCCCTTCCAGCTCGAAACGGGAATCCGCCATGATGGTGACGCGATATTTATCGCTCAGGTCGCGCTGGCACTGCATGGCATCGCCATCGTTGATTTTAAAGCTCAGGTTGTTGCTCGACACCATCAGTGCGGAGGGAATATCCAACTGATAACGCGCGGTGTCGCTGTCGGTCACGGTCAGCGGTACCGTCCCCAGCGGCTGACCATTTAGCATCAACTGCATGGTGGCATTGCGCGCCACCATCGCGGGCGACACTTTCAGGTTCAGTTCAAGGCGCGCCGTGGTAATCACCTGGTCCACGGGCAGGGTAAAGGAGGCGCCCCCCTGGAACTGACCACCCGTCAGGGAAATCCCTTCCGGGAAACCCATCTGCGCGAGACTGATGCTGTTAACCACCGAAGGAATAAATACCGGTGCGCCCGGCGGCGGCACGGGTGGCGTCTCCGCCGGCTCGTTTAATTTCAGTAGCGACTCGATGGAGGTGTCTTCGGCATGCAGCGGCATCATAAAAAGTGCGCCGACCAGCACAGCCAGTGTTGTCAGACGTTTCATGCGTTGCCCTCCTCCTGGGAAGCGGCCTGGTCCTGGCTGGCGCGCAAACGGCGATTTTCTCGACGGTCTTTCCAGGTCAGCCAGAAGAGGTCAAACACACAACGCATAATGGTTCCCAACGAACGGAACGGGTTGTCCTGAGGTTTCGGTGGGTGAATCCATGCATCCGCACGGGAGAGCACCACGCGCACCAGTTCACGACGGCGGGCGAGCGGGATGTCTTCAAACATCAGACGAATCGATTCTTCATCCGTGGCGATGGTTTTTACCGGAATGAGGATCGCGCCGGATTGCAGCAGCAGCTCAATCTCTTCAATCTCATCATCGAGATGGCGATCATCCGGTGCCACAATACGGCAGCCGCCCATCGACAGGTCAGCGGTATGGCTGCGCGACACCACGCCGCTGGCATGGTGGAGCAGTACCGGGATTTCCGCATCAATACGAATGGTTTTGCGCGTCTGTCGGGTTTCGCGCGCAACGGCAATCGCGGCCAACAGAAAGATCAGACTGTACAACCCCCAACCGACGTTTAGGGCGATAACGCGCGGATCCACGCCAAAGTAGTCATGAGCACAGGCGCGAACGATACCGGCAATCACTCCGGCCGCCAGCAGCAGGGCGATAATCAAATGCGGGCGCACCACGCTAAAATCAAAGTACCCCACGTCCAGCAGCGCACCCTTGTCGGTCACGTTGAATTTGCCGCGTTTCGGGAAAAACATCGTCACCACAGTCGGCAATGCAATGTGGAAGGCCAGCACCAGGTCGTAGATCTCCCCCAGAAGCTATAGCGATGCCGCCCGTTCATGCGCGAGTTGACGTAAATCGCGAGGAACAGATGCGGGAGCGCATAGGCGAAAACCAGGCTCGCTGAGGAGTGAATGATGTTCAGGTTAAACAACAGATAGGCCAGCGGCGCGGTCAAAAACGCAATACGCGGCAGCGCGAACTGGTAGTAAAGCATGGCGCTCAGATAGCACAGGCGCTGTTGGATAGTCAGGCCGCGACCAAACAGCGGGTTATCCAGACGGAAAATCTGCGTCATCCCACGCGCCCAGCGGGTACGCTGGATAACGTGCAGCACCAGACGTTCAGTCGCCAGACCGGCAGCCAGTGGGATATCCAGGAATGCCGAGCCCCAACCACGGCGCTGCAACTTGAGTGCGGTGTGAGCATCTTCGGTAACGGTTTCTACGGCAAAACCGCCAATCTCTTCCAGCGCGCTACGGCGAATCACCGCACAGGAGCCGCAAAAAAAGGTGGCGTTCCAGTTGTCGTTGCCCTGCTGAATCGGTCCGTAGAACAGCGACCCTTCGTTAGGGATGTTACGTCCAACGGAGAGGTTACGCTCGAACGGGTCCGGCGAGTAGAAATAGTGCGGTGTCTGCACCAGCGCCAGTTTCGGATCTTTCAGGAAACCACCCACCGTCGCCTGCAGGAAGATGCGTGTCGCAACGTGGTCGCAGTCGAACACGGTAATCAACTCACCCTGCGTCAGCTTCATGGCGTGGTTGAGGTTACCGGCTTTGGCGTGATTGTTGTCGTTACGCGTGATGTACCCGACGCCAACGTCTGCGGCAAAAACAGCAAACTCGCGGCGTTTGCCGTCATCCAGCAGGTAGATATTCATCTTATCGCTAGGATAATCAATGCATTGCGCCGCCAGCACCGTATCACGCACCACATCCAGTGGTTCGTTATAGGTAGGAATATAGACATCCACCGTCGGCCACTGGGTCATATCATCCGGCAGCGGCACAATTTCGCGTTTTAACGGCCAGACCGTCTGCAGATAGCTCAGCAGCAACATGACCCAGACGTAGACCTCCGCCAGAAACAGCCCCATCCCAAGAATGGTTTCAATTTCGGAATTAAAATGCAGGGTTTGCGTCAGGCGGAAATACATATAGCGCGTCGATAATAAAATCGACATGACCACCATAATGACAGACACACTGCGTTTTTTGCTAAACCCCATTAAAAACAGCACACCGATACTGAGCAGACCAAAAATATACTGTTTCTGGCTGTCCATAGGCGTAATGATGACCAGCAGCGCAACAGGTAGCATTGCCAGTACCAGCAAAACATAAAGGAACTTTTTCATAGGTTGCCCTGCGCGAATTAGAAGCCAGACATTTTCGGTTTACTGTGAACCGTGCCGTCTCCGATTTTTACGCCTAAGATTCCGGCGACTCTTTTTGCAATGAGTTCGATATCGAATGCAGCGGCGGATGCAGGACTAAAGTCGAAAACCGACTGCTGCGAGGCATTCGCTTCTATGACGCTTTCATCACGATGAATAACGCCTAAAAGTTGATTACCTAATTTCTGTTCCATAAATGCGGTGACATCCCGGCTGACCTGACGACGGTTGTCGCTCTGGTTGAGCACGAAGTAATGGCCCGCTTTTCGATTGAGGACATCCCCGGTCAGACGGTGATTTTCAACGTGAGGCAACAGGGAAAGAGAGGCGGTATCTGCCTGCATGATGACCAGATGCAGATCGGCCAGGCGCGACATGGCTTTCAATGCAGCAGAGGGACCGGGAGGAAAATCGGCCACAATGATCAGGCCCGGATAATTCAGCAACGTGTTGAGGCCACGAATCAGAAAATGTTCGTCATTCGTCAGACGTTCTTCAAATACCAGGCGTTGATCTTCGCTGGCTTCGCCATAAGGCAACACAAAGATATTCCCGCCTGCGGTCAATACGAACTGACTCCAGTCCGAGGACTCGGCTGATTTGGCGACATAACCGCGCTCGTCAGACAGCGGCACGCCAAAGTGCAGACGCAGTGCGTTCTGCACGTCAAAATCCAGCGCCAGGACCTTACTGCCAGAACGCGCAAGGGCGTAAGCCAGATTAGCCGTGAGCGTCGTTTTCCCAACACCACCCTTCGGTGAACAAACACAAATCAACGGCATGAAGCGATCCTTTCTAGCAAAGATTGTAAAGGTTGGTTTTTTTCTACGGTGGGTTTTGCTTCTGGCGCTTTCGTTGCAAACAGCCGGGAATAATCAGCAGGCGCTGTCGCAGACGGAGCAGGTGCGGTGGTGGTCGTTGGTACAACCGGGTTAGCCGCCGGTTGGGCAGAAGGCGCAACGGGTGCCGCCGATTGCGATGCAAGTTGTCCGGCAACTTCACGGAAAATAGACGGGGCGGTCACCGCCGGTAAGTCTGTGTCGACAGGAGGAAGAACGCTTTCGGTGCTGGTTTCGGTGCTGGTTTCGGCGCTTTCAATACTGTCGATAGTATCGATACTTTCGACGCGCTCATGACGTTCGTCGCTCGCGAAGACATCCGGGGCGACAGCCTGCGGTTGCGGCAGCGAAACGTGACCACCCATCGCCAGTTTAGACTCCTCTGTTGCAGGAGCTAGCTGATTCATGATCGCCCAACTTCCATGGTCAGGAGAGAGGTTCTGCGCCGACAGATCCTTGAATTCGTATTTTTGGTTGCGGGTCTTATCCTTAAACCTCTGCAAATCATCATAATGGTTCATAGCTATACTCATGATTTACAAAATAAACTATATACCCACCACCTACATAACCTGAGCGATCAGTTATTGGTAGATTCGTTTTATAATTAGGCTGCTCGCCTGTTGTGTGGGTACGTAGATGCTTTGGCTATTAACAATTCGCCTTATTATCGCGTGATTAAATTACACCAGTGCTAAGGAAGGTGCGAAT
This sequence comes from Enterobacter kobei, assembly GCF_001729765.1. Lineage (NCBI taxonomy): Bacteria > Pseudomonadati > Pseudomonadota > Gammaproteobacteria > Enterobacterales > Enterobacteriaceae > Enterobacter > Enterobacter kobei. The sequence continues at coordinate 4,187,577 of NZ_CP017181.1, forward strand.
AAGCGGGGAAATTCTTCTCGGCTGACTCAGTCATTTCATTTCTTCATGTTTGAGCCGATTTTTTCTCCCGTAAATGCCTTGAATCAGCCTATTTAGACCGTTTCTTCGCCATTTAAGGCGTTATCCCCAGTTTTTAGTGAGATCTCTCCCACTGACGTATCATTTGGTCCGCCCGAAACAGGTTGGCCAGCGTGAATAACATCGCCAGTTGGTTATCGTTTTTCAGCAACCCCTTGTATCTGGCTTTCACGAAGCCGAACTGTCGCTTGATGATGCGAAATGGGTGCTCCACCTTGGCCCGGATGCTGGCTTTCATGTATTCGATGTTGATGGCCGTTTTGTTCTTGGTCGAGCTGGGTGCCTCAATGATGGTGGCATCGACCAAGGTGCCTTGAGTCATCATGACGCCTGCTTCGGCCAGCCAGCGATTGATGGTCTTGAACAATTGGCGGGCCAGTTGATGCTGCTCCAGCAGGTGGCGGAAATTCATGATGGTGGTGCGGTCCGGCAAGGCGCTATCCAGGGATAACCGGGCAAACAGACGCATGGAGGCGATTTCGTACAGAGCATCTTCCATCGCGCCATCGCTCAGGTTGTACCAATGCTGCATGCAGTGAATGCGTAGCATGGTTTCCAGCGGATAAGGTCGCCGGCCATTACCAGCCTTGGGGTAAAACGGCTCGATGACTTCCACCATGTTTTGCCATGGCAGAATCTGCTCCATGCGGGACAAGAAAATCTCTTTTCTGGTCTGACGGCGCTTACTGCTGAATTCACTGTCGGCGAAGGTAAGTTGATGACTCATGATGAACCCTGTTCCATGGCTCCAGATGACAAACATGATCTCATATCAGGGACTTGTTCGCACCTTCCCTAACACGCTGTTTATTTCTAGCAAATATATAAATTTCACCTGTACACATGCTATCTTTTTTTTCCCAAAAAATCATTAAAGTAGTTAATAGCAACTCATTACGTTGAACATCAACCTAAGAATCAACTTAATGTGGATAACTAACACAAAAAACCAAATAATACACGGCATGCAGGGTTTTACACCAGTATGAATAGTGAGCGATTTAATTATTGGTTACCTACTGAAATATATAGAAATACTTATTTCATTTAGAACCGGGGTAATGACTCCAACTTACTGATAGTGTTTTATGTTCAGATAATGCCCGATGACCTTGTCATGCAGCTCCACCGATTTTGAGAACGACAGTGACTTCCGTCCCAGCCTTGCCAGATGTTGTCTCAGATTCAGGTTATGCCGCTCAATTCGCTGAGTGTAACGCTTGCTGATTACGTGCAGCTTTCCCTTCAGGCGGGATTCATACAGCGGCCAGCCATCCGTCATCCATACCACGACCTCAAAGGCCGACAGCAGGCTCAGAAGACGCTCCAGTGTGGCCAGAGTGCGTTCACCGAAGACGTGCGCCACAACCGTCCTCCGTATCCTGTCATACGCGTAAAACAGCCAGCGCTGACGTGATTTAGCACCGACGTAGCCCCACTGTTCGTCCATTTCAGCGCAGACAATCACATCACTGCCCGGCTGTATGCGCGAGGTTACCGACTGCGGCCTGAGTTTTTTAAGTGACGTAAAATCGTGTTGAGGCCAACGCCCATAATGCGGGCGGTTGCCCGGCATCCAACACCATTCATGGCCATATCAATGATTTTCTGGTGTGTACCGGGCTGAGAGGCGGTGTAAGTGAACTGTAGCTGCCATGTTTTACGGCAGTGAGAGCAGAGATAGCGCTGATGTCCGGCAGTACTTTTACCGTTACGCACCACGCCTTCAGTAGCTGAGCAGGAGGGACAACTGATGGAGATGGAAGCCACGGGAGCACCTCAAAAACACCATCGTACACTAAATCAGTAAGTTGGCACCATTACCCGATTTCATAAAGATGTGGCTTACTATCGTGTAATGAAAATTAGCATTGAATCTTGATTACCATCGGGCATTGCTCAATGAATTACACACAATTTGGTTCAAACAATACTAAAAATTTTTTCAGCCTTTTTAAAATGCTGATCTCGATTCAAACCCGCACCAGCCACGGCTTTGCTGGTTTTTCTTTGTCTGCCGCCTATCGCGCCACTTGATCTTTCCGCCTCACACAAAATAAAAAATTTCCTTATTTATCTGTTGGTTACGATTTTCGTTAGATCCTACGCAGATCCCTAAAACTGAAAAACACTGAAATTCTTTTCAATCTTTTCAGTTCTGGTTTTCCGCAAAGCCGCCAGCTCTGGCGCGGTCTGGCGGTGCGGTTTGAAGAAAAATAAAACTGAAAAATTTTTATGATCCAAAAACCGCAGGCGGGTGCCGGTGTAGTGCGATTTTGGTCTGCGAAAGATTTTTTTGGCCATGCTGTGACGCGCCAGCGCCCTGCTGTGCGCACGATCTGTTTTAAGGGTGGCTCTGAGTGCCTTAAAAGGCTGAACGCGGCAGAGCGCCGCTGGCAGCGCGTAGCGATAGCCGCTTGTGATGTAAGAAAAGAGATATCCCCGCCAGGGGATGAAGGGCATAAAAAAACCCGCTTTCGCGGGTTATGTTCTGGACAGGTTTACTTGCCAATCACCGGGGAGTATTTGCCGTTCAGCGTGTCCGCTTTCGTTCCGGTGTTCCGTATGGCTCCCGCGTTGGTCGGTGCTCCCGTATTGCTGTGCGTGTGGCTTGCCGTTTGCTCTGCCAGCTCTTTCACCACGTCGAGCGTGTCGAGCATCAGCTGCGCCACGTTGATTGTGCCAGAGTCAATCCACACTACCGGGGCAATAATCTGCTGTTGCACGACCGCCACGCTTTTGCGTATCTGCCCAATTTTCTCGATCGGGTCTTTACCCGTTGTGACTGTCTGACTCCCGGCAATGTCTGCTTCATCATTGCCGCCGATACTCGCCACACGGTTATTCACTGCCTGGCTGTAATCCTCCGTGCATACCTGCTGAATGGCTCCGGTCAGTAGTGTGGACGTGCCCAGCACGGTAATTTTATCCGTAGCCTTACCGTGGTTTCGCGGCTGACCAGCTCCCGCTGTTCCGAAGCGGCCTTAACAACCCGCGCCATTGAGGTTTCACTGATCGTCTGGTCTGTCTGCCTCACCCAGTCACCCGCCAGGGTGACGCGCTGAGACACTTCCGCACGCTGCTGTTGCAGCTGCTCGCCAGGCTGGATATCCGGTAAGCTGGGTCCCTCCGGTACGGTCTGCCGCACAAAGGGTTTACCCGGCCTTCCGCCAGTAAAAGCAATTTCAACCAGTGTCCCTTCAGGTGGAAACTGGTACATCCCGGAATCGTTACCCGCCATAGGAACCGGCAGAGGCACAGCTGAGTAAGCAGGCGTGTCTTTATCCGGGTTCCAGACTGTCACGCCGCCAGTCAGCGGTCGACCAGCCCAAGACAAACACCAGCGAAACCAATACCTGCCACAGGCCGTTTGTCATCAGCGCATCCCGTTATGTTCCAGGCTGAAGTGATTACCAGCCGGACGGGATTTGAAACGCCCGCCCCACGTTCCGCCCAGCGATTCCCAGTATTCACCCAGCGGCAGATAATCAGCCGTGTCCGTTTTGTACTGGCCATTCACGTACAGGTTAAAATCCACGGCCAGACGCTGTGTGTGCAGACTGTTGGTGATACCGCTGCCTTTTTTAGCGTTCAGCGCCGCCTGTTCCGGCGTACGGTACGCCTCGCCAAAAGTCAGGCGATAGCAATGCTCTTCAGCCCAGTGGATCAGAATGGGCACCATCACGGTAACCCTCACATCATGCTACTGGCGCTGTTAGTCACGATATCGACGGCAGCAGCAAGAACCGGCGCAGACTGGAGGCGGCTTTCAACGGTGTAAGCCAGAACGGAAAGGGAACGGATGGCATCACGGGCACGATCAAGAATTTGTGTGCAGCGTGCGGCGGTCATGTGCTCAGTTGAAACGGCTTCCCCAGCGATTGCCCTCACATTGGCGGCGGCACTTAACGCGCAAAACTGCATGTTGGCTTCAATGGCGTTATTGACAGGAACGGACGGGAGGCTGTTAATCTGCCCCAGCATTCTATCTAATAGCCGCGAATCTTCGGTGTAATCGGTGATAGCCAAAAGCTCATCGCAGGTCAGGCGGTGCGGTTGAACCGGATTTAACTTATTGCGGAGGATCTGCGGACGCATACCAACGGCAGCGGCTACATCTTCCAGATTGTGCGCTAGTGCAAACGCTCAGCAAGCAGCATCAAAATGAGCATGTTTAGAAGTCTGATAATCAAACATTGTTAGCTCCTCCCTAATCCGTAGGATGAATTACGCGTTAAGCGAAACATCACATTCGCTTAACGCCATTACGGTTAAGGTGACCATGTTCACTTCAACCAGCCCTTTTTTCTGTGCACCTTTAGGCTTGATAGGGAGTTTTCCGTAGGAAATCAAATTCTCAGCAGTACTTCGCGACATGCCAGTACGGCGGCAATATGCATCAAGTGGAATGTATGGATCGGGGATCACGATTGTAATGTTGGGACGCATAATGCAAACTCCTCTTGCTGTGGATACGCCAATATCCACTGTTATTAACCTATACTCGTAAAAAGCTACAACAAGGAGAGTCCAGATCGCATTAAGCGACAAATAAATCGATTTATCGCATTTTGCGAAAACCTGACTAAATTATGGGCAAATTCTCTTACGGACAAATCAGCCACAGCAATGAAGTACTCGACAGAGTGATTAATGCTTATGGCTTACGTCTAAGCTGATGCTTGCCGATCACTTTGGAATGGCATCGAGTAGCCTGGCTGGACGCTACAAACGAGGCGGCTTTCCCGCTGACATGGTAGTTAGGTGTGTAGCTGAAACTGGCGCATCGTTAGGGAAGGTGCGAATAAGCAGGTCATTTCTTCCCAAGCTGACTCGCTGATTAAAATTTCGCGGATCTGGGCCGATTTTTTTCCCGCAAACACATCGAATCAGCCTATTTAGGCTATTTTTTCCACCATTTCTGGCGTTATTTCCGGTTTTTACTGAGATCTCTCCCACTGACGTATCATTTGGTCCACCCGAAACAGGTTGGCCAGGGTGAATAACATCGCCAGTTGGTTATCGTTTTTCAGCAGCCCTTTGTATCTGGCTTTCACGAAGCCGAACTGCCGCTTGATGATGCGAAACGGGTGCTCCACCCTGGCACGGATGCTGGCTTTCATGTATTCGATGTTGATGGCCGTTTTGTTCTTGCGCGGATGCTGCTTCAAGGTTTTTACCTTGCCGGGACGCTCGGCGATCAGCCAGTCCACATCCACCTCGGCCAGCTCCTCGCGCTGTGGCGCTCCTTGGTAGCCGGCATCGGCTGAGACAAATTGCTCCTCTCCATGAAGCAGATTACCCAGCTGATTGAGGTCATGCTCGTTGGCCGCGGTGGTGACCAGGCTGTGGGTCAGGCCACTCTTGGCATCGACACCAATGTGGGCCTTCATGCCAAAGTGCCACTGATTGCCTTTCTTGGTCTGATGCATCTCCGGATCGCGTTGCTGCTCTTTGTTCTTGGTAGAGCTGGGTGCCTCAATGATGGTGGCATCCACCAAAGTGCCTTGGGTCATCATGACGCCTGCTTCGGCCAGCCAGCGATTGATGGTCTTGAACAATTGACGGGCCAGTTGATGCTGCTCGAGCAGGTGGCGGAAATTCATGATGGTGGTGCGATCCGGCAGGGCGCTATCCAGGGATAATCGGGCAAACAGGCGCATGGAGGCGATTTCGTACAGGGCATCTTCCATGGCACCGTCGCTCAGGTTGTACCAATGCTGCATGCAGTGAATACGCAGCATGGTCTCCAGCGGATAGGGCCGTCGGCCATTGCCCGCCTTGGGATAAAACGGCTCGATGACAGCGGTCATATTCTGCCATGGCAGAATCTGCTCCATGCGGGAGAGGAAAATCTCTTTTCGGGTCTGACGGCGCTTAGTGCTGAATTCACTATCGGCGAAGGTGAGTTGATGGCTCATGATGTCCCTCTGGGATGCGCTCCGGATGAATATGATGATCTCATATCAGGAACTTGTTCGCACCTTCCTTAGAATGGCTTGCTACTGGTCAAGACAGGAAATTTGACGACGAAGAACTCGACATTATAAAAATGCCTCGTCGAAAAATCGTTGATGGCCTTCTTTACGATGCTGGCAGGTACATGTTGGATAAGGTCTCATTCCTCCCGGGAGTCCCTTTACCTAAGTCCCCAATCTGCGTCCAGGAAGATAATAGCCAATTTATCGTGGATACCTTATTTACTGAGGTTTATGACGATCAGTGGTTGGTTGAAATTGAAGGTAAAATAAGCATTTGCACACTTACCCGCATCCCAATTAAGAAAGTCAGAGTAAGTGGCGTCGGCATGGCCTTTGATTGTGCAATAGAAGATATAAAAATTCTTGGTAGGGTTGTATTAACAATAAGATAAGCATAAGGATTTGAAGATGATTGACTACAAAACAGCATCAAAAGACCAACTCAAAGCGGAGATGAAACGCTTAGCTGGCGTTGTATCTGACACGCCCTTTGGTACAAAAAAAGAATTCTTTCACCTCCCTGAAATTTTGAACTCGGGCGAACGTCCGGTGGCCATTGCCAGTGGCATGATGGACGGCAACACCTGGCTCATCACACTGACAAATAAACGCGTAATTTTCCTTGATAAGGGCATGATTTTTGGTGTTAAGCAGGTTGACATCAACCTCAACAACATTGTGAGCGTAGGCGGCAAGACGGGGCTTATGTTTGGTGAAATTATGATTTCTACTAGCGGCCAAAACTACACAATCAAAAATGTCATGAAAGGCTCAGTTATACCCTTCACAAATTTAGTGAACGAAACAAAAAACTCTCTGAATGCTCCTGCCTCGCAACAACAAGAACCGACCAAAGACACTCAATCATTCGATGATCAAATGGCGAAAATTGAACGTCTTGCAAAAATGAAAGAAGAAGGGATTCTTACAGAAGAAGAATTCCAGCAGCAGAAAAAATTCATTTTGAATGGTTAATTTATGTCTGTAAGAAAGTTAGCTTACGGCCAACGGGTTGCTGATTTTTACACTGTAGACAGAACTGATGGTAAAGACGGCAAGCGGGTTCGTAGGAAGTTTGTCACTAAAGGCGAAGCGCTGGCGTTTGAAAATTACACACTGCAAAAATTTGAGGACACGCCCTGGTTAGGCCAGGGCAAAGACAAACGTCGTCTTTCGGATATAGTCCATCTATGGTTTGAGCGCCATGGAATAACTTTGCGTGACGGCGAGAAACGTAAAAGCAACATGCTCTGGGCAGATCTGTGCATAGGGTCGCCCCTGGCTACTGAATTCTTAGCCCAGCTTTTCACCGCGTACCGGGCAAAAAGGCTCGATGGCCATTTTGCCCGTACTAAGCGCGTTACTCAGGTTTCGCCTCGCACCATGAACTTAGAGCACGCGTATTTCCTCGCGGTGTTCAATGAATTGAAACGACTTGGCGAATGGGAAGCGCCAAACCCGCTAGATAACATTCGACAGTTCAGAACAGAAGAAAGTGAGATGGCCTTTCTTACTGGAGAGCAGATTGACAGTCTCTTAGAAGAAAGCCACCACAGCTCTGCTAAAGATTTGGAGATGATTGTCAGAATTTGCCTGGCTACTAGTGCTCGCTGAATGACGGGCGCCCCCTTGTTGTCCCCTGAGTTTTCCTCCTGGCATTCGCCAGGCTATATTCCTCCTCTGATTTTTTGCGGCACCCTGTGCAAGCACACACGCAATCAATCAAATGTAGTCCGTCCTGCCGCTCACCCTCACAAACCCTAAAAACTAAAGAAATCCCCCATCGCGCCGATCATCATCCGTGTGTATTATTTCCTGTAGCGTTGCCCACAACTACCCTTAACTCAAATACTTAAGCGCCAAAGCGAAAGGCATCATGAGCACACCGATCAAACGGCTAGAAATCATTAAAAATGCCATTGAACTGGAAGATGACGACATCATCCAGAGCCAGCTGACACGGCTGAAGAATGAAGCGTTTGACGATGAGCTACAGGCAATCGTCGTGGCGCTTGAGCAGAAGAACTACACCGCCGCCATCAGGGCCATTACCGCCTGGCTGCAGGACCAGCGCGCCATTACCCCGTGGCGCGACCCGCAAGTGGCAGCCAGCAAGCTGGAGCTGAAGGCGCTGGAAGAGCGTCTGCGCGATCTCATCGATCGCCGCAACGCGCGGGTGCAGCAGCTTGATGAGTTCAACGATCTCTATTTCTCCCGTCTGGGTCCCCTGATGCAGCAGATCCTCGCTCTGCGTAAAACCCTGGCGGAGCTGAACCTGCGTCGTCAGCAGGCGGAGGCGCGTCGTCGCGAGGAAGATTACCGTCGCTGCCAGCGCTATATGGCGCAGGCGGTAGAGGTGCTGGCGACGCTCACCCAGCGCTGGCGCGATCTGCCAGCCGACTCCGTGCAGGCGGCTGAGGCGCGCAAGCATCTGGAGCAGCAAAGTAATCTGATTGCTAATTTGCTGGCCGAGGCGCTGGAGCTGGAGAGTGGCCTAACGCGCGAAGAGGAGCCTGTTCGCCAGGCGCGTGACGAAGCCAACGAAGAGTACGAGAAGTATCGCGAGCAACATCACGATGTCGAAATGCGGCTGCGCAAAGGGAAGCTCCTCTCTGAAGAAGATCAGAACGAACTCAAGCGTCTCTGGCGGCAGGCGAGCAAACTCTGTCATCCGGACCTGGTGGCGGACGACCTGAAAGAGGAAGCCAACGCGATGATGGTGCAGCTCAACCAGGCCAAACAGCGTGGCGACGTCAAGGCTATTCGCTCGCTGGTCGCCCGCCTGCAGCAGGGCTTCGAGCCGCTGATGGCCAGCGACAGGCTGAACGATCTGGAACGTATCCGCAAAAAAATGGCGCAGGTACGCGAGCAAATCGACACCTTAGTGAACGAGCTGGCGGAGCTGGAGAAAGAAGAGTCCTGGCTGCTGGTGTCGTCGCTGAGCAATATGGAGGCGTACTTTGCTCAGCAGGAGAAAGCCCTGCACGAGGTTCGCGCCTCGCTCGAACACCAGGTGAACGAAGCGCAGATGGATTCAGCAGCCTGATTATTTAGCGTGCCAGTAGGCGCTGGCACGCACCAACTGTTGATCAATCGCGTCAGTGTCAAACTGACGGCTCAGGCTTTTTACTACCTTTCCTTCCCCGGTCAGCCAGATAAAGTACTCTTCCGCCGGAACGGTCAACGCCGCCAGACGATCCGCCACCGCCTGCTCGCTGTGGCCCACTACCCAGGTGATGTCGACGTCGCTCAGGTGCGCCAGATAGTCCTTATATGCGTCGTTCCCGACCGTTACTACCGCGTGAATTTCTGGGCGAACCGGCAGTTTAGCAAGACTCTCTAAGCGTCGACGTAGCGCAGGCATACCGGATTCATCACACACGTACAGTTGCCAGGCGTAATCTTCCGGCACCACCAGCGAACCGCGCGGCCCACCAATGGTCAACGTGTCCCCCGCTTTCGCCTCAACCGCCCAGTTGCTGGCAATGCCGCCGTCATGAATGAAGAAATCGAGCACCAGTTCATGGCGAGACTCATCATACAGCGGCGTATAGTCGCGCGTCTGCGGACGCACGCCATCGCCCCAGTCGATGCCTTCATCAGTCACCACGGGCGGCACAAACGCCGCCCCCAGTGCCGGGAAAAAGACTTTGGTGTGGTCGTCGAAGCCGCGGGAGCTAAACCCCTCCAGCGCCTCGCCACCTAATACAACACGCTGGAAACCCGCGCTCACGCGTTCCACGCGGAGCACCGTCAGCTCGCGAAAACGCAGGTCATTACGAACACGCTGTGGGTAACGGGTAGATGCCATTTTTAGCCCCTTCTCTGATGAATACGATATATCTAAATTATTTTTTAAATGATAATGATTACTAATCAGTAAAAAAGCAAGATCTTTTAGATTGCATCTGAATATATCTTAGATATAGTTTAGATATATCAAATTGAAGGAATTACTATGCGACACGAACATGATGGCGGCGGACGCCGACCGCGCTTTTTCGGCCACGGCGATCTGCGGCTGGTGATTCTGGATATCCTGACCCGCAATGCGAGCCACGGCTATGAGCTGATCAAAGAGATTGAGAACCTGACCCAGGGTAATTACACCCCGAGCCCTGGGGTGATCTACCCGACGCTGGATTATCTGCAGGATCAGACCTTTATCACGATTACGGAAGAAGAGAACGGCAGAAAGCGAATTGCGATTACCGTGACGGGCCAGCAGTGGCTGGATGAGAACCAGGAACAGCTTGAGCACATACAGGCACGCATCAAAGCGCGTTCTGTCGGCTTCCAGCTGCGCAAAAACCCGCAGATGAAGCGGGCGCTGGATAACTTTAAAGCGGTGTTAGACCTGAAGGTGAATCAGGGAGAGCTCAGCGACGCGCAGCTTAAGCAGATTATCGGCGTCATTGACCGCGCGGCGCTCGAGATCTCCCAGCTGGATTAAGACGGAGCGTGTTCGCTCACGCGGAAGACGCGTACCAGCTCTTTCAGGTGCATCGCCTGTTCGTTAAGCGATGCCGCCGCGGCGACGGACTCCTCCACCAGCGCGGAGTTCTGCTGGGTGGTGGCATCAATCAGGCCAATCGCGCTGTTAATCTGCGAGATCCCTTCCGTCTGCTCATGGCTGGCCTGGCGGATCTCACGCAGGATGACGTCCATCTCTTCCACGTTGCCCACCATCCCGTTGATCAGCGCGCTCGCTTTTTCCACCAGGTTCATGCCGTCCTGGGTCTGACTGGTGGAGCTCTCAATCAGCTCACGGATTTCGCTGGCCGACGATGCGCTCTTCTGGGCAAGCTGGCGCACCTCACCGGCTACCACCGCAAAGCCACGACCGTGCTCACCGGCGCGCGCTGCTTCCACGGCCGCGTTCAGCGCCAGAATGTTGGTCTGGAAAGCAATGGCGTCGATCAGGTCGATAATGTCGGACATCCGGTTCGACGTCTCGTTAATCAGGCGCATTTTGCTGGTCACCTGCTTCATCATCTCACCGTTGTTTTTGACCACCGTGGCAGCATCTGCCGAGAGGTTGGTCGCTTCGCCAGTGTGCGAGGCGGTGTTTTTCACCGTCGCGGTGATCTGCTCCATCGAGGCTGCTGTCTGTTCAACGGAACTTGCCTGCTCTTCCGTGCGCGCGGCGAGATCCTAGTTACCCGCAACGATCTGCGCGGCTGCGCTGGAGATATTCTCCGAGCCGGTTTGCACCTGCTGCACAATGTCCAGCAGACGGTTTTTCATCTCCATCAACGCATGCAGCAGTAAGCCCGTTTCGTCTTTGCCGTGCGGCGTGATGCTGCCCGTCAGATCGCCCTCTGAAATGGCCTTCGCAAAATTCACCGCCTCGCCGAGCGGACGGGTGATAGCGCGCACGATAAACCAGCCGATCAGGCTGCCTGCCGCGACGCTAAAGAGGGTGATGAGGATCAGCAGCAGTCGGTTAGACCTGAAATCCCCTTCTACCTGCGCGCCTGCATTCTGCATCTCGCTGTTTTGAATGGCAATCAGCTCCTTCACCTTCGCTTTATAAGCCTGCTGCACGGCAAGGGTGGTGGTCATCATCTCTTGAATGGCACCCGCACGATTGTTGTTCTGCACCGCCTGCAGGATGCGATAGCGCGAGTCCAGATACTGCTGGCGCACACTACGGATATCCGCCAGCACCTGCTGAGACTTTTCATCCTGCAACGCGTTGTTCAGCTCGCCCAGGATCACCGTGATGTGCTCGCTGATCTCTTTCAGGTGCTGCTGAGATTGCCCCGTGTAAGTTCCCTGCTCGTCCAGCAGCATCAGCTGTTGAGTGCTAATAAATTCCTGGAAGTTATCGATTAACTGGTTCGCTTTTACCGTGGTCGGATAATCACGGGTAATAATGGATTGCATCCCATTATTTGCCCGGTTCAGACTCAGCAGAGACAGGCTCGCGCTGATTGCCATCAGGACAATAAAGAACCCAAACGCCAGAAATAATTTCGTGCCGATCTTTACGTCATGTAAGAACATATTTACTCCATCGATGTGATTATTTCTCAGACGATTGCTGTTATCGGTAACGAATTCGCTAACTTTATGACTTTGATCGTTTTTTTATTTCATAACCATCACAATGGATAGGCAGAGACTATTAATTTCGTCTCATCGATCGTTACCAGACCACCAGAAGCGTGTTTTGCAAAACAGCATCATGGGAAACTGACTTAGGCAGGAATAAATAACTGAGGCACTTTTTTTAGTTATTTAATATTATATTAACAATAAAGCACATTAATAGTCACAAGCAGCCATAAAAAAGCCGTTTATTCCTTACTGAATAAACGGCTTTTCCGGAACTTTACTGACTCAATGGAGCACGGTTACCGCATCCTTCAGACGCCCGGCACGGTGTTTCACCATGGCAGAAATGTGCGCGCTCTCCTCGACCAGGTCGGCATTTTTCTGCGTGATGCTGTCCAGCTCGGCCACCGCACGGGTTAATTCTGAGAGCCCGGTGGCCTGCTCGGAGGTGGAGTGACTGATCTGAGCGATAAGCTGCGTCACGTTTTTCACCTGCTCGACAATGTCATCCATCGTGCGGCCAGCGGCGTGCACCTGCTCGGAGCCGGACTGCACTTTGCTGGCGCTGGCATCAATGAGTTTACGAATATCGTTAGCCGCACTGGCGCTGCGGCTGGCGAGATGGCGGACTTCGCCCGCGACCACGGCAAACCCTTTCCCCTGCTCACCCGCCCGTGCCGCTTCAACTGCCGCATTGAGCGCCAGGATATTGGTCTGGAAAGCGATGTCGTTTATCAGGGAGGTAATCGAGCCAATTCGCTGCGTGCTGTCGGCGATGTCATCCATGGTTTTGACCACGGTCTGCATCGCATTGCCGCCCTTCGTCGCCGCACTGCTCGCGGCAACGGAGAGTTTATCCACCTCGGCGGCAGTTTCAGAGTTGCTCTGCACGGACGCGGCCATCTGGTTCATCGTTGCGACGGTCTGCTGCACATTCGCTACCGTCTGACGCGTACGATCGTTCAGATCTTCATTACCCCGGGCCAGCCTGTCGCTGCCGTCACGCACGCTCACCACCTGGCTCGAGACGTCGTTGATCAACCAGCGGCACATCAGCCCAAGCTGGCCTATCGCGCGCAGGGTCAGTCCCAGCTCGTCACTGCGGTTCAGATGCTGCACGCTGTTGCGCTCCCCGGTAGCCACCCTCAGCGCCTGTCGCGCCACGTTTTCGACCGGACGCACAATCTGTTGCTCAAACAGCAGCGTCCCCAGCAGCATGACCACCGCAGCCGCAACGAGCGGCATCCACCCTGCGGAGGTGGCGACCAGCGTGGCGGCGAGGAAGGCAAAAAGCACCGCCATTACGCTACGCACCCGCCAGCGCAGAGGCATGGCCGGCAGTTTACCCAGCCAGCCCTTTCCCACCACCAGTCCTTTATGAATACGTTTCTTACAGCTGCCGTCATTCAGCGCGCGGTAGAGCGGCTCCACGGAGGCTATCTCTTCCGCCGTGGCTTTGGTGCGGATCGACATATAGCCCGTCACCTTCCCGTGACGCACCATTGGCACCGCATTCGCGCGCACCCAGTAGTGGTCACCGTTTTTGCGCCGATTTTTGACAATCCCGCTCCACGGTTCCCCCTGTTGCAGGGTGTACCACATATCGGCAAAGGCGGCTTTTGGCATATCAGGGTGGCGCACCATATTGTGCGGCTGGCCCGTCAGCTCATCAAGCGGGTAACCGCTCACCTGCACAAACGTGTCGTTGGCGTGGGTAATGTAGCTGTGGATGTCTGTGGTAGACATTAAGGTGGTGTCATCGTCCAGAGGGTATTCATTCTGGGTGACATAGGTTGGAGAGGACATTGTGAGCATCCCTTGCAGGTTATTTGAATGTTAAATTTGTGGGTAATTGTTTTTTCGGCGGTAACCAATTTATCTTTAGTTGTTAAACTTGATGGAGATCGCAGATTTCACTTAAACCGCACTTTTTGTGAGAATTTATAATTCATTGATTTGAAATACTTTCTCCTAGAAATTACCTGCAAAGCATGACCTGTTAACGCCCGCTTAAGTGGCATGCATTGCACTCCTTTCGTGCAATTGCGCTTTTATGCCCCGTCCTGCACGTGCTGTGCCTTATCGCTAAATCCCGTTTCGGTTGTATCGGCATGATTAAATATTGTGCAACATAATTTTAACCTGGCGTTTATCCCGATTTTCGTTAAGTCCTCTGAAGTGGCGTAATCCCTGCAATACTTAAACCAGTATCATGTGATACGCGATCCCCGGGAGCATATTTTGAACAGGTTACCTTCCAGCGCCTCGGCTCTTGCCTGTACCGCGCACGCATTGAATCTCATAGAGAAGCAAACGCTTGATCATGAGGAGATGAAACAACTTAACCGAGAGGTCATCGATTACTTTAAAGAGCACGTCAATCCAGGATTTCTGGAATATCGCAAATCTGTTACCGCCGGCGGGGATTACGGAGCCGTAGAGTGGCAAGCGGGAAGTCTGAACACGCTTGTCGACACCCAGGGACAGGAGTTTATCGATTGCCTTGGTGGTTTTGGTATCTTCAACGTGGGGCACCGTAATCCAGTTGTGGTTTCCGCCGTACAGAATCAACTTGCGAAACAACCTCTCCATAGCCAGGAACTGCTCGACCCGCTTCGCGCCATGCTCGCGAAAACGCTGGCGGCCTTAACGCCCGGCAAACTGAAATACAGCTTCTTTAGTAACAGCGGCACGGAATCGGTCGAAGCGGCGATTAAACTCGCCAAAGCGTACCAGTCGCCGCGTGGGAAATTCACCTTCATTGCCACCAGCGGCGCGTTCCACGGTAAATCCCTGGGCGCACTGTCGGCGACCGCTAAATCCACCTTCCGCAAGCCGTTTATGCCGCTGCTGCCGGGCTTCCGCCACGTGCCGTTCGGCGACGTTAACGCCATGCGCACCGCGCTGAGTGAATGCCGTAAAACCGGCGATGACGTGGCGGCGGTGATCCTGGAGCCGATTCAGGGCGAAGGCGGCGTGATCCTGCCTCCGCAGGGCTATTTGCCTGCCGTGCGTCAGCTGTGCGATGAGTTTGGCGCCCTGCTGATCCTCGACGAAGTCCAGACCGGGATGGGACGCACCGGCAAGATGTTTGCCTGCGAGCACGAGAACGTTCAGCCAGACATTCTGTGTCTGGCGAAAGCGCTCGGCGGCGGCGTGATGCCAATTGGTGCTACGGTAGCCACCGAGGAGGTATTCTCGGTGCTGTTCGACAACCCGTTCCTGCATACCACGACCTTTGGCGGTAACCCGCTGGCCTGTGCGGCGGCGCTGGCGACCATCAACGTGCTGCTGGAACAAAACCTGCCTGCGCAGGCGGAGCAGAAAGGCGACATGCTGCTGGATGGCTTCCGCCAGCTGGGCCGGGAATATCCGGATCTGGTGCAGGATGCACGCGGCAGAGGGTTATTGATGGCGATTGAGTTTGTCGACAACGAAATCGGCTATAGCTTCGCGAGCGAGATGTTCCGCCAGCGGGTACTGGTGGCCGGAACGCTCAACAACTCGAAAACCATCCGTATTGAACCGCCGCTGACGCTGACGATTGAGCAGTGCGAGCAGGTGCTGAAAGCGGCACGTAAAGCGCTGGCAGCACTGCGTGTGAGCGTGGAAGAGGCGTAAAAAGCGCCGGGTGACGCTACGCTTACCCGGCCTAAGCAAGCCCGGTAAGCGTTAGCGCCGCCGGGCAGTTTTTTACCGGTGAAACTCCGCCACCGTCATGGTGAAGCGAAGCACGGTATCGCCTTCATTCCCGTAGCCGTGTGCGGCTTCCGTTTTCGCCACCGCCGACGCGCCAGCCTCAACCTGCGTCACCGTCTCGCCCACCGTCAGCGACAATACCCCCTCGTTCACGTGTAGCAGTTCACATGTGCCTGCCGGGTGCCCCGGTGAAGAGAAGTGTTCCCCCGGCTGCATCTCCCACTGCCACAGTTCAATCATGTCCGGGCCAGCGGTACCCGCCAGTAATCTGGCAGAACCGCCCTTTGCGCCCTGCCACAGAACCGGGATGGCCTGTTTTTCAATAACATGCACGACCGGTTCGCTGGAGACGTTAACAATATCCGCCACGGAAACGCCCAGCGCGGCAGCCAGTTTGCACAGGATAGCGATACTGGGATTGGCGGCCCCCTTTTCGATCTCCACCAGCATGCCTTTGCTGACGCTGGCGCGGCGGGATAGCTCATCCAGCGACAATTTTTTATCTTTACGCCAGTTGCGGATGCGGTTCGCCACGGCCAGGCTTACCTGGGCAACATCGGCCCCCTGCTCAGTCATTATATTGACTTTATCAGTCATTGGTCACTACCATGGTATAAAACAGTCGATACAGGATTATTTATGTCTCTCGTTACGCCGTCAATAGACCCGCGTCTTGCCGGGATTGCCCCGGGCTTTCGGGCGCTGAGCATTCTGGTTGAAGCCGCACAGATTACCCATCCAGAAGTTGCCCCCGCCGCGCTGACGCAGGCTTGCCAGCAGGTGTTGAATGATGATGTACCGTGGGCACAAGCGCATCTCGCCGCCTGGGATGAGGTATTTAAAAACTTTGGCGCGAAGCCAAAACGTACCCCCTGCTCGGCCTCCGCACTGCGAAAGCGGGTGCTTAAAGACGGTTCGCTACCTTCACTCGACCCGGTAGTGGACATCTATAATGCGGTCAGTATTCGCTACGCCATTCCGGTAGGGGGCGAGAATCTCGCGGCCTATTCCGGTGCGCCGCGCCTGACGCTGGCCGAGGGCAATGAACCCTTTGACACCCTGAAAGAGGGCCAGCCGGTGGTGGAATACCCGGATGCTGGCGAGGTCATCTGGCGCGACGATATGGGCGTCACCTGTCGTCGCTGGAACTGGCGACAAGGGATACGTACCCGTCTTGATAGCCAGGCGCAGACCATGTGGTTTATTCTCGAAAGTCTGCCAACGATGCCGTCAGGTGCGCTCGAAGAAGCGGGCGAGGAGCTGGTCAGCAATCTGCAACGATTAATGCTAGGCGCAACGGCTCAGGTTCAACTGCTGGAACTGTAAGAGGACAACACGATGTTTCACGGGTTAAGTGCGTTTCCGTTAACGCCCCTGAAAGAGGGGAAGTTTGACGAGCAGGCCTTTATCAACCTGCTTCGCCCCCTGGTCGACGCGGGGGTGGATTCGCTGGGTATTCTGGGTTCAACGGGCAGCTATGCCTACCTCACCGTTGAGGAGCGCACGCATATTACCCGCTGCGCGGTGGAACATGCCAATGGCATTCCGGTCATGGTCAGTATTGGCGCACTGAGACTGGATGACATTCTGCGTCTGGCTGAGCACGCGCAGAAGGCGGGAGCATCCAGCGTGCTGATGGCACCGGTGTCGTACCAGCGTTTGACGACGGACGAGGTATATTCGCTATATGAGACGGTAACTCGCCAGCTCTCCGTCCCGCTGTGCGTTTATGATAATCCCGCCACCACCGGGTTTGAGTTTAGCGACGAGCTGATGTTTGCCGTGGCGGCGCTGCCCAATATTGGCTCGGTGAAAATGGGCCACATGCCGGAGGATGTGTCGCGGGTGCGGGCGCGTCTTCCGAAGACGGTCACGCTGGGGATAAGCGGCGACTGGCGGGCAGCATCCGCCCTGCAGGCCGGGTTTGACGTCTGGTATTCCGTCGTCGGCGGGCTGTTCCCTCAGGCGGCACTGGCAATTGCGCACTCGAAAGACAGCATGGAATCAGAACGTCTGGAGCCACTGTGGGCGCTGTTCCGCCGTTACGGCAGCGTGCGGGTGATGGCAGCGGCAGCCGAGATGATGGGAAAAGTGGAGGCACCGGCGCTCCCCTTCCCACTGCAGGCGATTCAGGGTGAGCCGCGCGAGGCGCTTGCTGCGATCCTGGCGGACCTGAAGCTGGCCTGAAAAATGCCGGGTGGCGCTAGCGCTTACCCGGCCTACAAAACTTCATCAATCTGTTGCGTCCCCGATCAAACGTGGAATCTCGCAATAATGATTCCTTTTCCAGTATGAGATATCATTTCCCGATAATCGGCCAGCCACCTCTGAGGGACCATGCGCTATTTTTTTCTGGAATGGGTCAATCCTTTCGAAATCATGATGCTTAATTCGCTTGCTCAGGATCATCCCGTTAAGCAAATTAATCGCATTATGCGACGTTATAAATCAATCAATGCCCTGTTACCAGGCAACGCATTAAAAAAATGGCATAAACGCACCCACTGTGCTGTGAAATTATCAGCAATCAAGCCCGATGATATTGCGATTTGCAATGGATACAGCGTCTTTCCATTCCTGGATTATGTCGCCAGTATGCCTTGTAAAAAAGTGCTGATTCTCCGCGACTCCGTTGAAGCCCTGACACGGAAACGACGTCACCTTGGGCAACTGGCTCAGGATCAAGATTACATCGAGACCGTTCGCCCGGTCTTTGATGCTATTTATAGCTTTGATCCCGCCGATTGCGAACGTTATAACCTGCGTGCGATTGAGCAGTTTTTGCCCTTTAGCTGGAAAGAAATCGAGCAGTTTCAAAAACAAAATCCAACTGAAAATAAAAGCTGTTTTTTTGTCGGTGGCTATGAACCCATTCGCGCAAATGTTGTGCGCACATTGACGCCGGTACTCGAAAATTGCGGCTACAAGACAGATTTCTACCTGCTGGATAAGTACGATAACCAGGGTAACTATCCCGATAATTGTCAAAATAAAAAACTGAGTTATCAGGAAAATATTGAAAAAGCCAAACGCTGCTCTGTCATGCTGGAAATAAACAAACCTGAGCAACAGGGATTAACTCTCCGCGCTCTGGAAGCCCTGATTCTGAATAAGAAGCTGATCACCACAAACGCGTCGATTAAAAACATGGCGCTTTACCATCCCGACCGTATTTTCATTTTTAACGGTGTAAATACCGAGAGTCTGGAAGCGTTTCTTCACAGCGGCCTGCCTGAAAGAGATGAAAAACTCCTCAGACAATATTGTGCAGACAGCCTGCTCACAACGTTACAAAAGCATCATCCCTGATCGATGCTTGCCCGGCAGACCGGTCTACCGGGCAAAAAAAACTACTCCGGCAACAACCCCACAAAACTGCGTTTTTTGCGCGGCTCCGACATCAGGTCCTCAAGCTTATCCACGCACGCCAGATAGTGCGGCGTCTGCTTATGCGCCAGCACCGCCGCTTCGTCTTTATAGGCTTCGTAGATAAAGAACCGGGTTTTCACCCTCGGATCCTGCAGGACGTCAAAACGCAGGTTTCCCGGCTCCTTAATCGCCCCTTCATGGTTGGCGCGAAACACCGTCAGAAACTCGTCCACCCGCTCGGGTTTGATGTTGATCTCCACTAACGTCACGTTCATTTTGCTTCTCCCTGTTTCTCTTCCTGCCAGAACTGGAACGCTTCACGGGCGCTCATGTTCTCGTGAACTACTTTTTTCACTGCCTTCAGCATGGCGAGCGGCGCGCTGGACTGGAAGATATTGCGCCCCATGTCCACACCGGATGCGCCCTGGTCAATCGCGCGCCAGCACATCTCCAGCGCCTCGTGCTCCGGCAGCTTTTTGCCGCCGGCGATGACGATCGGCACCGGGCAGCTGGCGGTGACTTTTTCAAAGCCCTCATCCACATAATAGGTTTTGACGAACTGCGCCCCCATTTCGGCGGCAATGCGGCTGGCAAGTGAGAAATACCGCGCGTCGCGCGCCATCTCTTTCCCCACCCCTGTCACCGCGAGGGTTGGCATGCCGTAGCGGGCACCGGCGTCGACAAGCTTGATGATGTTGTTGATCGACTGATGCTCGAACTCGCTGCCAATGTAGACCTGTGCTGCGACCGCACAGACGTTCAGCCGGAGCGCATCTTCCATTGCCACCGCCACGCACTCGTTGGACAATTCGCCCAGAATTGAGTTACCGCCGGAGGCGCGCAGCACAACCGGTTTGTTGGTGGCCGCAGGCACGGTGCTCCGCAGGATACCGCGGGTACACATCAGCACATCGGTTTCGCCAAACAGCGGCGCAATGGAGAGATCGATACGCTCAAGGCCGGTGGTCGGCCCCTGGAAATAACCGTGGTCAAAGGCCAGCATCACCGTGCGGTTGCTTTGCGGGTTGAAGATGCGCGAAAGCCTGGACTGCATCCCCCAGTCCAGCGAACCACAGCCCTTCAGGGTAAACGGCACATTCTGCTGTGGCGTGCCGATGCCAAAATCCTTCCCGTCTTTGATGTCGTCTAAATCAGCCATTTGTTCCCCCGTCAGAAATCGTATTTGTTGATGTTCTCTTTAGTGAACACCACGCGTTCCGGCAGCAGCACGATGCCGTTACCTTTCGCCTCATACTGGTAGCCCTGCACGCTGTTCGGTTCGACCTTCAGCGTACCGATCTCTTTCACGTCCACGCTGTCGCCAACGTTAAGATCGCCTTTTTTCAGTAAACGATCGGCGACATTGACCGCAATTTTGCCCTGTTGCACCACGTCCCACAGGCCGAAGGCTTTTACCGTGCCGCGCTCCACGTATGGACGCATGACGTTTGGCGTGCTGAACCCGACAATCGCCACCCCTTCCCGCTTCAGATTTTCTGCTGCCTGCGCAGCGGCTGGCAGGGCGTTGGCATCCGGGGCGATGATCGCATCCAGATCCGGATACGCTTTTAAGATCCCCTCGGCGGTTTGCAGGGATTTGGTGGCATCGTTATAGCCAAACTGAGTGGTCACGATCTGCCACTGAGGATGATCTTTCTCGATTTTAGCCTTCGCCTCTTTCACCCACTGGTTCTGGTCGGTGACCGTCGGGCTGGAGTAGAAGAATGCCACTTTGGCATTCGGTTTGGTGACCTGCTTGCCCGCCATCTCCACCAGCAGGCCGCCGAGCTGTTCCGGCGTCCCCTGGTTGATATATATGCTGCGGCACTCCGGTTTGGTGTCGGAATCCCAGGTCAGCACTTTGACGCCGCGCTGCATCGCGCGTTTTAAGGCCGGGCAGAGGCCGTCCGGCGACACGGCAGAGACGATAATCGCGTTGTAGCCCTGGTTAACGAAGTTGTTGATGAGCTGCACCTGTCCGGAAACGCTCGGCTCGGTTGGACCGTCATAGGTGACGTCCACGCCGAGGTCTTTCCCCGCCTCTTTCGCACCGTTGCCGCCGCTGGTGAAGAAGCCAACCCCCACCAGTTTCGGGATAAAGGCAATCCGATCCGCCGCCTGCGCCGAGGCGAAGCTGAGGGCCATTGCCAGGACTATCAGTTTTGTTTTCATCTTACGCTCCGGAAAGTTTTCTAAAGAGAGAACGCACCCATTCGCGGTGCAGACTCAGCGAACGACCCATCACCACCACAACCAGCAGCGCTCCTGAAAGCGCGCTCGATACCTGGTTAGGGATGCCGACCATCTGTAAACCCTGTTGCAGGTACCCCACCAGCAGCGCCGCCAGCGCCGTACCGACAACCGAACCTGACCCGCCGTAGATATTCGCCCCGCCGAGTACGGCGGCGGTGAGCGCAGGCATCAGCAAATCGCGCCCCAGATCTGACCGCGCGGAACCGAAATAGGAGACCATGACCAGCGCGGCAATGGCCGAGGCCACGCCCACCAGACCGTACAGCGCGTAGGGCATACCGTTAACCGACAGCGCCGCATAGCGTGCCGCTCGCGGGTTCTGGCCAATCAAAAACAGATGACGGCCAAAGCGCCCGCGGTGGGTAATCAGCCAGAAGAAAACGGTAATCACAGCGAACAGCACCAGCGGGAGCGGCAGGCCAACGACCGTGAGATTCGCGAACGCGGTAAAGCTGTCCGGGAAGCCGCCGATGCCCTCATAGCCCGTCGCCCCCGCCATGCCGGAAAGCAGCAACGCCCCGCCACCGTAGAGATAGAGCGTGCCGAGGGTAATCACCAATGGACTGATGCCGGTGTAGTGGATCAGCGCCGCATTCACCAGCCCGCACAGCAGGCCGAGCAGCAGCGTCAGCGGAATGGCCACCGCCATCGGCCACCCGGCCTGCATCATCACCCCCAGCGCGATGGCGCACAGGCCGATGGTCGAACCCAGCGAGATGTCGATCCCGCCGCTGATAATGACAAGCGTGAGCGGCAGCGCCACGATACCGATACAGATGAAGTCGCTGGTGCTGAACAGCAGCATATTGATGTCGAGCATGCGCGGGTTAATAGCGCCAAAGAGCAGGATCTCCAGCACCAGCAAAACCAGCAGCGCGCTTTCCCAGTTAAGCTTCATTTACGCCACCTCTTTTTTGCGTTTGGGAAAGGGAGTGACGTGCTTTCCCCCTCTGTGACCTGGCTGGAAGCGGCCGTATTTCAGCGCCCGCTGATGGCGTGCCAGCGCCTGACGCAGCCGCCCGTCGAGCACCAGTACGCCCAGCAGCACCAGCCCGGCGATAAAGTCATTCCACCAGGCTGGCAGCCTGAACAGCACCAGTACGGTGTCGATTTGGGTGAGGAAGAAAGCCCCAAGCAAGGCACCGATCAGCGTGCCGGTGCCGCCCAGCAGAGAGATCCCCCCGAGCACGCAGGCGGCGATGGCCTTCATCTCCAGCCCGCTGCCGGTCTGGTTGGGGACAAAACCAATTTGCGCGGCAAAGACAATCCCTGCGCAGGCCGCCAGCATGCCGTTCAGGGTAAAGGCGAGCATGCGGGTGCGGTTCACCGCTACGCCCAGCTGACGCGCGGCGGCGAGGTTATCCCCCACCGCGTAGAAATCACGGCCGAACGCGGTACGCGACAGCGTCCACGCGCCCGCGGCTGCGATAATTAACACCACCATACCGAGTGGCGACATGCCGATGGCAAGCGGTTCAGAGAGAGATTTCAGCCCCGGCGGCAACCCTTCAATCCACTTCCCGCCCGTCCAGAGCAGCATCGCCCCGCGATACAGCCCCAGCGTGCCGAGGGTGGCGACAATCGCCGGGATGCGCAGCCCCACCACCAGCACGCCGTTGAACGCCCCGGCCAGTGCGCCAATCGACAGTGCGAAGAGGATGGAAACGGGCAGGCTGTAGCCGCCATTGAGCGCCACGCCGACGGCGATTGCCGACAGCCCAACGGTCGAGCCCACCGAGACGTCAATATTGCGGGTCAGCATGACCAGCGCGGCACCGATGGCCAGCAGGATCAGGATCTGGGCACTGGCGAAGATCATCCCCAGCGTTTGCAGGCTGAAGTAAGACGGGTTCAGCGCCACCAGCACGGCAAACAGTGCCAGAATGGCGAGAAACGCGCTCAACTCACGGTTCTTTAATAAGGTCTTCATGATTGCCCTCCGAACGCCAGCGCCATCATCCTGTCGAGGCTAACGGCATGGCGCGGCAGCTCGCCGCTGAGTACGCCCTGATGCATCACCAGTACGCGATCGGCAAGGCCCGGGAACTCATCGAGATCGCTTGAGATCATCAGTACCGCGACGTTCTGCGCGGCCACGCTTTTGATGAGCTGGTAGATATCGGCGCGCGCGGAGACGTCCACGCCACGCGTCGGTTCATCGACAATAAGGAGTAAAGGATTGGCCTCCAGACAGCGCGCCAGCAGTACCTTCTGCTGGTTGCCGCCGGAGAGCGTACGCACGGTTTGATCCGCATGGTTGAGCTTAATCCCGAGCGCACGGTGATAGCGCTCTACCACCGCCGACTCCCGCTTGCGCTGCTGCCAGAGAGACGGCTCGTTCAGCACCACGGTGTTCCAGCGGATCGGCGCGTCGAGGAACAGGCCGGAAACCTGCCTGTCTTCCGGCAGGTAAACCAGCCCTTTTTCCAGACGTGAACCAGGCGGATCGGCAGTGATTTCCTGATTCTCCAGCCAGACGCGCCCCCCGCGCACCGGACGCAGGCCGTAAAGCGTTTCGGCAAACTCGGTGCGCCCGGATCCCACCAGCCCGGCCAGGCCGACGATCTCACCGGCGAAGATCTCAAGACTCAGATCGATAAACCCCTCCCCGGTGAGATCCTCCACGCGCAGCACCGGGAAATCCTGCGGCTGGGTGCGGCGGTTGCCCGGCAACGCCAGCCACAGCTTTTGCGTCTCGCTCAGAGATTTTTCCCGACTCACTGGCGTCATGGCGGCAATCAGGGCGTTATCGTCAAACTGCGCGGTTTCACCGCTCAGCACCACTGCACCGTCGCGCATCACCGAGATGTGGCTCGAAAGCAGGCGAATTTCCGGCAGCTTATGCGAGATAAAAACAATGCCGACGCCAAGCGCCTGCAACGCGCGGATCTGGCGGAAGAGGCGTTCGGTTTCGCCGGGCGTGAGCGAGGCGGTGGGTTCGTCGAGGATCAGGATCCTGGCGTTGCGCATTAATCCGCGGAGGATCTCTACCATCTGCTGATCCGCCACTTCCAGTGTGCTGGCGGTGGCATCAAGGTTAAGCTGGCATTGCAGCTGCTGGAGCTTATCGGCCAGGCGCGGTTCCAGATCCCGTTCACGGGGCAGGCGAAAGAGGATGTTTTCCCGCACCGTCAGGTTGGGGAACAGCAGCGGCTCCTGCGGTACCAGATAAATGCCGAGCTTATGCGCCTGCGCTGGCGTAAGCCGTGCAAAAGACTCCCCCGCAACCGAAAGTTCACCGCTGTCGGGCGTTTCAACTCCGGCGATGATCTTCATCAGCGTCGATTTTCCCGCACCGTTCCCGCCCATCAGGGCGTGTACCTGGCCCGCGAGCAGCGTGAAATCAATGCCTTTTAACACCGGCACGCCCGAGAACTGTTTGCTGATCCCCCGCGCTTCAATAAGTGGTGTCATCATCGCTCCGCTATTGAACAAATGATTTTTAGATTTAATAATGTTCAAAAGCGTAGACGGTGAACTATATTTACAACCGTGCAGGGATCACAGTTTTATTGATTAAGATCCAGATAAAACAGAAACCCACTTAAAGATCCGTTTTGTCGCGTGGCTCACATTTTCCCTTCGCGTCATCACGAACATATGATCTAAATTTTTATAAGAGTTCAATTATGAGCGATAAACGCACTGCGGAAGAAGGACGGTTTGCCGGGCTGGCGCTGGCGGAAGAGGAGCTGGTGGCGCGCGTGGCCTGGTGCTATTACCACGACGGGCTGACCCAGAACGACATCGGTGAGCGACTCGGGCTGCCGCGTTTGAAGATCTCCCGTCTGCTGGAGAAAGGCCGCCAGTCCGGGGTGATCCGCGTGCAGATCAACTCCCGTTACGAGGGCTGTCTGGCGCTGGAAACCGAACTACAGCAGCGCTTTGGGCTGAAGCTGGTGCGCGTGATGCCCGCCCTGAATACGCCGCCGATGAACGTGCGGCTGGGCATTGGCGCGGCGCAGTCGCTAATGGGCGTGCTGGAGCCCGGCCAGCTGTTGGCGGTGGGATTTGGTGAAACGACCATGAGCAGCCTACAGCACCTGAGCGGCTTTATCAGCTCGCAGCAGATCCGCCTGGTGACGCTCTCCGGCGGCGTCGGGCCGTATATGACCGGTATCGGCCAGCTGGACGCGGCCTGCAGCGTCAGCATGATCCCCGCCCCGCTGCGCGTGTCATCCGCCTCCGTTGCCGGGATCTTAAAACGTGAAACCAGCGTGCGGGACGTGATCCTCGCCGCCACCGCCGCCGACGTGGCGGTGGTCGGCATTGGTTCGGTGAACCAGCGCCGTGACGCCACGATACTGCGCTCCGGCTATATCAGCGAAGGTGAACAGCTGATGTACGCCCGCAAAGGCGCAGTCGGCGACATTCTCGGTTATTTCCTTAATGCCGAGGGGGAATGCGTTGAGGAGCTGGAGATCCATAAAGAATTACTCGGCGTCACGCTCGATGAACTGGCGCAACTGCCTACCATCGTTGGCGTGGCCGGCGGGGAAGAGAAAGCCGATGCGATTTATGCCGCACTGAAGGGTCGCCGTATCAATGGCCTGGTGACGGAGGAGACGACAGCCCGCGCGGTGCTGGCCCTGACGTAACGGGGATGCCCTGCGCTAACAACGAGGCAAGCTCATGAGTTACCTTTTAGCGTTAGATGCAGGGACCGGCAGCGTTCGCGCCGTGATTTTCGATTTACAGGGCAGCCAGATTGCCGTCGGTCAGGCCGAGTGGAAGCACCTGAGCGTGGAGAACGTACCGGGATCGATGGAGTTCGATCTCGACACCAACTGGCGGCTGACCTGCCAGTGCATTCATCAGGCGCTGGAGCGTGCGCACCTGACCGCGGCGGATATCCAGTCCGTTGCCTGCTGCTCCATGCGCGAAGGGATTGTGCTGTACGACCGCAACGGCGAGGCCATCTGGGCCTGCGCCAACGTCGACGCCCGCGCCAGCCGCGAGGTGGCCGAGCTCAAAGAGATCCACGACAACCGCTTTGAATCCGAAGTATATGACGTCTCCGGGCAAACTCTCGCCCTGAGCGCCATGCCGCGCCTTCTGTGGCTGGCGCACCATCGCCCCGACATTTACCGCAAGGCCGCGACCATCACCATGATCAGCGACTGGCTGGCGGCGAAGCTTTCCGGCGAGCTGGCGGTGGATCCCTCCAATGCGGGCACCACGGGCATGCTGGATCTCTTTTCCCGCGACTGGCGTCCGGCGCTGCTCGACATGGCCGGGCTGCGCGCCGATATTCTCTCCCCGGTGAAAGAGACCGGCAGCGTACTGGGAGCGATTACCCATGAAGCCGCGCAGCAAAGCGGCCTGCGCGAAGGCACGCCGGTGGTAATGGGCGGTGGCGACGTGCAGTTGGGCTGTCTGGGGCTGGGCGTGGTCCGCGCCGGACAAACGGCGGTGCTGGGCGGCACCTTCTGGCAGCAGGTGGTGAACCTGCCGCAGGTGCGCACCGACCCCGATATGAATATCCGCGTGAACCCGCACGTCATCCCCGGCATGGCCCAGGCGGAGTCGATCAGCTTCTTCACCGGGCTGACCATGCGCTGGTTCCGCGACGCCTTTTGCGCAGAAGAAAAGCTGATTGCCGGGCGGATGGGAGTGGACACCTATACTCTGCTGGAAGAGATGGCGAGCCGCGTGCCGGCAGGCTCCCACGGGGTGATGCCGATCTTCTCCGACGCGATGCATTTCAAGCAGTGGTACCACGCCGCGCCGTCGTTTATTAACCTCTCTATCGACCCGGAAAAGTGCAACAAAGCGACGCTGTTCCGTGCCCTGGAAGAGAATGCGGCAATCGTTTCGGCCTGCAACCTGGCGCAGATTTCGCGCTTCTCCGGCGTGACGTTTGAAAGTTTAGTTTTTGCGGGCGGAGGGGCAAAAGGCGCCCTGTGGAGTCAGATCTTAAGCGACGTCACCGGGTTGCCGGTACGCGTGCCGGAAGTGAAAGAGGCGACAGCGCTCGGCTGCGCGATTGCGGCAGGCGCAGGCGCGGGATTATTTGCAGATATGGCCTCAACGGGCGAGCGGCTGGTGAAGTGGAGCCGCGAGTTCACGCCAAATCCCCAGCATCGTGAGCTGTATGACGGCATGATGCAAAAATGGCAGGCGGTGTATGCCGACCAGCTTGGGCTGGTGGATAGCGGGCTGACCACATCGATGTGGCAGGCCCCGGGATTGGTACGGGCAGCGGCGCCGTAAAATACGCCGGATGGCGCTGCGCTTATCCGTCCTGGGGTTTTGTAGCCCCGGTAAGCGCAGCGCCACCTGGGAAGTTCTTTGAGATCTATCACAATCATTCGATCCCACTTTTACCTTTCCGCTGCCGCTGGCTAAATTAGTAACTCATCCGACCACATAACAATAATTTTACACTGGAAGAGACTATGAGCCGCTACCCGTCGTTGTTCGCCCCCCTGGATCTGGGGTTCACCACCCTTAAAAACCGCGTGTTAATGGGCTCGATGCACACTGGGCTGGAAGAGCGTCCGGACGGTGCCAAGCGTCTGGCGGCCTTCTACGCCGAGCGCGCGCGGCATGGCGTGGCGCTGATTGTCACCGGTGGCGTAGCACCTGCGTCTTCAGGCGTGACGATGGAAGGTGGCGCGGTGTTGAACGATGCGAGCCAGCTTGCACATCACCGTATCGTTACCGACGCGGTTCACAAAGAGGGCGGCAAAATCGCCCTGCAAATCCTGCACACCGGGCGCTACAGCTATCAGCCGAAACTGGTCGCGCCGTCGGCCATTCAGGCGCCGATTAACCGCTTCACACCGCATGCCCTCAGCCACGACGAGATCATAGCGCTGATTGACGACTTCGCCCGCTGCGCGGCGCTGGCGCGTGAAGCAGGTTATGACGGCGTCGAAGTTATGGGCTCAGAAGGTTATCTGATCAACGAATTCCTTGCCGCCCGCACTAACCAGCGCGAGGACGAATGGGGCGGCGACTATGTCCGCCGCATGCGCTTTGCCGTTGAAGTTGTGCGTGCGGTGCGCGAACGAACAGGAACAGATTTTATTATCATCTTCCGCCTGTCGATGCTCGACCTGGTGGAGGGCGGCGGGACGTTCGACGAAACCGTGCAGCTGGCGCAGGCGATTGAAGCCGCTGGTGCCACCCTCATTAACACCGGGATTGGCTGGCACGAAGCCCGTATTCCGACCATCGCCACACCGGTGCCGCGCGCGGCATTCAGCTGGGTGACGCGCAAGCTGAAAGGCAAAGTGTCTGTTCCGCTGGTCACCACCAACCGCATTAACGACCCGCAGGTGGCGGACGATGTGATATCGCGCGGCGATGCCGACATGGTGTCGATGGCGCGGCCGTTCCTTGCGGATGCCGAGCTGCTGTCCAAAGCGCAAAGCGGACGCGCGGATGAGATCAACACCTGCATCGGCTGTAACCAGGCCTGCCTGGATCAGATCTTCGTCGGCAAGGTGACCTCCTGCCTCGTCAACCCGCGAGCCTGCCACGAAACTAAAATGCCGGTCGTTCCGGCGGCCAGCATAAAACGCCTGGCCGTCGTGGGCGCAGGCCCGGCGGGCCTGGCGTTTGCAGTGAATGCCGCCTCGCGCGGCCACAGCGTGACGCTTTTTGACGCCGCAGGCGAGATTGGCGGGCAGTTTAATATCGCCAAACAGATCCCCGGCAAAGAGGAGTTCTACGAGACCCTGCGCTACTACCGCCGGATGATCGACCTGACGGGCGTCGAGCTCCGGCTCAATCAGTTTGTCAGCGCGGCGGATCTGATCGGTTTTGATGAGGTGATCCTGGCAAGCGGGATCGTACCGCGAACGCCTGCGATCGCAGGTATCGATCATCCAAAAGTGCTGAGCTATCTCGACGTATTGCGTGACAAAGTGCCGGTCGGGAAAAGCGTAGCGATTATCGGCTGCGGCGGAATTGGCTTTGATACCGCCATGTACTTAAGCCAGCCGGGTGAGGCTACCAGCCAGAACATTGCCGAGTTTTGCGTGGAATGGGGTATCGACACCAGCCTGAGCCAGTCCGGCGGCCTGCGTCCGGAAGGACCGCAATTGCCGAAAAGCCCGCGTCAGATTGTGATGCTGCAGCGTAAAGCCAGCAAGCCGGGCGAAGGACTGGGTAAAACCACGGGCTGGATCCATCGGGCAACCCTGCTTTCACGCGGGGTGAAGATGATCCCGGCGGTGAGCTACGAAAAGATCGACGACGAGGGTCTGCACGTTACGATCGGCGGCGAACCGCAGCTGTTGCGTGTGGATCATGTGATTTTGTGTGCCGGGCAGGAGCCGAGAAGGGATCTGGCGGATCCGCTGCGAGAAGCCGGAAGAACTGTGCATTTGATTGGCGGGTGCGATGTGGCGATGGAGCTTGACGCACGGAGGGCGATTGCACAGGGGACGAAGCTGGCATTAGCGATTTGATTTCTTGCCCGGTGGCGCTGGGTATGAACCGGAAACATGGGTAACACTTTAGACCGGATACATGGGTAACAGTTATAACTGGCATAGAAGAGGAGACTCGCTATGCCCTGGACTGAGACCCGACCTATGCAACGCCTTGATTTTATCCGTGCCTGCCATGCAGGTACGGACTCCTTCTCCGCGCTTTGCCGTCTTTTTGGCATCAGCCGTAAAACCGGCTATAAATGGCTTCAGCGTTTTGACCCTTCTGACCTGTCATCTCTCTCGGACCGGTCGCGTGCGCCACGCTCCCACTCCCGGACGGTTCCTGATGATATCGCCGGACACCTGACTGCCCTGCGTCAAAAACACCCTGACTGGGGGCCAAAAAAACTGCGGATGTGGTTGCTCAATCATCACGTCGATTTTACCGTACCTGCCGCCAGCACTATCGGCGATATCCTCAAGCGCGAAGGCCTGGTTCCGGATAAAAAACGAAAACGCAGAACACCAGGCAATCGCCAGCCCCTGACCATCATCAGTGAGAACAATCAGGTCTGGAGCGCTGATTTTAAAGGCAAGTTCAGGCTGCTCAGCAGAGAGTACTGCCATCCTTTCACCCTGACCGATAATCACAGCCGGTATCTGCTCAGCTGCCGGGGAACACACCGTGAGAGTGAACCCTTTGTCAGAGAGTGCCTGACGGATGCGTTCCTGGAATATGGTCTGCCGGAAGTGCTTAGAACCGATAACGGCCAGCCCTTCGCGGGAACAGGAATAGCCGGATTAAGTCGTCTTGCCGTCTGGCTAATCAAGCTGGGCATCAGGCCGGAGCGTATCAGAAAGGGGCATCCGGAAGAAAATGGCCGCCATGAGCGAATGCACCGCTCCCTGAAAAGTGCGGTGAAACAGGGCAACACCTTCATGACGATGGAAGAACAACAGCGGTGGTTCAGTGACTACCGGAAAGAATTTAACTACGAAAGGCCGCATGAAGCACTGGCGGGAGCAACGCCCGGAACGGTATGGCAACCCTCAAACCGACACTGGGATGGCCGTGTTCCTGAATATGCTTATCCGGAAGGAGGTACAGTCTACAGGGTGAAATCGAGGGGGACCCTCTATATGGGAAAAAAGGGTACGGTGTTCCTGAGTGAAGCACTGACTGGGGAGTACATCATGCTGGAAGAACAAGCTGATGGCCTTGAGGCCATCATCTTTAATGGGATAACGCTTGCGTACTACGACCGAAAAACCCAGAGTGTGCTCCGGATAGACTAAAAGTGTTACCTATGTTCCCGGTCTGATCTGTCACCTATGTATCCGGTCATACACTGCGCTTACCGGGCCTACAAAACCGTAGGCCTGTGCAAGCGCAGCGCCGCCAGGCAAAACAACCTTAACGACGACGCCCCAGCTTCACCGCCTTCAGCACCACAAACTTGTTGTTCGTCGCGATGGTGACGCAGTTGCCGAAAATTTTCTTCAGCTTGTGGAAGTAGTCCAGGTGGCGGTTCGCCACGATATACAGCTCGCCGTTGATTTTCAGACAGCGGCGCGCATGGTGGAACATCTCCCAGGCGACGTTATCCGTCAGAGCATGCTTCTGATGGAACGGCGGGTTACAGAACACGGCGTTGAAGCGGAACGGCTCCACGCCGGAGAGCGCGTTGTTGATCATAAACTCGCAGCGATCCAGCGCCTCTGGCAGGTTAGTTTCCACGTTCAGACGGCTGGAGGCCACCGCCATTGGCGATTCGTCGCTAAACACCACGCTGGCGTCCGGGTTTTTCGCCAGCAGCGTCAGGCCAATCACACCATTCCCGCAGCCCAGGTCGACGATCTCCCCTTCCAGATTTTCCGGCAGATGTTCCATAAAGAAGCGTGCGCCGATATCGAGGCCGGTACGGGAGAAGACGTTCGCATGGTTGTGGATGGTCCAGTCGGTGCCTTCCAGCTTCCAGCTCAGCGTCTCTGGCGCGTCGGCCAGCTCCGGTGCGCTAAACGTACAGTTGATCAGGCGCGCTTTTTTCCAGGCAAGCGTAGTGGTGGTTGGACCGAGGACTTTCTCGAACAGCTCCAGCGTCGACGTGTGGATATCGCGTGCCTTGGCACCCGCGATAATACGGGTTTCTGGCGTGACGACTTTTCGCAGCGCGCGCAGCTGTTGCTCCAGCAGCGCCATGGTTTTTGGCACTTTGATCAGCACTACACCCGGCGCCTGCGGGTACTCCGCGGTGCTGTCGAGGAACTTCACGCTGGATTCGTCGATTTCGTTATGGCGCAGGTTTTCACGCGTCGCCAGCTCGCTTAAGTAAGAATCGCCGATGCTGTAAGGTTTGTGCTCCGCCAGCGCGCAGCCCAGCGCGCCGAATGCATCATTCAGGATCAGAACCGGCCCGAGGATTTCGGTATCATCCAACTGCTGCAGCAGATACTCATCCGCCGCTTCCCACGCCTGAAGCGGGTTAACGTCGTCCGTTTCCGGGAAACGTTTAAGGTTGAGTGAACGGAAACCGTTGTCTAAGTGGCTCATCGGCCCTCCTGAATGGTAAAATTTGGCGTATCCCTGAAAAGGGTGCGTGAGTATACCCGTTTTATTGTCGATTTGGGGCGTTGATGAACCAACTTACTTATCTCCAGGGCTACCCGGAGCATTTACTTTCTCAGGTTCGCAGCCTGATTGCCGAGCAGAAGCTGGGCGCGGTGCTGGAAAAACGCTACCCCGGTACGCACGATTTCACGACCGATAAAGCCCTCTGGCAGTATACGCAGGATCTGAAAAGCCGGTATCTGAAGAGCGCGCCGCCGATCAACAAGGTGATGTACGACAACAAAATCCACGTTCTGAAAAACGCGCTCGGCCTGCACACCGCTATCTCCCGCGTGCAGGGCGGCAAGCTGAAAGCCAAAGCCGAGATCCGCGTGGCGACGGTTTTCCGTAACGCACCGGAAGCCTTTCTGCGGATGATCGTGGTCCATGAGCTGGCGCACCTGAAAGAGAAAGAGCACGACAAAGCGTTCTATTCCCTGTGCTGCCACATGGAGCCGCAGTACCACCAGCTGGAGTTTGATACCCGGCTGTGGCTGACGCATTTATCGTTAAAGAGTAATGCGCAGTAACGCACGCGAATTGTCATGATGACGTGCTACAGTGGTTAAAGGTTCCCCGCTACGGAGTACGTAAACGTTTATGATACGTTTCGCAGTCATTGGAACGAACTGGATCACGCGCCAGTTCGTCGACGCCGCCCACGAAACCGGCAAACTTAAACTCACCGCAGTCTATTCCCGCAGCCTTGAGCAGGCGCAGAGTTTTGCGAATGATTACCTCGTCGAGCATCTCTTCACCTCTCTCGACGAGATGGCGCAAAGCGACGCCATAGACGCGGTGTATATCGCCAGCCCGAATTCCCTGCACTTCCCCCAAACGAAGCTGTTTCTCAGCCATAAAAAGCATGTGATTTGCGAGAAGCCGCTGGCGTCGAATATCCAGGAAGTGGAAGCCGCCATCGCGCTTGCCCGTGAAAACCAGGTGGTGCTGTTCGAAGCGTTCAAAACGGCCAGCCTGCCGAATTTCCTGCTATTGCAGCAGTCGCTGCCGAAAATAGGCAAAGTGCGTAAAGCCTTCATCAACTACTGCCAGTACTCGTCGCGCTATCAGCGTTATCTGGACGGCGAGAACCCCAATACCTTTAACCCGGCCTTCTCTAACGGCTCGATTATGGATATCGGTTTTTACTGCCTGGCCTCTGCAATCGCGCTGTGGGGCGAGCCGCACGGCGTCACGGCCACGGCCAGCCTGCTGGAAAGCGGTGTGGATGCGCACGGCGTCGTGGTGCTGGATTACGGCGATTTCAGCGTCACGCTGCAGCACTCTAAAGTCAGTGATTCTGTGCTGCCGAGCGAAATTCAGGGCGAAGCCGGGTCGCTGGTGATTGAGAAGATTTCCGAGTGTCAGAAAGTGAGCTTTGTGCCGCGCGGCGGTAAAGCGCAGGAGCTGACGCAGCCTCAGCATATTAACACTATGCTCTATGAGGCAGAGGTCTTCGCCCGTCTCGTGGAAGACAACGAAGTGAATCACCCGGGCCTCGCGGTGAGCCGCACCACGGCGAAGCTGCAAACGGAGATCCGCCGTCAGACCGGCGTGGTGTTCCCTGCAGACGGCGTGGGCGCAGAAGCTATCGCGTAAAGCTGTGTAATGAAAAGGCGCAGACCATTGACGAAACCGATGGTCTGACATATTTTGTTACCTGCAAAGGGGAGTAACTTCTTCGCCGGTGGATCGTCATTACGATGCGTGCAAAATCGCATCCGGTCGCCGGGCAACCTTCGTGGTTGTAAGTGAGACCTTGCCGGAAGGCGAGGTCTATGCATAAAAAGCTAACGGCTATCGTCTTCTGACCATAGCCGTTTTTGTTTTTTATGTGTAAGGAAAATAGTATGCATTCTGTCGGCACTCCAATGTTGTGGGGCGGATTCGCGGTTGTCGTGCTCATCATGCTGGCGATCGACCTCTTTTTGCAGGGGCGTCGCGGTGAGCACGGCATGTCCATAAAGCAAGCCGCCGTCTGGTCCCTGGTATGGGTCACCCTCTCTCTGCTCTTCTGTGCTGCCTTCTGGTGGTATCTGGCCTCAACCGAAGGCCGCGCGGTGGCCGATCCTCAGGCGCTCGCCTTCCTCACCGGCTATTTGATTGAAAAAGCCCTCGCGGTCGATAACGTCTTCGTCTGGCTGATGCTGTTCAGTTACTTTGCCGTGCCTGCGGCGCTGCAGCGCCGTGTGCTGGTCTATGGCGTGCTGGGCGCGATTATCCTGCGTACGATCATGATCTTCGCCGGTAGCTGGCTGATTACCCAGTTCGAATGGCTGCTGTACGTCTTCGGCGCGTTCCTGCTGTTCACCGGGGTCAAAATGGCGCTGGCGAAAGAAGACGGCTCCGCGATTGGCGATCGCCCTCTGGTGAAGTGGTTCCGCAGCCACCTGCGCATGACGGATAAGATCGAGAGCGAGCACTTCTTCGTGCGCAAGAACGGTCTGCTGTTTGCCACCCCGCTGCTGCTGGTGCTGATTCTGGTTGAGCTGAGCGACGTGATTTTCGCCGTAGACAGCATTCCGGCCATCTTTGCAGTGACGACTGATCCGTTCATCGTCCTGACCTCTAACCTGTTCGCGATCCTTGGCCTGCGCGCCATGTACTTCCTGCTGGCAGGTGCCGCAGAGCGCTTCTCGATGCTGAAGTATGGCCTGTCGGTGATCCTCGTGTTCATCGGTATCAAGATGCTGATCGTCGATTTCTACCATATCCCGATCGCTATCTCGCTCGGCGTGGTGTTCGGCATTCTGATCGTGACGCTGATTATCAATACCTGGGTTAACCGCCAGCACGATAAGAAGCAGCAGGTTTAGTGCGTTTTGCCGGGTAAGCTCAGCGCCACCCGGCACTTCCGTTAACCAATAGTTAAAAAACATGACGCAACACGTAAAATCCAGCATTTTACTCTTCCGCCTTGCCCTGCTTTCCCTGATACTCAACCAGGCAAACAAATACTTACATCCGGACATAAATGTGACTTAGAGCACATACAGGATGGAACGCAATTTCACTCAGGAATAACGTATGAGCACACAATCAAGCGGTCTGTTCGCGCGCCTGGCGCAGGGCAGCCTCGTTAAACAAATTCTCGTCGGGTTGGTACTGGGCATTCTGCTGGCAATGGTGTCAAAACCCGCTGCAGAAGCCACCGGGCTTCTCGGCACCCTCTTTGTTGGCGCCCTGAAGGCCGTCGCACCGGTTCTGGTTCTGATGCTGGTCATGGCCTCCATTGCCAACCACCAGCACGGACAAAAAACCAACATTCGCCCTATTCTGTTCCTGTATCTTCTGGGAACCTTCTCCGCTGCCTTAACGGCCGTGGTATTTAGCTTCCTGTTCCCGTCTACGCTGCACCTGACCAGCGCGGCCGGTGACATCACACCGCCGTCCGGCATTGTGGAAGTGCTGCGCGGTCTGCTGATGAGCATGGTATCCAACCCCATCACTGCGCTGATGAACGCGAACTACATCGGCATCCTGGTCTGGGCGATTGGTCTGGGCTTCGCGCTGCGTCACGGCAACGAGACCACGAAAAATCTGGTCAACGATTTATCGAATGCCGTCACCTTTATGGTGAAACTGGTGATTCGTTTTGCGCCAATCGGTATTTTTGGGCTGGTCTCCTCCACTCTGGCCACCACCGGTTTCGACGCGCTGTGGGGCTACGCGCAGCTGCTGGTTGTTCTGGTCGGCTGTATGCTGCTGGTGGCGCTGGTGATCAACCCGCTGCTGGTGTTCTGGCAGATCCGCCGCAACCCGTATCCACTGGTGCTAACCTGCCTGCGTGAGAGCGGGGTGTATGCCTTCTTCACCCGCAGCTCTGCGGCAAATATCCCGGTTAACATGGCGCTGGCGGAGAAGCTGAATCTGGACCGCGATACCTATTCCGTGTCGATCCCGCTGGGTGCGACCGTGAACATGGCGGGCGCGGCAATCACCATCACCGTGCTGACCCTGGCAGCGGTACATACCTTAGGTGTTCCGGTCGATCTACCAACGGCGCTGCTGCTGAGCGTGGTGGCTTCTCTGTGTGCCTGTGGCGCGTCCGGCGTGGCGGGTGGCTCGCTGCTGCTGATCCCACTGGCATGTAACATGTTCGGTATCCCAAACGAGATCGCCATGCAGGTTGTGGCCGTCGGCTTTATCATCGGCGTATTGCAGGACTCCTGCGAAACGGCGCTGAACTCCTCAACCGATGTGCTGTTCACCGCAGCGGCCTGTCAGGCGGAAGACGCGCGTTTAGCGAAGAACGCTCTGCGAGGTTAACAGCAAAGCGGCAACCTCTGGTTGCCGCTTTTAATGTTTTCACCCTCTCCCCGTGGGAGAGGGCCGGGGTGAGGGCACCAGCCCGCACTCAACCTAAAGCGTCACACCACTCTTAAAGATCGCCAGCTCGCGAAAATCGTTCTTCTCATTGCAGGTCTGTCTGCCGCTGGCAAACGCCACGATGGCGTCCACGAACTCCGTCAGCAGCTGCGGCATCGCTTTGCCGTGAATCAGCTGGCCTGCGTCGAAATCAATCCAGTGCTTTTTCTTCGCCGCCAGCTCGCTGTTGGTCGCGATTTTGACCGTCGGCACAAAGCCACCATACGGCGTGCCGCGACCGGTACTGAACAGCACCATGTGGCAGCCAGCCCCCGCCAGCGCGCTGGTGGCGACCGCATCGTTACCCGGTGCGCTCAGCAGGTTCAGACCGTGGGTTTTCAGGCGCTCGCCGTAACGCAGGACGTCCACGACCTGGCTCGCCCCCGCTTTCTGGGTACAGCCGAGGGATTTCTCTTCAAGCGTCGTGATCCCGCCCGCTTTGTTACCCGGCGACGGGTTCTCATAAATCGGCTGATTATGGGCGATGAAGTACTGTTTGAAGTCGTTCACCATGGTGACGGTCTTCTCAAACGTCTCTTCGTCGCGGCAGTGGCTCATCAGAATGCGCTCTGCGCCGAACATTTCCGGCACCTCGGTCAGCACCGTTGTGCCGCCGTTAGCGATCACGTAATCCGAGAAGCGGCCCAGCATCGGGTTCGCCGTGATGCCGGACAGGCCATCGGACCCGCCGCACTCCAGACCAAACTTCAGCTCGCTTAGCTTGCCCGGCTGGCGTTTATCGTGACGCATCACCTCGTACAGCTGGTGCAGATGTTCCACGCCCGCCTCCACTTCGTCATCCTGGTGCTGACACACCATAAAATGAACGCGCGCCGGGTCAAATTCGCCCAGCGTGTCGCGGAAGGCATCGACCTGGTTGTTTTCACAGCCGAGGCCAATCACCAGCACCGCTCCCGCGTTAGGGTGGCGCACCATGTTTTGCAGCATGGTGCGGGTGTTGATATGGTCGTCGCCGAGCTGCGAACAGCCGTAGGTATGGCTGAAGAGATGTACGCCGTCGGTACCCTCGGCATCGTGTGTCTCTTTCAGAAAACGCGTCTGGATCTGGCGTGCGATGCCGTTCACGCAGCCGACGGTTGGAAGGATCCACAGCTCGTTGCGGATCCCCACCTCACCGTTCGCACGACGGTAGATCTGCACGTCCCGATCCGCCGCCTGCTCTTCTTCCGACTGAAAATCAGGTTGATAGCTGTACTCGTCAAGATCGCTCAGATTTGTGCGGGTGTTGTGGGAATGAATATATTCACCCGGCGCAATATCCGCCAGTGCATGACCGATGGGCAAGCCGTACTTCACCACGTTCTCCCCTTTCGCAATGGGGATCAGGGCAAACTTGTGTCCACGCCCAACGGCCTGGCGTAACGTCACCGACTGGTTGTTGAAGGTCACTTCCGTCCCTTCGGTTAAATCTGCCAGCGCGACGGCAACGTTATCCAGCGAATGGATTTTGATGTATTGCATATCAACCTCAGACGGCCTTAGTTCAGTTCAATGGCGAAGTAGTCACGCGCATTGTTAAAGCAGATGTTTTTCACCATGTCGCCCAGCAGCTGGATATCGGCTGGCGCTTCGCCTGCGTGAACCCAACGGCCAATCATCTGGCACAAAATGCGGCGGAAATATTCATGGCGCGTATAGGACAGGAAGCTGCGGCTGTCAGTCAGCATGCCGACAAAGCGGCTCAGCAGGCCAAGCTGTGCCAGCTGCGTCATCTGACGCTCCATGCCATCTTTCTGGTCGTTGAACCACCAGCCGGAACCGAACTGCATCTTGCCCGGCATCCCTTCGCCCTGGAAGTTGCCAATCATGGTGCCCAGCACTTCGTTATCGCGCGGGTTCAGGCAGTACAGGATGGTTTTGGGCAGCAGGTTTTGCTCGTTCTGTTTGCTCAGCAGTTTAGATAACTCTTCCGCCAGCGGGCGATCGTTGATGGAGTCGAAGCCCACGTCAGCACCGAGCAGTTTGAACTGACGCTGGTTGTTGTTGCGCAGCGCGCCGATGTGGTACTGCTGTACCCAGCCGCGACGGGCGTATTCCGCACCGAGGAACACCAGCACCGCCGTTTTAAACTGCGCCACGTCGTGCTCGTTAAGCGTTTCACCCGAGAGACGACGCGCCAGAATGCTGTCCAGCTCGGCTTCGCTGGCGTCCGCAAACAGCACCACGTCCAGCGCATGGTCAGAGACTTTACAGCCATGTGCCGCAAAGTGATCCAGACGTTTGGTCAGCGCGGTTTGCAGATCGGCGAAACGGCGGATATCGGTATCGGACACCTCGGCCAGCTTCGCCATGTAATCGTTGAAGGTGGCCTGTTCGATGTTGAAAGCTTTGTCCGGGCGCCAGCTTGGCAACACTTTAATATCGAAAGAGGTATCTTTCGCCACGACAGCGTGATGTTCCAGGGAGTCAATGGGATCGTCGGTGGTACCCACCATCTTCACGTTCATCTGCTTCATGATACCGCGTGCGGAGAAGTTATCCTGCGCCAGCAGTTCGTTGCACTGGTCCCAGATTTCATCCGCAGTGGCAGGTGAAAGCAGTTTTCCGGTGATGCCAAACGGACGGCGCAGTTCCAGATGGGTCCAGTGAAAGAGCGGGTTGCCGATCGTGTGTGGAACGGTCGCGGCCCAGGCGTCAAACTTCTCGCGGTCGCTGGCGTCGCCGGTACACAGGCGCTCAGCCACACCGTTGGTGCGCATCGCACGCCATTTATAGTGGTCACCCTTCAGCCAGATGTCATACAGGTTTTTGAAACGGTAATTTTCGGCAACCTGCTGCGGCGGCAAGTGGCAGTGGTAGTCGAAAATCGGCTGGTCTTTGGCATAGTCATGGTACAGACGGCGAGCAAATTCGGTATCTAGCAGAAAATCGTCGGTCATAAACGGCGTCATTATCGTCATCCTCATTACGGGAGCGTCAGAAAGCGTATGTTCATATGCTGCAAAGTTATCACACCAATTTCCATCGGCAGACGTTTTTTTCGTGAGTAAGATCAATAAACGCCAACAAATACCCCCCCCTGAATGACGTAAACTCTTCTCCACCCCGCGCCAGTACTGGCTTCATCCGCAAAGCAGAATGCCCACACAAATAATCATACATTTGTGATGTCACTCACCTTTTAAAGTTGTATGACAAGTTATCTTTTCGCCGTCGCAAACCATAAGCCGACGGAATGCATTGCCGGTGTGAAACATCGGATTTAACGGTACGGATACCGACTGAAAGACGCTTACTGATGGCAAAGTTCGGGCCGTTCCGGAAACACCTTCCGGCTACGCCCCTCCCGTTACACAGCAGCTCCCGGAAACGGTTGAGAGGTTGCCGTGCTCTGGCACGGAAATAACATAACGATGAGGTTTTAGATGCGTAAAATTAAAGGGTTACGTTGGTATATGATCGCACTGGTGACGCTGGGCACCGTGCTGGGCTACCTGACGCGTAACACCATAGCGGCGGCGGCGCCTACGCTAATGGAAGAGCTGCACATTTCAACCCAGCAATATTCCTACATCATTGCGGCCTACTCCGCGGCTTATACCATTATGCAGCCGGTTGCTGGCTATGTTCTGGATATTTTAGGCACCAAAATCGGCTATGCCTTCTTCGCCGTCACCTGGGCCATTTTCTGTGGCGCAACGGCGCTGGCAGGCAGCTGGGGCGGGCTCGCGCTGGCGCGTGGTGCAGTAGGTGCCGCCGAAGCGGCAATGATCCCGGCAGGGCTGAAAGCCAGCTCCGAATGGTTCCCGGCGAAAGAGCGTTCTATTGCTGTCGGATACTTCAACGTGGGGTCGTCGATTGGCGCGATGATTGCACCGCCGCTGGTGGTGTGGGCTATCGTGATGCACAGCTGGCAGCTGGCGTTCATTATCTCAGGCGTGCTGAGCTTCGCATGGGCAATGGCGTGGCTGATTTTCTACAAGCATCCGCGCGACCAGAAAAAACTCTCCGAAGAAGAACGCGAATACATTATTGGCGGTCAGGAAGCGCAGCATCAGGTCAACAACGGCAAGAAACTGTCCGTCTGGCAGATCCTGGGCACCCGTCAGTTCTGGGGTATTGCCCTGCCGCGCTTCCTCGCTGAGCCTGCCTGGGGGACGTTCAACGCGTGGATCCCGCTGTTCATGTTTAAGGTCTACGGCTTTAACCTGAAAGAGATCGCGATGTTCGCCTGGATGCCGATGCTGTTCGCCGATCTGGGCTGTATCGTGGGTGGCTACCTGCCTCCGCTGTTCCAGCGCTGGTTTGGTGTGAACCTGATTGTCTCCCGTAAAATGGTCGTGACCATGGGCGCGCTGCTGATGATTGGACCGGGGATGATTGGCCTGTTCACCAGCCCTTACGTGGCTATCGCGCTGCTGTGCGTTGGCGGTTTTGCTCACCAGTCACTTTCCGGCGCGCTGATTACACTCTCGTCTGACGTCTTCGGCCGTAATGAAGTCGCCACCGCTAACGGCCTGACCGGGATGGCGGCATGGACTGCAAGTACGCTGTTTGCGCTGGTAGTGGGTGCCCTGGCAGACACCATCGGCTTTAGCCCGCTGTTCGCCGTGCTGGCCGTCTTCGACCTGATGGGTGCGGTAGTGATCTGGACGGTACTGAAAAACAAATCCGCCGAGGAGCTGCAGAAAGAGACGCTCGGGAAACCGGCCACGCAGAGTTAGCATCGCTGTGCCGGGTGGCGGCTTCGCCTTACCCGGCCTACAAAACCCGTAGGCCCGTGCAAGCGAAGCGCCGCCGGGCATTAAAGGCCGCTCCGTAGCGGCTTTTTTCATGTCAAAATCTGGAGAGTGGCACGCAGAAGTGGTATAACAAATCATCTGCCGTACCCTGCCTGGAGCGCATATGGACATCACCGAACCACGTCGTTTATATCAACAACTTGCTGCGGAGCTGAAAGATCGCATCGAGCAAGGCGTCTATCTTGTCGGTGATAAACTTCCCGCCGAGCGTTTCATTGCCGATGAAAAAAGCGTGAGCCGTACCGTCGTGCGTGAAGCCATTATCATGCTGGAAGTGGAAGGCTATGTTGAGGTCCGCAAAGGCTCCGGTATTCATGTGATTTCCAATCAGCCTAAACACTCTCCGGTAACGGATGAAAGTCTGGAATTCGCCAGCTATGGTCCGTTTGAGCTGCTCCAGGCTCGCCAGTTAATCGAAAGCAATATTGCCGAATTTGCCGCGACGCAGGTGACCAAGCAGGACATCATGAAGTTAATGGAAATCCAGGAGAACGCCCGCAAAGAAAAATGTTTCCGGGATTCTGAGTGGGACCTGCAGTTTCACGTCCAGGTTGCGCTGGCAACCCAGAATACGGCGCTGGCGGCAATCGTTGAGAAAATGTGGACTCAGCGCGTTCACAACCCTTACTGGAAAAAACTGCACGATCATATCGATTCCCGCACCGTCGACAACTGGTGTGACGATCATGATCAAATCCTTAAGGCGCTGATTCGTAAAGATCCTCACGCGGCAAAACTGGCGATGTGGCAACATCTGGAAAACACCAAGCAGATGCTGTTCAATGAAACCAGCGACGACTTCGAATTTAACGCGGACCGCTATCTTTTTGCTGATAATCCAGTGGTTCATCTTGATACGGCACCCAGTGCCGCAAAATAGATGACCTTTCTGCTGGCAGGCGCTTCGCTGCGCCTTCCGGCTTAAGTGGGTAAGCAAAACATATATAGTGTCAGCCTTTGTAAATCCCCTCGCTCACTTCCAGGGCTTACGCCAAAATCACCTCACCCTGCAAATTCTGTGACGCAGAACGTTGGGCTTTGTTACAATTGGATTCACTTCGTTATTTTGTAAGTTAGTGCTTGCTAACCAGCCAATTAACAGGGAACAGTGTTGGCCACACCGCAATGTGTCCGCGAGCGACCATAATGAAATCACAACAATGTCGCCGTACTGTTTGTCCCGGCTAACAGGCGTGACGTTAACCGATTTCCAGGAACACTGAATGGAACTTTTGACTCAACTACTGCAAGCCCTCTGGGCGCAGGATTTTGAAACGCTGGCCAACCCTTCCATGATTGGCATGCTCTATTTTGTCTTATTTATGATCCTGTTCCTGGAGAATGGTTTGCTGCCTGCGGCCTTCTTACCGGGTGACAGTTTGCTGGTGCTTGTCGGTGTGCTGTGTGCCAAAGGGGCAATGGCATTCCCGCAAACCGTTTTATTACTGACCATCGCGGCCAGCCTCGGCTGCTGGGTAAGTTATATCCAGGGAAGGTGGCTGGGCAATACCCGGATCGTACAGAACTGGCTTTCTCATCTGCCGGCGCATTACCACCAGCGGGCGCATCACCTTTTCCATAAGCACGGGCTTTCCGCACTGCTGATGGGCCGCTTTATTGCCTTTGTGCGCACCCTGCTGCCCACCATTGCCGGGCTGTCCGGGTTGAGCAGCACGCGCTTCCAGTTCTTTAACTGGATGAGCGGCCTGCTGTGGGTGCTGATCCTGACGACGCTGGGCTATGCGCTGGGTAAAACGCCGGTCTTCATGAAATATGAAGATCAGCTGATGTCTTGTCTGATGCTGCTTCCAGTGGTTCTGCTGGTCTTCGGCCTGATTGGCTCGCTGGTCGTTCTGTGGAAGAAAAAGTACGGAGCGCGAGGTTAACGATGGTTATCTCTCCCCTCGCCCTGCGCCGTTCTGCCTGTGCATTCATTGTACTGATGTTCCTCTGCGCCCTTCTGCTGGCCTGGAGCGCGCTTTCACATGAGGAATCTACGCTGGCCATTCGTCCGGTTAATCAGGGCGCCAGCGTGCCCGACGGTTTCTCTGTCTGGCATCATCTGGACGCGAACGGGATCCGCTTTAAAAGCATTACGCCGAAAGACGATGTGCTACTGATCAAGTTTGACTCCCGCACGCAAAGCGCCGCGGCGAAAGCGGTTCTTGACCGTACGCTGCCGCGTGGGTATATCATTGCCCAGCAGGAAGATGACAACCAGCCAGCGGCGTGGCTGTCATTGATTCGCGATACGTCGCATCGGTTTGGATAATTACCAGGATTCCGAATCTTTTCACTCACTTTGGTGAATCCCCCGTTTACTTACTATGCTTAAGTACGCGGAGCACCCCTCGAATGTACTCCGCATCATTCTGGAAAGCGGCTTACGCCGCAACACAATGGAAGGTTTCGATAATGAAATTCCGCATGACTCTGGCTCTGGCCCTTTTTTCTTTAAGCACAGCGACCTTCGCCAACTCTCTCTGTCAGGAGAAAGAACAGGATATTCAGCGTGAGATCGGTTATGCCGAAAAGCATAACAATCAGCACCGTGTTGATGGTCTTAAAAAAGCGCTGAGCGAAGTGAAAGCAAACTGTACAGACAGCAAGCTACGTGCCGATCATCAGAAAAAAATCGCTGAACAGAAGGACGAGATAGCCGAGCGCCGTCAAGACCTGCAGGAAGCGAAAGAGAAAGGGGATGCGGAAAAAATTGCTAAGCGCGAGAAGAAGTTGAAAGAAGCGCAGGACGACCTGAAAGCGCTGGAAGCTCGCGATTATTGAGTTAACGGAAATCTCAACAGGAGAGAATCATGTCAAAAGATACGACGTCTGAACATCTGCGCGCTGAACTGAAATCCCTGGCCGATACCCTTGAAGAGGTGTTGAACTCTTCCGCCGACAAGTCGAAAGAAGAAGTGAGCAAGCTGCGTAGCAAAGCGGAGCAGGCGCT
Source organism: Enterobacter kobei (assembly GCF_001729765.1). Classification (NCBI taxonomy): domain Bacteria; kingdom Pseudomonadati; phylum Pseudomonadota; class Gammaproteobacteria; order Enterobacterales; family Enterobacteriaceae; genus Enterobacter; species Enterobacter kobei. The sequence goes on from NZ_CP017181.1 coordinate 4,232,093, forward strand.
GAAAGAGAGCCGCTACCGCCTGGGTGAAACCGGTGATGCACTGGCAAAACAGACCCGTGAAGCGGCGGCTCGCGCGGACGAATATGTGCGCGATAATCCATGGACGGGGGTAGGTATTGGTGCCGCCGTCGGTGTGGTACTGGGTGTTCTTCTGACGCGTCGTTGATATGGAAGATCCTCGTCACGCACAAGGGCCTGCTAACAACGTCCTCGGCATCGGCCAGCGTATTTTAACCACGCTGGTCGGGATTGCCGAAACGCGCGTCCGGCTGGCAGTGGTCGAGCTGGAAGAGGAGAAAGCAAATCTCTTCCAGATGCTGCTGATGCTCGGCCTGACCATGCTCTTCGCCGCGTTTGGTCTGATGAGCCTGATGGTGTTAATCATCTGGGCCATTGATCCGCAGTATCGACTCAACGCGATGATTGCCACCACCGTCGTTTTGCTGGTCGCCGCGTTGATTGGCGGCATCTGGACGCTGCGCAAAGCACGCAAGTCGACTTTCCTGCGCCATACGCGTCAGGAGCTGGCTAACGATCGCGCCCTGCTGGAGGATGACAAGCCGTGAGCGACAAAGCCGAACGTCAGAAGCGCAAAGCCTACCTGTTGAGTCAGATCCAGCAGCAACGGCTGGATCTTTCTGCCAGCCGTCGCGACTGGATTGACGCGACGCGGCGGTTTGACCGTGGCTGGAATACCTTTCTGAGCCTGCGTTCATGGGCGCTGGTCGGCAGTAGCGTAATGGCTATCTGGACGGTTCGTCATCCAAATATGCTCATCCGCTGGGCACGCCGCGGTTTTGGTGCCTGGAGCGCCTGGCGTTTGGTGAAAGCGACGTTGCGTCAGCAGCAGCTGAGGTAGCCTTCTCGCCGGGTGGCGGCTTCGAGGTAAAAGCAAAACGGTAACTCAGGTTACCGTTTTTGTTTTTGCGCCCTCTCCCCGTGGGAGAGGGTTGGGGTGAGGGCACCAGCGCGCACCTGTTTTTACTCAATATCTTTGAAGAAGATTGACAGTTTTCCTTGCTAACAATTGTCACCCGCCCCGTTTATTATCCTCTCCATCGACAGCAAATCCGCGGTATCTACCCGGAATTGCACACAAATAAAGTTCAGCCGCTGATGTGGTTTCCTGGAGAGTAAAATGAAAAAATTAGAAGATGTTGGTGTACTGGTAGCGCGTATTCTGATGCCAATCCTGTTTATCGTAGCGGGTTGGGGAAAAATCACCGGTTATGCGGGTACCCAGCAGTACATGGAAGCCATGGGCGTGCCGGGGTTCCTGCTGCCTCTGACCATTCTGCTTGAGTTCGGCGGCGGCCTGGCGGTTCTGTTCGGTTTCCTGACCCGTACTACCGCGCTGTTTACCGCGGGCTTCACCGTGCTGACAGCGTTCATCTTCCACAGCAACTTTGCGGAAGGCGTGAACTCTCTGATGTTCATGAAAAACCTGACCATCGCGGGTGGCTTCCTGCTGCTGGCAGTCACTGGCCCGGGCGCATACAGCATCGACCGCCTTCTGAATAAGAAGTGGTAAGCACGCTATACTGAATAAACACAAAGCGAGGAGACATCTCCTCGCTTTTGCTATCTGACGGAGGAGAAAAAATGGGACAACTCGTAGACGGCGTCTGGCAGGATGTCTGGTATGACACAAAATCCACCGGAGGACGCTTTAAGCGCTCTGTTTCGGCCTTCCGTAACTGGCTGACCGCCGATGGCGCACCTGGCCCGAGCGGTGAAGGCGGCTTCGCGGCCGAGAAAGATCGTTATCATCTTTATGTTTCTCTGGCCTGCCCGTGGGCACACCGCACGCTGATTGTGCGCAAACTTAAAGGCCTTGAATCCCTCATTCCGGTTTCGGTGGTCAACCCGCTGATGCTGGAAAACGGCTGGACGTTTGACAGTGATTTCCCCGCCGCGACCGGCGACGATCTTTACCACCACGATTTCCTCTACCAGCTTTATTTGCGCGCCGATCCGCACTACACCGGACGCGTTACTGTCCCGGTACTGTGGGACAAGAAAAACCAGACGATTGTCAGCAACGAATCTGCGGAAATCATCCGCATGTTCAATACCGCGTTTGATGCACACGGCGCCCGCGCCGGGGACTACTACCCGGTTGAGCTGCGCGATAAAATTGACGAGCTGAACAGCTGGATCTACGACAACGTCAACAACGGTGTCTATAAAGCCGGGTTTGCGACCAGCCAGGAAGCCTATGACGACGCGGTCGGGAAAGTGTTTGAATCGCTGGAGCGTCTGGAGCAGATCCTCGGCCAGCATCGCTATCTGACAGGCGACCGCCTGACGGAAGCCGATATTCGTCTGTGGACCACGCTGGTGCGCTTTGATCCGGTCTATGTCACTCACTTTAAGTGCGACAAGCATCGTATCAGTGACTATCTGAACCTGTATGGTTTCCTGCGCGACATCTACCAGATGCCGGGCATTGCCGAAACGGTCGACTTCGACCATATCCGCACCCACTATTTCCGCAGCCACAAGACCATTAATCCGACGGGCATTATCTCCATCGGCCCGTGGCAGGATCTGGATGAGCCGCACGGTCGCGACGTGCGTTTTGGATAAATATCAAGGGCATCACCAGATGCCCTTTTTTAATTCACAATCTCCATCTATCCTTATCTCGATCGCTTAAAAAACAAGTGATTGACCGATTATTGAGGCAAGGAAAAATGGACTGGTATTTAAACGTACTGCGCAACTATATTGGATTTGGTGGCCGCGCCCGCCGCAAAGAGTACTGGATGTTCATTCTGGTGAACTTCATCTTCGCGCTGGTGCTAAGCATCGTGGATAAAATTCTGGGCTGGGAGTGGGCGAGCGGGGAAGGCGTTCTCACCTCAATTTACGGCTTATTTATTCTGTTGCCTTCCTGGGCCGTGCAGTTTCGACGCCTCCACGATACCGATCGTTCGGCGTGGTGGCTGTTGCTGCTGCTGATCCCGATCGTGGGATGGATTGTGATTTTGATCTTCAACTGCCAGTCCGGTACGCCGGGCGAAAACCGCTTTGGTCCGGATCCTAAGATCGCTGCGTAAATTATTGCCCGGTGGCGCTTACGCTTACCGGGCCTGCACGCTTATTTGTTGTGGTGCGCAAAGAGTTTGGGTATTTCGCGCAGGCACCACGATTTGGCTTCGCCCATGCTGTCGCGACGCCAGGCCATAATAATGTCCACTTCGCTGGTGTACTCCGGGCTCACAACGCGCAGACGCCCTTCCGCAATATCTTTTTCCACAAACGGATACGGCATGGTTGCCACGCCAAGCCCGGCCAGCAGCGCCTGTCGTTTGTCTTCCAGTGAAGTGACCGTCAGACGAGGCTGTTTATCCAGCAGCTGCACCGTCAGCACCGGACGTTCACGCGCGGTATCAGCGACCGCCACGCCGCGATACTTCACGCGCGTCACTTCAGAGAGCGGCTCTGGCTCCTGGTGAATCGGGTGATTGGGTGCGGCAACGTAAACGTTCATCACGCTGTAGAGCTTGCGCGAGTTGATTTCCGACGACGAGCGGAAGTGCATATCCGGCGCAATAACGATATCCGCCCTGCCCGTCTCCAGGCGCTCCCACGCGCCTGCCAGCACTTCGGTAATGATCGACAGCTGCGTGTTCGCTTTATCAGCCAGACGGTCAACCAGCGGGAACAGCGCTTCAGTAGGCACCAGCGCTTCGGTCACTAACGTCAGATGGGTTTCCCAACCGCGCGCCAGCGCTTCGGCATCGGTCGTTAACTTATCCGCCGCTTCCAGCAACACGCGACCGCGCTCCAGCAGCATTCGGCCCACGTTGGTGAATTTTGTTCGATGACCGGAGCGGTCAAACAGCACCACGTCCAGCTCCTCTTCCAGCTTCTGCATGGTGTAACTCAGCGCCGACGGAACGCGCCCCAGTTCATCAGCGGCTGCCGCAAAACTGCCGCGCCGGTCAATCGCGTCCATGACGCGAAGCGCCTCAAGCGTCAATGCTCTCTCTTTAGCCATCTCGTTCTCATTCAGGAAATTTGAACATACCGGGCAGAATATCTGGCTAACAATGCAGCGTCCATACCTTTACCATTGTTTTAGTGTAAAGAGAGGTCAAGTTTATGATTACGACAAGAACAGCTAAACAGTGCGGACAAGCCGATTTCGGCTGGCTGCAGGCCCGCTACACCTTTTCTTTTGGACACTACTTTGACCCTAAACTCCTCGGTTACGCTTCATTACGCGTGTTGAATCAGGAAGTGCTCGCCCCTGGCGCGTCCTTCCAGCCGCGTACGTACCCGAAAGTCGATATCCTGAACCTGATCCTGGAAGGCGAGGCAGAATACCGCGATAGCGAGGGCAATCATGTCCAGGCAAAGGCTGGCGAAGCGTTGTTAATTTCGACGCAGCCGGGCATCAGTTACAGCGAGCATAACCTCAGCAAAGATAAAACGCTGACCCGTATGCAGTTGTGGCTGGACGCCTGCCCTGAGCGGGAAAACCCGCTGGTACAAAAGGTAGATTTAACGGGCGATAAGCAGCAGCTGATTGCGTCGCCTGATGGCAGCAAAGGCAGCCTGCAGCTGCGTCAGCAGGTATGGCTGCATCATATCGAACTGAAGAAAGGTGAGCAGGCGAGCTTCCAGCTTCATGGACCGCGTGCGTATTTACAGTCCATCCACGGTACGGTGCATGCCGTAACGCATACGGAAGAGAAAGAGGCACTCACCTGTGGTGACGGGGCGTTTATTCGTGATGAAGCGAATATTACCCTGGAGGCCGATACGGCATTGCGGGCGCTACTGATTGATTTACCGGTGTAATTAACCTTACCCCTCTCCCAAACGGGAGAGGGGTATTCTTTACACCTTACTCGCCATAATCTCGATAATCTGCCGATCCGTTGCCTGCATCGAGCGGCACGCCAGTGCGCACAGGTTGGAAATAGACTGTTCCACATCGTGCGCCACAATCCCCTCATTGCCCGTTACGGCAGAATCGTCCAGCGCCATCATGACTGCTTTCCAGGCACTGTTGACGCTGGTGGAGACTTTCATCGCGCAGCTATTGGAGGCGCCATCACAGATCATCCCACTGACATCCCCGATCATACTGCCGATTGCCATCGCAACCGTCTTGTAGCTTCCGTCCATCAGCCACGCCATACCTGCCGCTGCGCCCATTGCCGCCGTCGTTGCTGCACACAATGCGGACAAGCGCGGAAGCTGGTAGTGGATATAAATGGCCGACAGATGTGAAAGCATCAGCGCCCGCGCCAGCCGCTCGTCGTCAGCCTGAACGTGTTCAGCCACAACAACAACCGGCATAGTCGCGGTGATCCCCTGGTTTCCTGACCCGGAATTACTCATCGCTGGCAGTGTCGCACCGCCCATGCGGGCATCCGAGGCCGCGCTAGTGCGGATAACAATATCTGAACCCAGATCCTGTGCCATCCATCCGCGGGTGCGCTGTTTATCGAGCGTCGCACCAATGTGCAACCCCCATTGCCCGCTGAGCCCTTCGCGTGAGAGCGCATCGTTCAAACGCCCGGCATCAAGGATAAACCGGATCGCATCGAACGGGACCTGCTCGACAAACTCCAGGATCTGCGAAAGCGTCGTGGTTGACAGCACCGCCAGGGGGTCACTCCCTGCCTCTGCCTGTTGATCGTCCAGCCTGAAGCGCGTTTCGCCCTGACACACCACTTCCACCACACGGGTATGCCCGCCCGCGATAGTCACCATCGCCGAGGCATCACCGGCGTATACACAGGCTCGTGAATAGAGAATCTCTTCGCACGGTTCCTGAAGTTTCACCTGCACCTGACCGGCATTCAGCAGCGCTTTAGCCCGTACCAGCGCATCCGCGCTGGCATCTTTCAGTACCTCCAGCCCCGCCTGCGCATTACCACCGATGGCGCCCAGCGCCGCCGCAATCGGCAACCCGACCATGCCGGTACCCGGCACCGTTACGCCCAGCCCGTTCTTCATCAGGTTCGGCGATACCCACGCCTCAATCTGTGTTACGTCGCCTGACAGGTGCTCTGCGGCAATTGCACAAGCCAGCGCCAGAGAAACGGGTTCGGTGCACCCCAGTGCAGGTTTAACTTCTTCCTGCACCACGCGAATAAATTGATTCCATAAAGGATGAGTTTGCTCAGACATCGTTACGACCTTAATTACCCTCAGGAGAATGCGAGGAAAGGAGAAACACAAAGCAGCAGCCCGGTGATAACAATAATCACCAGCGACACGCCTTTATATTTATGCAGTGCTGGCACTTTATAGACCAGCCATGCAGGGATCAGGCAGCCCACCATGCCGAAGATAGGGCTACAAATGGAGGTGAAGCTCAATACCGGCGCGTTTAAGACAATCGCGCTCCAGGCCAGCAGAATGGCGAATAACATGATGCCGCGCTGGACGGTGCTTTCATTGATTTTCTCTGTTGGCATTTTGCGGCGCAGGACGTTCATCACGATCCCCTGCGTGGCCTCACGAAAGCCCAGATAGACGCCGAAGAATGCCGTCATCACGGCAAAGATATTGAGAATTACGCTGACGATTTTGACCCAGCCCGCACCGTCGCCGCTGATAAATTGCGCCGCGATCGCCAGGGCAGAGATATTCTGCTCGTAGGCTTTGACCGCTTCGTCGTGTCCCATTGCCAGGGTGAAAGAGACAGCGTAAAAGAAGACCGTCACAAACAGTACGCCAAAAGCGATATTCATTGCCCGCAATGCTTTGTGTCGCGCCACTTCAACGGACTTTTCCCGTGAGCGGTACGAGATAACCATCGGGCTTAAAGTCTGAATAAACAGAATGGAGGTTAAGGTAAAGGGCAACGTAATAATGGCGTTTTTAATCAGCAGACCCACCGGTGGCAGCATGCCCACATTGGCTAAATGCCAGAGGCCAATCATCGACAGCCCCAGCGCGGCAACCACGAATAGTTTGGTCAGCACCATCAGGCTGGAGACCTTAAACAGCAGCTTTTCACCGCGTGAAGAAATGGCGACCAGAATGCAGATCAGGAATAAACCGTAGAACGGATTGTCAGACAGCAACCCGTCGGTCACACCGAAAGTATGCAAATACGATGCGCTGTCGTTGGTGATGGCAGTGGAATAAACAAACATCCAGATCACCAGCATCACGAAATAGAGCGCACCTAATAGGATGCCCCAGTTTTTACCTAAGGAAGGTGCGAATAAGCAGGTCATTTCTTCCCAAGCTGACTCGCTGATTAAAATTTCGCGGATCTGGGCCGATTTTTTTCCCGCAAACACATCGAATCAGCCTATTTAGGCTATTTTTTCCACCATTTCTGGCGTTATTTCCGGTTTTTACTGAGATCTCTCCCACTGACGTATCATTTGGTCCACCCGAAACAGGTTGGCCAGGGTGAATAACATCGCCAGTTGGTTATCGTTTTTCAGCAGCCCTTTGTATCTGGCTTTCACGAAGCCGAACTGCCGCTTGATGATGCGAAACGGGTGCTCCACCCTGGCACGGATGCTGGCTTTCATGTATTCGATGTTGATGGCCGTTTTGTTCTTGCGCGGATGCTGCTTCAAGGTTTTTACCTTGCCGGGACGCTCGGCGATCAGCCAGTCCACATCCACCTCGGCCAGCTCCTCGCGCTGTGGCGCTCCTTGGTAGCCGGCATCGGCTGAGACAAATTGCTCCTCTCCATGAAGCAGATTACCCAGCTGATTGAGGTCATGCTCGTTGGCCGCGGTGGTGACCAGGCTGTGGGTCAGGCCACTCTTGGCATCGACACCAATGTGGGCCTTCATGCCAAAGTGCCACTGATTGCCTTTCTTGGTCTGATGCATCTCCGGATCGCGTTGCTGCTCTTTGTTCTTGGTAGAGCTGGGTGCCTCAATGATGGTGGCATCCACCAAAGTGCCTTGGGTCATCATGACGCCTGCTTCGGCCAGCCAGCGATTGATGGTCTTGAACAATTGACGGGCCAGTTGATGCTGCTCGAGCAGGTGGCGGAAATTCATGATGGTGGTGCGATCCGGCAGGGCGCTATCCAGGGATAATCGGGCAAACAGGCGCATGGAGGCGATTTCGTACAGGGCATCTTCCATGGCACCGTCGCTCAGGTTGTACCAATGCTGCATGCAGTGAATACGCAGCATGGTCTCCAGCGGATAGGGCCGTCGGCCATTGCCCGCCTTGGGATAAAACGGCTCGATGACAGCGGTCATATTCTGCCATGGCAGAATCTGCTCCATGCGGGAGAGGAAAATCTCTTTTCGGGTCTGACGGCGCTTAGTGCTGAATTCACTATCGGCGAAGGTGAGTTGATGGCTCATGATGTCCCTCTGGGATGCGCTCCGGATGAATATGATGATCTCATATCAGGAACTTGTTCGCACCTTCCCTAAGTAACCGCTAATTACGCTTGGGTAGTCTTTGCATTCCGGAGACTCCGCCAGCGTATTAATAAACAAACGCTGGAACAGATACATGGCCGGATAACCAATAATCGACGAGAGCAAAAAGACCCACAATCCCATTAATCCAACCTGCACAGGGAGAAAAACAATCCCCGCGCCAATGGCCATCCCGATACTCATGATGACCCACCCCGTGTCGGTGCTGTCGAATTTAATCGCTTCTCGCCACTCGCTTTCACTCATTCCCGCCCGCCTTGCCGCAGGGGAATCATTCACAATCACACTGCTGTTTGTTGCCGTATCCATTGGGTACTCGCTTATTTTGTAGGGTAACCAGTTGTTTTTATTAGATTCCGATCGCCAGCGATTGCGAGTCAGAGAATGCAGGTGTGTGTTATTGATGTGGGAAGATCATATCCGGAGCGAGGGAGAAAAAAGTCACAAGTTTTATGGGGATTTTCAAAGGCTGGAGGAAAAATTTCTTTTTTTAATTCTTTAAATGCATAACTTTTCTAAAAGTGACGACGATCAAGAAATAAAAACCCGCGCCGTGCGCGGGTAGGAAATCACTCAGCCAGCGCGTTAGCCATATCGGTTTTGACCTGCTTACGCTGCTCCGGCGTCAGCACCTGGCTGACGTCAAAGTAATATTTCACTCGGTAGTAGCGCGCCTGCTGCTCAATCTTACTGAAGGCAGAGAGCTGGCTTTTCACCGTGCTTTCGTCCCATTTACCCGCCTGGAACATGTCGATCAGCGCGCCGTCCTTCACGCCCGTCATTGGGATCTTGCTGACGTTTTGCTCCAGTTGCTGATGCAACTCTTTAATCTTATTAATCTGCTCATTGCTGAGCTTCAGGTGCTGTACCAGCGGATCCTGCGATGGAGACGGGGCTGCCTCAACGTTCGCGGCCTGCGCGGTAAAACTGCACACCGCCAACGACGCTGCAATCAAAGCAATACGGGTCATTTTCATCATCTTACTGTCCTTACATTTTGTTATTGGGAAAAGCAGGAACATTGTTTTTCAAGAGCGGATGAATATGTGTGAGTAATTATATAAACAATTTTGTATGTTTAGCGGGCAAAAAAGTGCCCCCTGCGTTGAGGGGGCATGTGAACACACTTTTAGATAGATTGAGTAAACGTCCTCGATATCACATCCTGCTGCTGCTCGCGCGTCAGGGCATTAAAGCGCACGGCATAGCCTGACACACGAATGGTCAGATTCGGGTAATTTTCCGGATGCGCAATGGCGTCCAGCAGCATTTCCCGGTTCATTACGTTGACGTTCAGGTGCTGCCCGCCTTCAATGGCCGCTTCATGGTGGAAGTACCCGTCCAGCAGCCCCACCAGGTTGGTTTTGCGCACCAGCTCATCTTTGCCCAGCGCCTGCGGCACGATAGAGAAGGTGTAGGAGATCCCGTCCTTCGCATAGGTGAACGGCAGCTTGGCCACCGACGTCAGCGAGGCCACCGCCCCTTTTCTGTCACGGCCGTGCATCGGGTTCGCGCCAGGGGCAAACGGCGTGCCGCCGCGGCGACCGTCCGGCGTATTCCCGGTCTTCTGACCGTAAACCACGTTGGAGGTAATGGTCAGAATAGACTGGGTCGGCACCGCATTGCGATAGGTCGGCAGCGCCTGAATTTTCTTCATAAAGCGCTCAACCAGGTCGCAGGCGATGCTGTCCACGCGGTCGTCGTTGTTGCCGTACTGCGGATAGTCACCTTCGATGACGAAATCAACCGCCAGACCGGTGTGGTCGCGCACCGGTTTCACCGTGGCGTATTTAATCGCGGAAAGAGAGTCCGCCGCGACCGACAGCCCGGCGATGCCGCAGGCCATGGTGCGATAGACGTCACGGTCATGCAGCGCCATCAGTGAGGCTTCGTAGCTGTACTTATCGTGCATGTAGTGAATGAGATTCAGCGCGCTGATGTACTGCACCGCCAGCCAGTCCATAAAGTGATCGAGGCTGGCCATCACGGTGTCGTAATCCAGCACCTCATCCAGCAATGGCGCGGTTTTCGGGCCGACCTGAATCTTCAGCTTCTCATCCACTCCGCCGTTGATGGCGTACAGCAGCGTTTTCGCGAGGTTGGCGCGGGCGCCAAAGAACTGCATCTGCTTGCCGATCACCATCGGGCTGACGCAGCAGGCAATGGCGTAGTCGTCGCTGTTGAAGTCGACTCGCATCAGATCGTCGTTCTCGTACTGCAGTGAGGAGGTGACAATCGACACCTGCGCGGCATATTTCTTAAACGCAATCGGCAGCTGTTCAGACCAGAGGATCGTCAGATTGGGCTCCGGCGCAGGCCCCATGGTGTGCAGGGTGTGCAAATAGCGGAAGCTGTTTTTGGTGACCAGCGTGCGGCCGTCCAGCCCCATTCCGCCAATCACTTCCGTCGCCCAGATCGGATCGCCCGAGAAGAGCGTGTCAAACTCCGGCGTGCGCAGGAAGCGGACCATGCGGATCTTCATGATGAAGTGGTCGATCAGCTCCTGCGCCTGCACCTCATTTAGCCGTCCGTCCTGCATGTCGCGCTCAATGTAGATATCAAGGAACGACGCCGTGCGCCCCAGCGACATCGCCCCGCCGTTCTGGGATTTCACCGCCGCCAGGTAGGCAAAGTAGACCCACTGCACCGCTTCCTGCGCGTTCATCGCCGGACGTGCGATATCAAAGCCGTAGTTCGCCGCCATCTGCTGGATCTGGAGCAAAGCACGCTTGTGCTCCGCCAGCTCTTCACGCAGGCGGATCGTCGCTTCGAGATCGTCACCGCGTTCCAGCTTCGGCTGGAGATCCGCAAACTGCAGCTCACGCTCGCGCACCAGATAGGTGATGCCGTACAGCGCCACGCGTCGGTAGTCACCGATGATGCGCCCGCGTCCGTAACCGTCCGGCAGACCGGTCAGCACGCCGGATTTACGGCAGCGCATCATCTCCGGCGAGTAGACGTCAAACACACCCTGGTTATGGGTTTTACGCAGGTCGGTAAACAGGTATTCAAACTGCGGATCCATCTCGCGGCCATAGGCTTCAAACGAGCTGCGGATCATGTTGATCCCGCCATACGGATGCAGGGCACGCTTGAGCGGTTTATCGGTTTGCAGCCCGACGATCGTCTCCAGATCCTGATCGATATAACCCGGCCCGTGAGCGGTAATGGTGGTGGCAATGTTAGTATCAAAATCTACCGGGGCGTGGGTGGCATTCTCCTGACGAATGCCGACCATCACCTTCTGCCACAGCGCCGTCGTTGCTGGCGTCGCCTGCGCGAGGAAAGCTTCGTCGCCTTCATAAGGGGTGTAGTTATGCTGAATAAAATCGCGCACGTTGACGGCGTTTTTCCATTCTTCACCGCGAAAGCCAGCCCATGCGTCGCTGTAGGGCGCGACGCCTGTATCGATTGTTACGTTCATGTGTTTCTCGCTATATCAGGCGTAAGCCGCAGCCGGAGTGACCTTCCCAAGACGGAGGGCGTCCAGCGCGATCATTTTTTCTTCATTGGTAGGGACAACCGCGCAGACTACGCGGGAGGAATGGGTGCTGATGACGCGCTCGCCCGCGCTGCCCGGCAGGGCATTTTTAGCCTCGTCGAGGAGGATGCCGAAGACCTTCAGATGCTCCGCCACCAGCGCGCGGATCAGTTTCGAGTTTTCGCCAATACCACCGGTAAAGATCACGCCATCCAGACGATGCAGCGATGCCGCGTGACCGGCGATATGCCGCGCAATCCGGTGGACAAAGGTGTGGATCGCCAGCTGCGCCCGTTGATTGCCTTCGTGCCAGGCTTTCTCCAGCGCGCGTAAATCGGAGGAGATGCCGGATATCCCCAGCAACCCTGACTCTTTGTTAACCACGCGCTCCAGATCATCAAATGACTGGCCGGTTTGCTGGGCAATCCACGCCATCGCGCCAAAATCCACGTCGCCGCAGCGCGTGCCCATCACCAGCCCTTCCAGCGGCGTCATGCCCATGGAGGTATCGACGCTCTCACCGTTGCGCACCGCGCAGATGGAGGCCCCGTTACCAAGATGAGCAATCACCAGCCCGCTGTCGTCGGGGGACAGCCCGAGAAGCGTATGCGCCTGTCCGGCCACGTAACGATGGGAAGTGCCGTGAAAACCGTAACGCCGTACGCCCAGCGCTTCAAAATAGCGGTACGGCAAGCCGTACAGATACGCCTGAGGCGGCAGCGTCTGATGGAAGCTGGTATCGAATACCGCCACCTGCTGCACGCCCGGGAACAACCGCTCTGCGGCTTCCACGCCGCTTAAGTTGGCGTAGTTATGCAGCGGTGCCAGCGGGGAAACCTGACGGATCTGCTCAATCACCTCTTTCGTAATCAGGGTCGACTCGCTGAAGAGGTCGCCGCCGTGCGCAATACGGTGGCCAATTAAGGCCACGCTGCTCATCAGGTTGCGCTTCTCCAGCTCCAGGGCGATGGCTGCCAGCGCCCCTTCGTAGTCCTGGTGAGCCAGTTTGACTGGCTCACCCCCGTTCACGGAAATAAAGGCCTTTTCGGTGTTGATACCGTCCGCAATGCCCGTCATCAGGGCCTCACAGCTGCTGGCGTCGAGCACCGAAAACTTAACAGAGGACGAACCGCAGTTAATAACCAGTACTACCGGAAACTCAATCATCATATGACTCCGCTCTTCCTGAGCTATGGGTTAGAACAGTTTGTAAACAATATTCAGAATGGTCAGCAGGCCCACAACCGTGACGAAGATGTTCTCGGGTTTGCCCTTATATTTCGCCATGGCTGGCGCTTTGCGGATGGCGTACATCGGCAGCAGGCACAGCAGAGAGGCGATGATCGGTGCGCCCATGGCTTCGATAAGGTCGAGAATGTTCGGGTTGGCATAGGCCACAACCCAGGTGGAGCCCATGATGAAGACCATGCTGATGGTGTTCAGCTTGCCAACGGAAACCTTCTTCTTATCCCCCTTATAACCGAACTTGAGGATCAGGCCGTTCAGCCCTTCCAGCGTGCCCAGATAGTGCCCAAAGAAGGATTTAAAGATAGCGACCAGCGCGATGATGGACGCACCGTATTCCAGCACCGTGGCAAATGTCGATTTGGTTCCCGACATGGAGGCAAAGTGGTTCGCCAGATAAGAGAGCACCGGAATGTTCTGCGCTTTGGCATCCGCCATGTTCTGCGGAGAGAGCGTAAACAGGCAGCTAAAGGCGAAGAACATCACCACGGCGACCATCAGCATGCTGGCGCGACCGATGATTTTGGAACATTTCTGCTCGGTAAACGCTTTACCGAACTCGGGCTCGTACTCTTCACGCTTGGAGACCACAAATGAGGAGACGATGGGCGAGAAGTTGAAGGAGAAGACCATGATGGAGATCCCCAGCCACACCGTGACCAGAATGCCGTCATGACCGGTAAAGGAAATATCGCTCAGGTTGACCTGGTCGATCACCGCCGAGTTCCAGTATGGGATCAGCGACAGGGAAATCAGCACCAGGCTGGCGATGAACGGGAACACCAGGAAGCTCATCACCTTCACCATCAGATCTTTACCAAACCAGATCACAAAGGCCATCAGCAGCAGCAGGAACAGCGCCACTACACCACGGTTCAGCGCAGGCAGCTGGAGCTGGTTTTCCCAGAACGTCATAAAGGTGTTGGTAATGGTCACGCCGTAAATCCACAGCAGTGGGCAAATGGCAAAGAAGTAGAGGAAGGTGATGACCACCCCGCCGGTCTTGCCGAAGTGCTCTTCCACCGTTTCGGTAATGTTGCCGGAGACATTACTCCCGGACAGGCACAGACGCGCCAGCGCGCGGTGACAGTAAAATGCAATCGGGAACGCGAGGACCAGCATCAGCAGGATGGGGATCAACCCGCCAAAGCCTGCGCGAATAGGGAAGAACAGCACGCCTGCGCCAATGGCGGTTCCGAACAGGCCCAGCGTCCAGGTGGTATCAGACTTACGCCAGGAGGACGTTTTTGTCTGGCCAACGATAATGCTTTCTGTGTTGCTCATAGGTCACCTTTATGCGTCAACGAAGCCGGTAATTTGGGAAACACGGGAGAGATCGATATTGCCGCCGGAAATAATGCAGACGGTTTTTCGGCCCTGAATATAGTGGTCAAGTTTGCCGCTTAATAATGCCGCGCAGGCCAGCGCGCCAGCACCTTCCGTCACCACTTTATTTCGCTGAATAAGCGCAATCATGCTGTTGCGAATATCGTCTTCGCTCACCAGCACAATGTCATCAACCAGTTCGCGGACGATTTCGAAGGTTAATTTACCCGGACGAGATACGTCGCAACCGTCAGCTAATGTACCGGTGACGCGATGGTTGATGATTTCTCCGGCCTGGTATGATGCCGCCATCCCATGAACATTTTCAGACTGTACGCCAATAATATTAATGGTCGGGTTAATGGATTTAATGGCCGTTGCAATCCCGGCAATTAATCCGCCACCGCCGATGGGAACAATCACGTTATCCACATCATACAAATCTTCGAGAATTTCCAGGCCAATGGTGCCCTGTCCGGCGATCACTTTCGGATCGTCATACGGCGGGATAAAAATGCGCCCTTCCATCTCGACGATTTCACTCACTTTCGCGATGGTGTCATTGAAGTTCTCGCCGTGAAGCACCACTTCAGCCGAGTAGTCACGCGTCGCGGCTACTTTAGACTTTGGCGCGCCCATCGGCATCACCACTTTGCCGTCAATGCCGAGCATTGCACACGAGAGCGACACACCCTGCGCGTGGTTTCCCGCCGAGCAGGCGACGACGCCCTTACGCTTTTCAGCATCGGTCAGCGAGCTTAATTTATTAAACGCACCGCGAATTTTAAACGAGCCGGTACGCTGCATATTTTCAAACTTCAGGAATATTTCACCCTTACAGCGTTCGCTGAGATAATTCGAACGCGGCATGCCGGTTTTATAGATTTTACCCGCCAGGCGTTTTCTGGCGTCCTGAATATCTTCAATCGTTACCGGAAGGTCGTAGGTAATGTGCATAATATCCTCGTTATAATAATTCATTCTTTTCAGGCAAAGTCAGGGTATCAGAGCATAAAATTATCTCTGGGTGTTTTTTATAAAATGTTTATTGCTTCTAAGGAGATCAATATTTCATCGTCGTCTTTCACCGGTGAGTGAGGCATATTTTTTTGCCAGTTCAACCAATACTGACGCGGATTTTTTAATTCTGTAATTTTTCGACCACACGGCGGCATAACGCGCCACGGGTAATTCATCCTCTACCGGCAGAACAATAAATTGATCCGAGCCGAACGGAGCAATCATGTCGCGTGGAATCACCGTCAGATAATCGGCATTCAGGACAAGGTTATAAATGGTGACCACGGAATCGGTCTGGACGATGTTTTCAATACTGATGTGGTTGTCTTGCAGAGTGGTCAGAAGTTCTTTGTAGTAGCCCATATCGGTTTGCGGCATCACCCACTGCTCATGCGTGAGCGATGCCAGTGTCGTCGGGCCGGTGCACGTTCGTGATTTACTGGCGACCAGCACAAATTCTGACTCAAACAAGGGCTCGACGTGCAGATCCTGCAGCAGCATCTCATCACTCAGCGTGCCGATGGCGAAATCCAGCCGACCATCGCGAATGGCTGGCAGGAAAGAGGAGAGCTGGGCTTCATACATAGATACGCGCGCTTTCGGGAACACTTCCTTGAATTTTTTGATCATTTCGGACAGGAAGGTGAAACCAATCAGTGATGGGTAGCCAAAGGAAACGTCCATCACGGTGCTGAAACTCAGGCTGTTGATCTCGCTCACCATGTTTTTCATTTCGCGGGTGATCGACTCTGAGTAGGAGAGCAGCACCTGGCCTGCGGCAGTCAGTTTTACGCCCGTGTTTTTACGCACCATGACTTCCACGCCGAAGTAGGATTCGATATCGCTGATGATTTTGCTGACGGCGGGTTGCGTCAGGCCCAGTTGTCTTGCAGCAGAACCTATGGAGCCACTTTTAATGACTTCCTGAAATACCACGAGGTGCTGTGTTTTCGGTAGAATAATAGTGTTCATAATATTCTGCGCTTATTTCCCTATGACGCAGCGGATTCTACCCAATATTGTTTCAGGGGGTATGTGCTGTTACTCACAATTTGCCTTCCCGCGTTATTCACCGGAACAACAAAAAACATAAAAAACCTTTATAATTAATCAGTTAAGCTTGTCAGATCACACCATTACGCTGACATCGATCAATAAAACTAACACTAATAAATTTATTTTATGGCGATAACCTGGATAAATTTTCCTGCGTTAATAAAATCAATAAAGACGATCTTTCAGGCAATTAAAGACCAATAAATAACCGTTATTCAGTTGAAACATTCTTTCAATTTATCAATTTTTACAGATGCTTTTAGGCTGGCTTTCGATAAAAAGAGGAATACGTCACACATTCGCAGGATGAATGTTTTTAAATGCAATATGTAGATATCAAACATGAAAACATATTGAATCATTAAGACAACAATCGCAACAAATTAACAACACCGTGGATTCACCCATTTTCAGCGCGAAATTTTGTGATAACGATCGCCTGTAGATTGCTTGAGGCCACTGAAGAGATAAAAACAGTGAAATGTGCTTAATGTCGCAAATATGAGAATTGATGTCGTTTGTGGGGTTGTCGGGTGGCGCAGCACTTAACCGACCTACAACCACCTGAAAGCAAAAACCCCGCCGAAGCGGGGTTTTTTAAGAAGTTGAAGCTGACCGATAAGCCGGGTTCTGTCGTGGACAGTCATTCATCTAGGCCAGCAATCGCTCACTGGCTCAAGCAGCCTACCCGGGTTCAGTACGGGCCGTACCATGTGAACCCCTATTTGGCCTTGCTCCGGGTGGAGTTTACCGTGCCACGGACTGTTACCAGCCGCGCGGTGCGCTCTTACCGCACCCTTTCACCCTTACCTGATCCCGCTTGCGCGGGCCATCGGCGGTTTGCTCTCTGTTGCACTGGTCGTGGGTTTCCCCCCCAGGCGTTACCTGGCACCCTGCCCTATGGAGCCCGGACTTTCCTCCCCTCCGCCCGTCTCCCCCGAAAGGGACGACGACGAAGCGGCGACTGTCTGGTCAGCTTCGGCGCGCAGTATAGAGGGTTTGCGCGCCGCTGTCACCTTCAGGCGCAGACAAGACGTAATTAACGCGCGACTTCTACCTTTGCCAGTTTTTCGTAGTAGCACACAATCGCGCTGTGATCGGCCGTGCCCAGACCATCTGCACGCAACGCCTGCATCATCTCCATCACCGCCGCGGTCAGCGGCAGCTGTGCGCCTACACCGTGGGACGTATCGAGCGCGTTCGCCAGATCTTTAATGTGCAGGTCGATACGGAATCCCGGCTTGAAGTTACGGTCCATCACCATCGGCGCTTTGGCATCCAGCACGGTACTTCCCGCCAGACCACCGCGAATCGCCTGATAGACCAGGTCCGGGTTAACGCCCGCTTTGCTTGCCAGCGTCAGCGCTTCAGACATCGCGGCGATGTTCAGCGCCACAATGACCTGGTTCGCCAGCTTGGTCACGTTGCCCGCGCCAATTTCACCCGTATGCACCACGGAGCCTGCCATCGCTTTCATCAGGTCATAGTATTTATCGAAAATAGCTTTATCCCCGCCGACCATCACCGACAGCGTGCCGTCGATCGCTTTCGGCTCACCGCCGCTGACCGGCGCGTCCAGCATATCCACGCCCTTCGCTTTTAGCGCCTCGCTGATTTCACGACTTGCAAGCGGTGCGATAGAGCTCATATCAATCAGCACCAGGCCAGGCTTTGCGCCCTCAATGATGCCGTTCTCCCCCAGCGCGACCTCTTTAACATGCGGGGAGTTTGGCAGCATGGTAATGATGACATCGCACTGCTCAGCAATCGCTTTGGCGGTGGAGGCGGTTTCTGCGCCAGCCGCCATCACCTCGGCCACAGATTGCGGATTATGATCGGAGACCACCAGTGAGTAACCCGCTTTGATGAGGTTCTTACTCATTGGTTTACCCATGATCCCCAGGCCAATAAAACCCACTTTCAGCGTCATAACTGTTTCCTCAATGATGGTTATTTTTTAAAAGCGTCCGCTAATTTCTGCGTCGCTGAGCGGAACACCCCGAGATCGCTGCCGACGGCAACAAAGGTGGCTCCCCACTCCAGATAACGTCGGGCGTCGGCTTCAACCGGCGCCAGTATGCCGCTCGGTTTACCGTGTGCTTTGGCGCGAGCAAATATGTGCTGGATCGCACGCTGCACGTCAGGGTGGCTGGCATTGCCCAGGTGGCCAAAGGCGGCAGCCAGATCGCTTGGGCCGACAAAGATACCGTCCACACCGTTTGTGGCTGCAATAGCGTCGAGGTTTTCAACCCCCTGCTGGCTCTCAATCTGCACCAGAACAGTGATGTTGCTATTGGACTGCGCGAAGTAGTCCGGCACGGTGCCGAACATGTTGGCGCGGTGTGAGACGGAGACGCCGCGGATCCCTTCCGGCGGGTAGCGCGTTGACGCCACAGCCAGCGCCGCTTGTTCCTGGGTTTCCACAAACGGGATGAGGAAATTGTAGAACCCGATATCCAGCAAACGTTTGACGATCACCGGGTCATTGGTTGGCACTCGCACCACCGGGGCGCTGGCGCTGCCTTTCAGGGCCATCAGTTGCGGAATAAAGGTGCTGATATCATTTGGCGCATGTTCGCCGTCGAGCACCAGCCAGTCAAAACCAGCAAGGCCCAGCACTTCAGTACTTATTGGGTTTGCCAGCGCAGACCAACAGCCAATCTGGATCTGGTGCGCCGCGAGGGCCGTTTTAAACGTATTCGGGAAGATATTGTTATTCATCACTTATACCTTTTTAATTCCGCAGTTTGAGCCGGGATTATTTATTGCGAAACATATTGTTTTTATATTTATTTCTCTGACTGAATGTTGGCAATATAAAATCGTCCTTCAGTATAATCGTCACTTCACAACAGCACATTGTTTTTATGCTCAAGTATTGCGCCTCATTTCAACGCCATTTTGAGCATATGCCCAACGCTGTGGGCGCTAATGCACAGAATCAGGGATTAGTTAGCCTGACGCGATCGCGATCACATTTTTAACTGTCTTCTGCTGACATCCTTTATTTCCTCGAGAATAAAACGATTATCCAACGGGTTAAATTTACTATCTGACACTTTGCCGGAGAAATGTGAATAATGGCCGATATTGAAATGAGAGAGGCATCGCCGACGGCGTTTTATATAAAAGTTCACGATACGGATAACGTGGCGATTATTGTCAATGACAATGGCTTAAAAGCGGGAACACGCTTCCCGGACGGACTGACGTTAATTGAACATATTCCCCAGGGGCACAAAATCGCACTGGTCGATATTCCTGCCCATGGGGAGATCGTGCGTTACGGTGAAGTCATCGGCTATGCCGTTCGCGCAATTCCGCAGGGAAGCTGGATTGAGGAGTCGCTGGTTGAGCTGCCAAAAGCGCCACCGCTGAACACCCTGCCACTTGCCACCCGCGTACCGGAACCGCTTCCCCCACTGGAAGGCTATACCTTTGAAGGCTATCGCAATCCGGACGGCAGCGTCGGTACCAAAAATCTTCTTGGTCTCACCACCAGCGTACACTGCGTGGCGGGCGTAGTGGATTACGTGGTGAAAATCATCGAACGCGATCTGCTGCCGAAATACCCGAACGTCGATGGCGTGGTTGGCCTGAACCATCTCTATGGCTGTGGCGTAGCGATCAACGCGCCAGCGGCGGTCGTGCCGATCCGTACCATTCATAATATTGCCCTCAACCCGAATTTTGGCGGCGAGGTGATGGTGATTGGCCTGGGATGCGAAAAACTCCAGCCTGAGCGTCTGCTGCAGGGTACCGAAGACGTCAAAGCCATTCCGGCAGACGAGGCCAGCATTGTACGCCTGCAGGACGAACGCCACATTGGGTTCCGGTCTATGGTCGACGATATTCTGCAGGTTGCCGAGCGTCATCTCGATAAGCTCAACCGACGCCAGCGCGAAACCTGCCCCGTGTCTGACCTGGTGGTGGGAACCCAGTGCGGCGGCAGCGATGCGTTCTCTGGCGTGACGGCCAACCCGGCGGTGGGCTTCGCGTCCGACCTGCTTGTTCGTTGCGGTGCGACGGTGATGTTCTCTGAAGTGACCGAAGTCCGTGATGCCATCCATTTACTGACGCCGCGCGCCGTCAATGAAGACGTGGGCAAGCGCCTGCTTGAGGAGATGGCCTGGTACGATAACTATCTCGACATGGGTAAAACCGACCGTAGCGCGAATCCGTCTCCGGGAAACAAAAAAGGGGGCCTGGCGAACGTCGTGGAAAAAGCCCTGGGTTCGATTGCTAAATCCGGCCAAAGCGCAATTGTGGAAGTCCTCTCTCCGGGACAGCGGCCGACCAAACGCGGCCTGATCTACGCGGCAACGCCTGCCAGCGATTTTGTTTGCGGCACCCAGCAGGTGGCATCCGGCATTACGGTGCAGGTCTTTACCACAGGACGCGGCACGCCGTATGGCCTGATGGCAGTCCCGGTGATCAAAATGGCGACGCGCACCGAGCTGGCAAACCGCTGGTACGACTTAATGGATATCAACGCGGGAACCATCGCCACCGGAGAAGAGAGCATTGAGGACGTGGGCTGGAAGCTATTCCACTTCATTCTGGACGTGGCAAGCGGGCGGAAGAAAACGTTCTCGGACCAATGGGGATTACATAACCAGCTGGCGGTGTTTAACCCGGCACCAGTGACGTGAGTTCACTATAAACCTCTTTCAGCATGGCTTCGGCCATGCTTTTTTTTGCTTTCGTTTCTTTCGCATTCTTATCTTTCATTTCGAATCTTTCATTTCTAAGATACTAATCACAAAAAAACATTCCGAAACCCTATATTGTCTTTCGCACAAACAAAACGAAAGGTTTCGGAGGAAAGATGTATATCATCTCGTCAAAAGCGATGCTGATAAAGGCACAGCGTGAAGGTTACGCGGTCCCTGCATTTAATATTCATAATCTCGAAACACTGCAGGTAGTCGTCGAAACGGCCTCAGAGATGCGGTCTCCTCTGATTGTCGCGGGCACACCCGGTACGTTTAGCTATGCCGGAACCGGGAATGTGGTAGCCATTGCTGGCGATCTGGCCAAAACGTACAACCAGCCACTGGCGATCCACCTCGATCATCACGAAGATTTCGACGATATCGCGCAGAAAGTACGGAGCGGGATCCGCTCTGCAATGATCGACGGCTCTCATCATCCGTTCTCTGAAAACGTATTGCTCGTAAAGAAAGTGACGGACTACTGCCACCGCTACGACGTTAGCGTAGAGGCTGAACTTGGCCGTCTTGGCGGTCAGGAGGATGACCTTGTCGTCGACAGCAAAGATGCGCTCTACACCAATCCACAACAGGCTCGCGAGTATGTTGAGCTGACGGGTATCGACTCGCTGGCTGTAGCCATCGGCACCGCGCACGGCCTGTATAAAGCTACGCCAAGGCTGGATTTCGAACGCCTGGCAGAGATCCGTAATCTGGTTGATATCCCGCTGGTACTGCACGGTGCCTCAGGATTGTCGACAGAAGATATCCGTAAGGCTATTAGCCTCGGGATCTGCAAGGTCAATGTCGCCACAGAACTCAAAATCGCCTTCTCGAATGCGCTGAAAACCTATCTCGCTTCATATCCCGATGCCAGCGACCCCCGTCATTACATGGTACCCGCCAAAAGTGCCATGCAAGAGGTCGTACGCAAGGTTATTGCCGATTGTGGTTGTGAAGGAAAGCTCTAACGACGAAAGATTAATGTCCTAATCCGGAGGAAATGTGAAAGATATTATTGCCCGCCATAAAGCGGGAGAGCATGTCGGTATTTGTTCTGTCTGTTCCGCACACCCGCTGGTCATTGAAGCTGCACTGCGTTTTGATTTGAATACCGACAATAAAGTGCTGATTGAGGCCACTTCAAATCAGGTGAATCAGTTTGGCGGCTATACCGGCATGACTCCTGCTGATTTTCGCGATTTTGTATTGAATATCGCCAGGGACGTTGGTTTTCCCCGAGAACGCCTGATTCTTGGAGGGGATCACCTGGGGCCTAACTGCTGGCAAAACGAACCGGCTGAAGCAGCGATGGAAAAATCCGTTGAGCTGATCAAAACCTATGTCGCTGCCGGATTTACCAAGATCCATCTGGATGCTTCCATGTCATGCGCCGACGACCCCGTCCCGCTAGCACCAGTAGTGGTAGCCCAGCGGGCTGCACAGTTATGCAAAGCTGCAGAAGAGACGGCTAATGAGGAACAAAAAGCGGCACTAACCTACGTTATTGGCACTGAAGTTCCCGTACCGGGTGGGGAAGCCAGCAGTATTAACTGCGTGCATGTTACCCGTGTTGAAGATGCCGCACAGACGCTCGATACCCACCGAGCTGCCTTTAGCGCACTCGGTCTGGAAGATGCTATGACACGCGTGATCGCTATCGTGGTGCAACCGGGCGTGGAGTTCGACCATACCCAAATCATTCCCTATCAACCCCACGCGGCCGAGGCACTATCCGGCTGGATCCGCCAGACACCAATGGTCTACGAGGCGCATTCAACCGACTACCAGACCCGTCAGGCTTATCAGGCCCTGGTGCGCGATCACTTCGCGATCCTGAAAGTGGGCCCGGCGCTCACCTTTGCTCTGCGTGAAGCCATCTTTGCCCTGGCACAAATGGAGAGAGAACTTATCGCCCCTGAGCAGCGCAGCCACGTGCTGGAGGTGATTGACGAAGTGATGCTGAACGAGCCGGATTACTGGAAAAAGTATTACCGTCCAACCTGGAGCCAGGCGATGGTGGATATCCATTTCAGTCTTTCTGATCGCATTCGCTACTACTGGCCGCATCCACGTATCCGTCAGGGCGTGGAGAAATTACTCACCAACATGAGTAATACCTCCCTGCCGTTGGGTCTTATTAGCCAGTTTATGCCCGTTCAGTTCGAACGATTGTCAATGAATGAGATCGTTGCAACACCGCACAATCTCATCATCGACAAAATACAGGATGTATTACGTGCCTATCGATTTGGCTGTACCCCTGAATACGTCTGATGCCCGGAGAGTCTATGAGTCACGTTTTTGTCCGTACCGGAATTGAGTTTGAAAACTGTCAGCTTGCGCTGGCGCACATTGGTGAGGAGATGCTGGCGAAAGGTGTTGTGCATGCCACTTACCCAGCCGCACTTCTCGAAAGGGAGATCAACTACCCCACCGGCATAACCCTTGAACGCCATGCGGTTGCAATCCCGCATTGTGAGGCGGTACATGCCAAAATCCCCGCGATTTACCTGATTCGCCCGGACAAACCGGTGAATTTTCAGCAGGCTGATGATGATGGAGAGGTCGCCGTTTCACTCATCATCGCATTAATTGTTGAAAACCCTGCGGCGCAAATAAAACTGCTGCGCCGTCTTTTCAGCGAGCTACAAAACCCGGACACGCTGGACCTGTTGTTGGTCACACCAGCCGATCGCCTGGCCGAGCAATTCCGGGAGACGATCCTTGAGCCTGACTACTGTGCACAGGCTTCATAACATACTGATAATAAAAAGGAGTACCCTATGAAACGTAAAGTTATTGTTGCCTGTGGTGGTGCCGTAGCAACCTCAACCATGGCGGCTGAAGAGATCAAAGAACTGTGTGAAGCCCACCACATAGCGCTTGATCTGGTCCAGTGTCGGGTGACGGAAATTGAAACCTATATGGACGGTGCAGACCTCATTTGCACCACGGCAAAAGTCGACAGATCGTTTGGTGACATTCCGGTAGTTCATGGGATGCCGTTTGTATCGGGCGTCGGTATCGAAGCCCTGCAACAAAAAATCCTCACTATTCTCGAGGGATGAAATCATGTTTACCGAAATCATGCGGTATATCCTCGACCTCGGTCCCACCGTCATGCTGCCCATCGTTATCATTATCTTCTCAAAACTTTTGGGGATGAAACTGGGCGATTGCTTCAAGTCCGGCCTGCATATCGGCATAGGCTTCGTGGGAATTGGATTGGTCATTGGCCTGATGCTCGACTCCATTGGTCCGGCAGCTAAAGCGATGGCGGAACAATTCCAGATTAACCTTCACGTAGTGGATATCGGCTGGCCAGGTTCTTCACCCATGACCTGGGCCTCACAAATCGCACTGGTGGCGATCCCGATAGCGATCGGCGTCAATGTCATCATGCTGGTCACTCGTATGACCCGTGTAGTGAACGTGGACATCTGGAACATCTGGCACATGACCTTCACCGGCGCAATGCTGCACCTGGCCACTGGCTCTTACTGGCTGGGGATCCTTGGTGTGGTGGTTCACGCAGCCTTTGTCTACAAGCTGGGTGACTGGTTTGCCAAAGACACGCGAGACTTCTTCGGCCTGGAAGGAATTGCTATTCCACACGGCTCGTCGGCGTATCTCGGTCCCGTCGCGGTGCTGGTCGATACGATTATCAACCACATTCCTGGTCTTAAGCGGATCCACTTTAGCGCCGACGATGTCCAGAAACGTTTTGGTCCGTTTGGCGAACCGGTCACCGTCGGTTTTGTCATGGGACTGGTCATTGGCATGCTGGCAGGCTACGACGCGAAATCCGTTCTGCAACTGGCAGTGAAAACCGCTGCAGTGATGCTGTTGATGCCGCGGGTCATCAAGCCGATTATGGATGGCCTGACGCCGATTGCTAAACACGCTCGCAAACGCCTGCAGGCCAAATTTGGTGGTCAGGAGTTCTTAATTGGTCTTGATCCCGCACTGCTGCTGGGTCATACGTCAGTGGTTTCCGCCAGTCTCATTTTCATCCCGTTAACCATTCTGATTGCGGTGCTGGTGCCAGGTAACCAGGTGCTACCTTTCGGCGACCTTGCGACTATCGGTTTCTTCGTGGCAATGGCGGTCGCGATTCACCAGGGTAATCTGTTCCGTACACTCATCTCCGGCGTCATCATCATGGGGATCACACTATGGATCGCCACACAGACCATCGGCCTGCATACCCAGCTTGCACAGAACGCTGGTGCGTTAAAAGCAGGTGGGCTTGTGGCATCCATGGATCAGGGTGGTTCGCCAGTCACCTGGTTGCTCATCCAGCTCCTTACCTGGCAAAACGTGGTGGGATTCATTGTGATTGGCGCGATCTACTTCACAGGCGTACTGCTCACCTGGCGACGTGCCCGGACGTTTACGACGGCAGAGAAAAACGCCGCTAACCCGCAAAGCCAGACGGTATCTTAATATCCGGGGAGCCATGCTCCCCTTCTTTTCTGGAGTAAATCATGAAATCAGTGGTAATTCACGCTGAGGGCAGCGTGCGCGTTGAAGAACGTCCGATCCCTCAAATACAGGATGCGGATGAAGTTCTGGTGCGCATTGTTTGCTCAGGGTTATGCGGCTCAGATATCCCGCGTATTTTTGCCAAAGGGGCACACTATTATCCTATCATCCTTGGCCATGAATTTAGCGGACACGTCGAAGCCTGTGGTGCAGATGTAAAGGACCTCCAGGCGGGAGATGCTGTGGCCTGCATTCCACTTCTGCCCTGTTTTTCCTGCCCAGAGTGTGGGCAAGGCTACTACTCGCTGTGTAAGCAGTACCAGTTTGTCGGCTCACGCAGTGACGGTGGCAATGCCGAATATATTGTCGTGAAGCGCGCGAACTTGTTCCGCCTGCCAGCAGAGATGGCAATCGAAGACGGGGCATTTATCGAACCTGTCACCGTAGGTTTGCACGCGTTTCATCTGGCTTCAGGCTGCAAAGGTAAAAATGTCATTATCGTCGGAGCGGGGACGATCGGTCTGCTGGCGATGCAGTGCGCGTTGGCGCTCGGGGCAAAGAGCGTAACTGCGATTGATATCAACGACGATAAACTCGCCCTGGCGAAAACACTGGGTGCGACTCATGTATTCAACAGCCGTACCTTGAGCACCGATGACATTCTCAACGCGCAGAGTGACAGTCGATTTGATCAACTGGTGCTGGAGACCGCAGGAACACCACAAACTGTCTCGCTTGCCATTGATATTGCTGGCCCTCACGCACAAGTTGCGCTGGTCGGTACATTGCATCATGACCTGAATTTATCTGCCGCAACCTTTGGCAAAATATTACGTAAGGAACTGACGCTTTTGGGTAGCTGGATGAACTACTCTGCACCGTGGCCAGGGGAAGAGTGGGAAACAGCAGTCCGCCTGCTCACCGGGAAAAAACTGCAACTGGAGCCGCTCATTGCTCATACTGGCGACAGTGAAAGCTTCGCTCAGGCCGTGCAGGCACTGAATGGGGCACCGATGCAGGGCAAAATTATGCTGCGTTTCGCCTAATCTCTCGAGCCAGCAACCTGAGCTGGCTCACATTTGCTTTCGAATATAGCCTTACACCTTTCGCATACCTTCGATTAGAATAGGAACAGTTAATTATCAGGCAAATCAATATGAACTCATTTGAGCGAAGGAACAAAATCGTTGACCTCGTCAACGCTCAGGGTAGCGTGATGGTGCAGGATCTTTCTAACCTGTTCGGCATCTCGGAAGTGACCATTCGAACCGACCTGCGCCTGCTGGAAGAAAAAGGCTTAGTCACGCGCTTCCATGGAGGCGCAGCAAAACCGGGCAGTAACCTGGCTGAAAGTGAGAATCAGGAAGTCGTACTGGAGGAGCGTTACCAGCTGGCAAGCGACCCGAAAAAACGTATTGCTCAGGCCGCCGCAGCCCTGATCGAAGAAGGAATGACGATTATTTTAGACAGCGGCAGTACCACTATGCTGATAGCCGAAGCCCTGTCGAGAAAAGCCAATATTACCGTCATTACCAACAGCTTGCCCGCTGCGTTTGCTCTTTCGGAAAATAAAGATATTACGCTGGTGGTTTGCGGCGGCACGGTTCGCCATAAGACGCATTCAATGCACGGTACCATTGCCGAGCGTTCGCTTGCAGGTATTAGCGCGGACTTGATGTTTGTTGGGGCGGACGGTATTGATGCGACAAACGGCATCACCACCTTCAATGAAGGCTATTCCATCAGCAGCGTGATGGCCGCCGCCGCCCATAAAGTGATTGCCGTACTCGATGCGAGCAAGTTTAATCGTCGCGGGTTTAACCAGGTACTGCCAATGGAGAAGATTGATTGTGTGATTACGGATGATGGGATCGGAAAACATGATAAAGATCTGCTGAGCAAAACGGGCACTGAGGTCATTACGGTTTAGCTAACAACGCAGGTCAGCGCATGACCTGCGCAATTTTCTTTTCCGACATTTATACCGACATTTTATAAAGTTGCAGGCAAAGTAAGGCGCAGCCGCCGCCCGGCAAAAAGACGGCTGGGGCTTACTCCCCCTGCTGCTCCAGCGCGTACTTATACAGGGCATTCTTCTTCACGCCGTGAATTTCCGCCGCCAGCGCAGCCGCTTTTTTAAGCGGCAATTCGGCCTGTAGCAATGCCAGCGTGCGCAGCGCATCGGCTGGCAGGGCATCCTCTTCTGCTTTATGCCCTTCGACAATCAGCACCATCTCACCTTTGCGGCGGTTTTCGTCTTCCTTCACCCACGCCAGCAGTTCACCCACCGGTGCGCCGTGAATGGTTTCCCAGGTTTTGGTCAGCTCGCGCGCCAGCACGACGTAGCGGGACTCACCCCAGACGGTAACCATATCGTCCAGGCTTTCCAGCAGGCGGTGGGTGGATTCGTAGAAAATCAGGGTGCGCGGTTCCGCTTCCAGGTCTTTTAAGACGTCGCGACGGCCTTTAGATTTGGCGGGCAGAAAACCTTCATAGCAGAAACGGTCAGACGGCAGACCTGCGGCGCTTAACGCAGCAATCGCGGCGCACGGTCCCGGCAGGGGCACAACGCGAATGCCGGCTTCACGGCAGGTACGCACCAGATGGTAGCCGGGGTCGTTAATCAGCGGCGTTCCCGCGTCGGAGACCAGCGCAATGTTCTGCCCCTCCTTGAGCTTCGCCACCAGCGTGTCGGCTTTTTGTTGCTCATTGTGATCGTGCAGGGCAAACAAACGGGCGTTAATCGCGAAATGCTGCAGCAGTAAACCGGTATGACGAGTGTCCTCAGCCGCAATTAAATCAACGGCTTGCAATACAGTGAGTGCACGTTGGGTAATATCAGACAAATTCCCGATAGGAGTAGGTACAATATAAAGCTGGCCTTGAGAATTATCTGCCGTTTCGTGTTGTTTCATTGTTTCGTCCGTATTGCCGATTTAATATTGAGCATTGCGTAAAAAAAATCACTGGATACAGTATGGTACCGTTAACGTTTCTTCGAAAAAAAGCCACGCGCAGCGTGCCGCTTCTGCTGGCAGCCCTGATCTTTGCAGGCTGCGGCACCCAGGCACCTGACCAGAGCACCGCCCATCTTGAGGGTTCCGCTCAGGCTGATTCTGGCTTTTATCTGCAACAAATGTCGCAGAGTTCAAATGATACCAGGATCAACTGGCAATTACTCGCCATTCGTGCACTGCTGAAAGAGGGAAAAACCCAGCAGGCTGCAGAGCTGTTCGGCCAGCTGCCGAAAGATCTTAACGATACCCAGCGTCTTGAGCAGAGCCTGCTCTCTGCCGAGCTGAAGGTCGCGCAGAAAGAGTATGACAGCGCGAAAAAGATCCTGGGTAGCATCGACCTGAGCGCGCTGGATAAAAACCAGCAGGCACGCTTCTGGCAGGCGGGTATCACCGCTGAACAGGGGCGTCCTTCCCTGACGCTGCTCCGCGCGCTTATCGCTCAGGAACCGCTGCTTGCCGGTGCCGACAAGCAGAAAAATATTGATGCCACCTGGCAGGCTCTTGCCGCCATGACCCCGGATCAGGCAAAGGCGCTGGTCATCAACGCGGATGAGAACGTGCTGCAGGGCTGGCTTGATCTCCAACAGATGTGGTTTAACAACCGCACCGACCCTAAGATGCTGAAGGCCGGTATTACCGACTGGCAGACTCGCTACCCGCAAAACCCGGGCGCCAAAATGCTGCCAACCCAGCTGGTGAACGTGCAGAACTTTAAGCCAGCATCGACCAGCAAAATTGCACTGCTTCTGCCGCTGAATGGTCAGGCGGCGGTGTTTGGCCGTACGATTCAACAGGGCTTTGAAGCTGCGAAAAACGGCACTATGCCGGTGACGGGCAGCGCGGTGCCGGTGCAGGCAGCACAGGCGGCCAACGTGAACGATGTTGTCAGCCCTTCCGCCGCCGAGACCAGCGATCTCATCACGGCGCAACCCCCGGCGCAAGGCACGATGCAAAACCCGGTGACCGCACCGACGACGCCTCCGCCTGCTGCAGAACCAGCAACACAGGCGCCAGTGGAGACACCTGCTTCTCCTGCAGCGCCTGAGGCAACAGCAGAACAAACTCAACAACAGCCAGCACAACCAACCACTCCACCTGCCGCGCAGCCGCAGGCCGTGGCGACCACCAGCGCTAATCCTGGCACCGAACTGAAAATTTACGACACCAGTTCGCAGCCGCTTGACCAGGTACTGGCTCAGGTGCAACAGGACGGGGCGAGCATCGTTGTCGGTCCGCTGTTGAAAAACAACGTGGAAGAGCTGATGAAGAGCAATACCACGCTGAACGTGCTGGCGCTCAACCAGCCGGAGCAGGTTCAGAACCGGGCCAATATTTGCTACTTCGCGCTCTCTCCGGAAGACGAAGCTCGCGATGCGGCACGTCATATCCACGAGCAGGGTAAACAGGCTCCACTGTTGCTCATCCCGCGCAGTACGCTGGGCGATCGCGTAGCGAATGCCTTCGCCGATGAGTGGCAGAAGCTGGGCGGCGGTATCGTGCTGCAGCAGAAATTCGGTTCCGTCTCAGAACTGCGCGCGGGCGTAAACGGCGGAGCGGGTATCGCGCTTAACGGCAGCCCGGTGACCGCCAGCCTGCCACAGCAGCAGGGCGTGACCATTGGTGGGCTGACCATCCCTGCCCCACCTACCGATGCGCAGATCGGCGGCGGTGGAAAAGTGGATGCGGCTTATATCGTTGCCACACCGCAAGAGATCGCCTTTATCAAACCAATGATTGCGATGCGTAACGGCAGCCAGAGCGGCGCAACGCTCTATGCCAGTTCCCGCAGCGCGCAAGGCACCGCTGGCCCGGATTTCCGTCTGGAAATGGACGGCCTGCAGTACAGTGAAATTCCGATGCTCGCGGGCAGCAACCCGGCGCTGATGCAGCAGGCGCTGAGCAGCGTACGTAACGATTACTCATTGGCGCGTCTGTATGCCATGGGGGTCGATGCATGGGCGCTGGCGAACCACTTTACCCAGATGCGTCAGGTACCGGGCTTTGAGCTTAACGGCAACACCGGCGATCTGACCGCGACGCAGGACTGCGTGATCAACAGGAAGTTATCATGGCTCAAATACCAGCAGGGACAAATCGTCCCGGCCAGTTAAGCCGTAAAGAGACCGGCGATGCGTGGGAGTTAAAAGCGCGTCGCTGGCTTGAAGGCAAAGGACTGCATTTTATCGCCGCTAACGTTCGCGGACGTGGCGGCGAAATTGATCTGATCATGAAAGAGGGTCAGGTGATTGTGTTTGTAGAAGTCCGCTTTCGACAGTCTTCCCGTTTTGGCGGTGCTGCCGCCAGCGTGACGCTCGCCAAACAACATAAATTATTACAGACTGCCCACTTGTGGCTTGCCCGCCATAATGGGAGTTTTGATACTGTGGATTGCCGGTTCGATGTGATAGCCTTCACCGGAAATGAGATCGAATGGCTTAAAAACGCTTTTGGCGAAGACGCATAATTACGATTTAAAAGGGATAACGTGCTCGAAAGAATTAAAGTGTGCTTCACAGAAAGCATCCAGACTCAGATTGCCGCGGCGGAAGCCCTTCCGGACGCGATCTCTCGTGCTGCAATGACGCTGGTGCAATCCCTGCTTAATGGCAACAAAATCCTCTGTTGTGGCAACGGTACCTCAGCCGCCAACGCACAGCATTTTGCTGCCAGCATGATTAATCGTTTTGAAACCGAACGCCCGAGTTTACCTGCCATTGCACTTAATACCGATAATGTGGTCTTAACAGCGATTGCTAACGATCGTCTGCATGACGAAATTTACGCAAAGCAGGTGCGCGCCCTGGGGCATGCCGGTGATGTGCTGCTGGCCATCTCCACGCGCGGCAACAGCCGGGACATTGTCAAAGCCGTTGAAGCCGCGGTCACCCGAGACATGACTATCGTCGCCTTAACCGGCTATGACGGTGGTGAACTGGCGGGTCTGCTGGGGCCGCAGGATGTGGAAATCCGCATTCCGTCTCACCGAAGCGCACGCATTCAGGAGATGCATATGCTCACGGTAAACTGCTTATGCGATTTGATCGATAACACGCTTTTCCCTCACCAGGATGATTAAGGAGTTTTTATGAAGGCTTTATCGACCCTCGCAGTCCTTATGTCTGCATTGCTGCTTCAGGGATGTATCGCTGCGGCTGTCGTGGGTACTGCCGCAGTAGGCACAAAAGCGGCGACCGATCCACGCTCTGTAGGAACGCAGGTGGATGACGGTACGCTGGAGCTGCGCGTCAACAGTGCGCTGTCGAAAGACGAACAAATTAAGAAAGAAGCGCGTATCAACGTGACGGCTTATCAGGGCAAAGTCCTGCTGACGGGTCAGTCACCGAATACCGAACTCTCCAGCCGCGCGAAGCAGATCGCCATGGGCGTTGAGGGCACTACGGAAGTCTTCAATGAAATCCGTCAGGGCCAGCCAATCAGCCTGGGTACGGCGTCGTCTGACACCTGGATCACCACAAAAGTCCGTTCCCAGCTGCTGGGTTCAGATCAGGTGAAATCCTCAAACGTAAAAGTGACGACCGAAAACGGTGAAGTGTTCCTGCTGGGTCTGGTTACCGACCGTGAAGGGAAAGCGGCAGCGGATATCGCCAGCCGGGTCAGCGGCGTGAAGCACGTCACCACCGCGTTTACTTACATCAAATAAAAAAACCTCACTGTAGGCCCGGTAAGCGTTGTGTATGACCGGATACATAGGTGACAGATCAGACCGGGAACATAGGTAACACTTTTAGTCTATCCGGAGCACACTCTGGGTTTTTCGGTCGTAGTACGCAAGCGTTATCCCATTAAAGATGATGGCCTCAAGGCCATCATCTTGTTCTTCCAGCATGATGTACTCCCCAGTCAGTGCTTCACTCAGGAACACCGTACCCTTTTTTCCCATATAGAGGGTCCCCCTCGATTTCACCCTGTAGACTGTACCTCCTTCCGGATAAGCATATTCAGGAACACGGCCATCCCAGTGTCGGTTTGAGGGTTGCCATACCGTTCCGGGCGTTGCTCCCGCCAGTGCTTCATGCGGCCTTTCGTAGTTAAATTCTTTCCGGTAGTCACTGAACCACCGCTGTTGTTCTTCCATCGTCATGAAGGTGTTGCCCTGTTTCACCGCACTTTTCAGGGAGCGGTGCATTCGCTCATGGCGGCCATTTTCTTCCGGATGCCCCTTTCTGATACGCTCCGGCCTGATGCCCAGCTTGATTAGCCAGACGGCAAGACGACTTAATCCGGCTATTCCTGTTCCCGCGAAGGGCTGGCCGTTATCGGTTCTAAGCACTTCCGGCAGACCATATTCCAGGAACGCATCCGTCAGGCACTCTCTGACAAAGGGTTCACTCTCACGGTGTGTTCCCCGGCAGCTGAGCAGATACCGGCTGTGATTATCGGTCAGGGTGAAAGGATGGCAGTACTCTCTGCTGAGCAGCCTGAACTTGCCTTTAAAATCAGCGCTCCAGACCTGATTGTTCTCACTGATGATGGTCAGGGGCTGGCGATTGCCTGGTGTTCTGCGTTTTCGTTTTTTATCCGGAACCAGGCCTTCGCGCTTGAGGATATCGCCGATAGTGCTGGCGGCAGGTACGGTAAAATCGACGTGATGATTGAGCAACCACATCCGCAGTTTTTTTGGCCCCCAGTCAGGGTGTTTTTGACGCAGGGCAGTCAGGTGTCCGGCGATATCATCAGGAACCGTCCGGGAGTGGGAGCGTGGCGCACGCGACCGGTCCGAGAGAGATGACAGGTCAGAAGGGTCAAAACGCTGAAGCCATTTATAGCCGGTTTTACGGCTGATGCCAAAAAGACGGCAAAGCGCGGAGAAGGAGTCCGTACCTGCATGGCAGGCACGGATAAAATCAAGGCGTTGCATAGGTCGGGTCTCAGTCCAGGGCATAGCGAGTCTCCTCTTCTATGCCAGTTATAACTGTTACCCATGTATCCGGTCTAAAGTGTTACCCATGTTTCCGGTTCATACCGTTGCGCCACCGGGCTTTTTTTTCACAGAAGCGCAATGCTTCCCACCAGCACCCCACTTAACGCTACCAGCCCCGCTGTCAGCCACAGCGCTTTTGCCGGGAAAGACTTACGCAGCATGACAAGCGACGGCAAACTAATGGCCGGCAAGGTGATAAGCAGCGCCAGCGCGGGCGCGGTGCCCATGCCAGCCAGCATCATGGTCTGAACAATCGGAATTTCAGCCGCCGTTGGGATCACAAACAGGCAGCCAGCAACGGCCATCGCAATCACCCACATCAGCGTGTTATCAATCGCGCCATCCGCATGCGGGAACAGCCAGACGCGCGCCGCACCGAGCACCAGAACCGCCAGGATATAAACCGGAATGGTGCTCCAGAAAAGTTGCCACAGCGCTTTACCCCAGCGGGCAAAGAAACCGCCCTGCGGCTCGCTGATGTCCAGCTCAACAGAAGCGGGCTCTGGCGCTTTCTCTTTCACCAGATTTTGCACCAGCGTCGCCACCACCAGCACCGTCAGCAGCCCGGCAACCAGGCGGATAGCCGCAAAATGCCAGCCGAGCACAAAGCCCATAAACACCAGCGTTGCCGGGTTGAGCAGCGGGTTGCCCATCCAGAACGCCAGCGCACCGCCCATCGAGACACGCTGACGGCGCATTCCTGCGGCCACAGGGGCTGCACAGCATGAACACATCATGCCCGGCAGAGAGAAAATCGTCCCCAGCAAGGTGCCCTGAAAGCGTGGCTGCCCGAGGGTTTTCACCAGCCAGTTTCGCGGAATAAGTACCTGAATCAGCGACCCTAACAAGACGCCTAATACCGCAGCTTTCCAGACAGCCAGGAAGTAGACCATGGCGTAATCCCACGCCGCCTTCAGCGGGCTGGCATCCGCCTGCGCGAGTATCGATTTACCAATGCTGTGCGTTTCGGCGGCGGTGAAGGCCTTGCCATAGTACGGCTGCCATTTCACATACCAGAGGCCAATGATGACCACGAGAAAGAAGAGTGCGGGCTTCCACCATTGGACAGGTGTCGCCGCCTGAGATGAAGACTGACCAGTCATACCATTCCCCGGAGAGTGTTATTGAATAAGCCGGAGAAGTTTACGCCTCGCCCTGCGCGATTT
This sequence comes from Enterobacter kobei, assembly GCF_001729765.1. Classification (NCBI taxonomy): domain Bacteria; kingdom Pseudomonadati; phylum Pseudomonadota; class Gammaproteobacteria; order Enterobacterales; family Enterobacteriaceae; genus Enterobacter; species Enterobacter kobei. The sequence continues at coordinate 4,266,942 of NZ_CP017181.1, forward strand.
CACGCAGTTTTGCCGAAGGGATGATATTGACCCCTTCCTGCGACGGTGCCAGCGCCTCTTTCAGCATCGCCTGCGCGACATCCCGCGCCTCAATGGACTTCCAGTTACCCGGCAGGATGCGAAACAGCGGAGCGAAAACAAACTCGTTAAAGCGCCGTTCGTCGCGGTGCCCCATCAGCATAGAAGGCCGCACAATGGTCAGATATTCCCACTTCTGGGCAATCAGCGCCTCTTCCATCTTGCCCTTCACCTGGTTGTAAAAAAACGGCGAGCCGTTGCTCGCGCCGTGAGAACTGACCACCAGAAAATGCTTTGCCCCCAATTTTTTCGCCGTCAGTGCGGTATCCACCACCAGGGTGTAATCCGCATGGACAAAGGCTTCTTTACTGCCCGCCTCACGCCGCGTCGTACCGAGGCAGCAAAAGGCGATATCAATCGGGTCCTGCACCTGCGCCAGCGCGTCGGTGAGCTGCGGGTCGTGCGGGTTAAAGACGCCGGAGATATCCAGCAGCGGGCGACGCGTCGGTGCGGCGATATAGTTAATATGGCGATCCTGGATCAGCAGCCGCAGCAGATGCCCGCCGACCAGCCCGGTTGCGCCCGTAATCAGTACCTGGCTCATCGTATCCCCTTTACAGAATTGTCCGTTTGCGAACTCAGCGTGGTCGACCACACTTAGAAGTCTGTTACAGGTAAGTATTTACCACAAGCGGAGAAAAATCAGTCTGAAGCCAAAACAACGGAGGAAGCATGGGCAAGAAAATCGCAGTCTTGATTACCGACGAGTTTGAAGATTCAGAATTCACCTCTCCTGCAGAGGCATTCCGCAAGGCGGGACATGAGGTCATTACCATTGAGAAAGAAGCGGGCAAAACGGTGAAAGGCCATAAGGGCGAAGCCAGCGTGACCATCGACGAAACCATCGATAACGTCAGCCCGTCTGATTTCGACGCCCTGCTGTTACCCGGCGGCCATTCACCGGATTCCCTGCGCGGGGACGAGCGTTTCGTCACTTTCACACGTGACTTTGTCGCTACCGGAAAACCGGTCTTTGCTATCTGTCACGGCCCGCAGCTGCTGATCAGCGCCGACGTGGTCCGCGGACGTAAGCTGACGGCGGTGAAACCGATCGTGATCGATCTGAAAAATGCGGGGGCTGAGTTTTACGATCAGGAAGTGGTCAACGACAAAGACCAGTTGATCACCAGCCGGACCCCGGACGATCTTCCGGCGTTTAACCGGGAAGCGCTACGCCTGCTCGGCGCGTAGCCAGTGAAGCTTCTTGCCAAAGCCCAGCGTGTTGTCGGTAAATTTCAGCTCATCGAGGCGGATTTCCCACACCGGGGCTTTTAACGCAGCGGCAACCGGGAAGCGGCGCGTGTAGTGCTTACGGCGCGCGTCGCTCTCTTCTCCCTCCAGCCGACGGATCTCTCCCTTGAACTGCACGCCACGGATCAGCGCGACCGTTTTGGGCTGGCCATTTACCGTACCCGCCACCTTCGCCTGCTGGCCGGTCATTTGCGCATGCCGCGTTTTGTCTTCGCTCATGACATAGAAGGCTACGCGCTCGGGATCGTAGTAATAAAAGGCGTTCGCGCACCACATCTCTTCGTCTTTACAGACGCACCAGGTGACGACATGCTGCTTCGCCAGCCAGCGGTTAATGGCTGCCAGTGTTTCCATTTTCGCTCTCTCTCATGCTATGGTGCGTTCACCTTAACATACTGAATCTGTTTACCGTGTGCTGGTTTCTCTATCTCGTCCGAACCGCTGATAACGCACTCTACACCGGGATCACTACCGATGTGGCGCGGCGTTTTTTACAACATCAAACGGGGAAAGGGGCAAAAGCGCTGCGGGGGAAAGGTGAACTTCAGCTGGCTTTTTACGCCGCCGTCGGCGACAGGTCGCTGGCGCTCAGGCTGGAATACCGGATTAAACAGCTGACGAAGCGCCAGAAAGAGCGCCTCGTTACCGGAGACGGCTCATTTGAGGCGCTACGCGAAAGCCTGCTCAGAAACGATTGAAGTGATCGTGGTAATCAACCAGGCCACTCACACCGTTCAGGGCATCATCCGCCAGGCGATGTACCTGGAAGGAGGATTCGGTACCCGGCCAGCGGCAGCGCAGATCGTAATGCGCGGCCTGCTCGAAGCCTAAGCGGCCATAAAATGCCGGATCGCCCAGCGTGACCACGGCGGCATAGCCAAACTCATTCAGCGAGTCCAGCCCTTCATACACCAGCTGGCGCGCCAGGCCCTGGCCGCGATAGTTCTCATCGACCGCCAGCGGTGCCATGCCTACCCACTGCAGATCTTCGCCCTGAACGATTACCGGGCTGAAGGCAACATAGCCAACAACCTGACCTTCGTCATCGGTGGCTACCAGCCCTAAAGTAATCAGGCCGTCTTCACGGAGATCGTGGACCAGTTGGGCCTCCGCATCGCTCTCAAAAGCGCGGCGTAACAACGCATCGATACCCGGTGCATCAATCCCAATTTCGACTCGAATCAGCATGGCTCACCTACTGAAGTGTGTTTACTGTCAGGCGGGGTTTTCAGCCCGGCCTCAACGAAATCTGCCATTTGCATCAGCATCACGCGCAGCGCTTTCGGCATCTGCTCCAGCTCAATGGCATCCATTAAATTTTTCACGTACAGACCCAGCTCCGTATCGCCTTCAATGACCAGACGGCGCTGGAAGAATAACGTATCCGGGTCCTGTTTACGCGCGGCGATCATCAGCAGATCGCTGGCACTGGCGCTAAAGCTCACATCCGCCTCGGCGGACTCACGCACAATGAGTTGATCATTCTCAACCGAGGTAAACCAGCGCAGCCCGATGTCACGCACCTCAATGCTCAGCCAGCGGCCTTCCAGAAACTCCAGCTCGCCGTCCTGCAGCGCCTGGCGGAATTGCCAGCTCAGGACCTGCTCGAGCACCTGACGTTTTAGCGCGAACGGCGCCAGTTTCACCGGCACGCTCAGCATTGATGGACCGAATTGTACGAGACGTGAACGCAGTTTATCCAGCACGAGCTTTACTCCCTGATAGCAATAGTCCCGCTATTTTGCCATATCCGACGCACAACATAGCGGCGTAAATCAACAAACCGTCGTCCGGTGACGCTCATTATTGGTGTCATCAATACGCCATTAGCTGCCTTAAATCAAAAATTGTCGCCCAGGGGTTAATTAAAATCCCAGCTCGTTAACAATTTTGCGATCGACTACATCAGGATAATTTATGGAGCTGCTCTGCCCTGCCGGTAACCTACCGGCGC